>CANRDK010000001.1 GCA_947629345.1 uncultured Clostridia bacterium
TGCCGAAAAATTCAGCTCTTTTTATCGTCATCGGGATCATAGGCAGGATCCATGATGATCTTATCGATCTTGATCGTTGCATAGTCGCGGATATCGAGGCATTTGCCGCAGTTATCGCAGATTTTTGTTGGGTCAAGGTCGCAGACGAGGCACTCGAGGCACCCGTCGCATTCCTTTTCTTCATCCAAAACACACATTTTTGTTTCCATACAGATAGTATAACACCCTCTCCCAAAAAATGCAACAAAAAAATTTGAAAAACATGGAACATTTGTTTGCATTTATTTTTTCTCTGTGCTATAATGCAGTTGTGAGGTGAAGAATGATCAAACAAGACAGATTGATGGACGTATTTGAGTATATCCGCCGCTATAACGACGAAAACGGGTTCCCCCCCTCCGTCCGTGACATCTGCGCGGCCCTCAATATCAAATCGACGGCTACGGTCTACGACTATATCAACCGTCTGCGCGAACAGGGCTATCTCGACAAGGCGGCCAAGAAGAATCGTTCGGTGATTGTCCGCGGGAGCGCATCCGTGCGGGCTCCCCTCCTCGGCGTCGTCAATGCAGGCCAGCCCATCCTCGCCGTGGAGAACAACGAGGGCTATTATACCCTTCCCGAGGCGGAATTCAAGGGCGACGATCTGTTTTTGCTCCGTGTGCACGGCGAATCCATGATCGAAGCGGGCATTTTCGACGGGGACAAGATCATTGTCAAGCGTCAGGATCGTGCAGAAAACGGCGAGATCGTTGTCGCCATGTTCGACGACGGAACGATGAACGGCGCCACGGTCAAGCGCTTCTTCCAAAGGAACGGAAAAATCATTCTTCATCCCGAAAACAGCACGATGGAAGATATCGTTCCCGAAAATCAGGATAGTATCCGCATTCTCGGCAAAGTCATCGGCCTCATGCGCAGTTTTCGGTAGAATAAGCGAGAACATGCGGAAAACCGCTTGACGGAAAATTTATTCTTTGATAGAATGATTTCACTCATCAGAGGGCAACGCGGTCGTAACTGCGAGCCGGATAAGATGTCGGACGGAAAAATCCCGGAGCAACATAGCCGTAGCGAATGTTGGATAAGGGATCTACCGTTCGGGGCTTATTCGGCTCGTTTTTTAAAAATCATGGACTTTATCAACGGAAACATCAAAAAAATTTATTTTAATTACCTATTGGCGTCCTTCGGCAGCACCTTGATCTCCACGATCTACGGCATCGTCGATATGGCGATGGTCGGACAGTACGAAGGTTCGGACGCGACGGCTGCACTCGCCTGCTTTTTCCCGTCTGGAATATCATCTATGCGATCGGACTCTTGACTGGCATTGGCGGCGCAGTTCTTTACGGCAATGCGATCGGAAAGAACGAAAAAGACAGGGCAAACGGGTATTTTACCCTCTCTTTGATCCTGACAGCGGGCATCATTTCACTTTTTTGGCTTGCCATGATCTTTTTTGACGAGCCCATCCTGAGGCTGTTCGGCGCAGACGATACCCTTCTCCCCTATGCGCAAAAATATCTTTTGCCCATCAAATTCTGCCTGCCCGTATTTACGGTGGAGAACTTTCTCTCCTGCTTCATCCGCAACGACAACAGCCCCCGCCTTGCAACGGCCGCCGTCCTTGCGGGAGGAATTTTCAACATTTTCGGGGATTGGCTCTTCGTTTTCGCTTTCGACATGGGCGCAATGGGCGCGGGCATCGCAACGTCGATCGGCGCATGCATCACTCTCTCCGTGCTATTGAGCCATTTCTTTACCAAGAAAAACACTCTCCGTCTCAATCGGGATTTTTGCGGAAAAGATATTTTTGGGATCCTGTCAACGGGATTTTCCGCCTTCTTTGTCGATGTCGCAATGGGGATTTTCACGATCATGATGAACAATCAGATCATGAAATACCTCGGGAAGGAAGATCTTGCCGTCTATGGCGTCGTCATTCAGTTGTTTACGTTTGTCCAGTGCTGTGCATACAGCGTCGGGCAGGCCGCCCAGCCCATTCTTTCGGTCAATTTCGGCGCAAACCGAGGCGATAATGTCAAGCGCTGCCTGAAGTACGGGATCTGCGCCGCCCTTACTTTCGGACTCGTATGGACCGTTCTTTCCATGAGCATTCCCAATGTTTTCATCCGCATTTTTATGAAGCCCACGGACAAGATTTTGCAGATCGCGCCGTACGAAATCAGGGTCTATGCCTCTTCCTTCCTCTTTTTGTCGCTGAATGTCTCTTCGACATACTATTTCCAATCCATCCTCAGGCGCGCGGATTCCTTCCTCGTTTCTGTCCTCCGCGGGATCTTCATCAACGGAATTTTGATCTATGCCCTGCCCGCAATCTTTCAGAATGGCTCCCTCATCTGGATCGTCATGCCGCTCACGGAGGCGTTGACCTTTATCTACGTTTTTGCAAGGGTCATCATGACCTCCAAGAGGCTGAAAACGGTCCCTATCTGCTCTCAAGGAGATGCTTGACAATATGCAAACCGTATGGTATAATCATTTCACTCAAATGAAATTCAGAAACAGGAGGATAGGTATGAAATCGATACGAAATTTGTTCATAACGGCGCTTTTGGTATGTGTCTGTGCATGTCTTACCGCTTGCGGAGGCTGGGAGAAGGGCGGCTGGCAGCACTATTCCCTTGATTTTTCTCCCGGCAGTTTTCGTATTCAAGATTATGAAGACGGTACTATTTTCACGCCCCAATCGAAAATCGAGCTCTCTATGACTGAACCTTCGGACGATATAGATGGGTTTGTAGCGTGTGTTGATGGCGTTGATGGGGACGTCTATTTCATATTTTACGATGTTGCGGACGATGTGAAAAGTATCGAATATGATTATATCGCCGAGAGAAGCGTTGATTTTCGGGCAGAGAAGTTCAACGGCGATAGCGAGAATTTTACCTTATACGCCTATGATTGGACGGATAGGATCTATTGCATGGGGTATGATGTCTTATTTGTGGCAGATTAAACTCCTTGAAGTTAAAAAATCGGACGGAATTCAGCCGCCCGATTTTTTTGATAAACGAAAACAAGCGGTTTTGCCGCTTGATTTTTTTACAGATTTTTAAGATAGAACACCTCTTCCTGCGAGAGGCGGCGGCATTCCCCGCGGTCGAGGCCCGCAAGGGTCAGATCGCCGAGTTTGATGCGCTTTAAGAACGTAACAGGCTTGCCGACCACCTCAAACATGCGGCGGATCTCATGGTTTTTCCCCTCCGTCAGCGTCACATGGAGCTTTGTATAGCTCTTATCGGTATCGACAACGACGACGCGGCACTTCTTTGTGACGACGCCGCGCTCGATCTCCACCCCGCTTCTCAAGCGATTGAGCTGGACGGGAGTGACTGCCCCCTCCACCTTGACGAGATAAGTCTTGGGGATCTCGCTCTGCGGGGCGGTGAGACGGTAGGAAAGGTCGCCGTCGTTCGTCAGAATGAGCAGCCCCTCCGTGTCGTAATCCAGCCTGCCGACGGGAAACACTCTCCCCGCGTTGGGCGGAAGAAAGTCCATCACGGTCTTTCTCGGCCGCTCCGTCTTTTCGTCGCTCACCGTGCAGACGCATCCCTTGGGCTTGTTGAGAAGGTAATATTCATACTTTACCTTGTGGGAAAGCAACTTTCCGTCGAGGGCGACGCTGTCCGAGGGCTGTACGTTGTCCCCCGCCTTGGCTGTCTTTCCGTTGATGGTCACCCGCCCTTCTGCAACGATCTCGTCCGCTCCCCTTCTCGAGGCAACGCCCTGTTCTGCCAAAAATTTATTGATCCTCATCCGTATTGCAGAAAAAACTCTGCGCTCCTTTCTTTCTGCCTATATGATATACAAATTTTGCGAAAAAAGCAAGTCGTTTTGCAGGTAGATATGCATTTGCCCCGCAACTTCTCCCTTTTCCGTGGGAAGAGGGTCAAAAAGATCGCTGTCGAAGCGCAAACTCCTCAGCTCCGTCTTTTTGAGCGGATAGCTGAAACTGCACTTGATCTCAAAATTTTCCCAAGGCGTGCCGCTGTCGCAGAGTTTATAGATTTGGAATTCCGAAAAACAGCCGTCGAGGAGCTCCGCTGTCCGCTCGTACATTTCGGGACAATTTAAAACGACTGATACGAGCGACATGCCCCCTCTCTCCGCACAGGTCACGAGGCACCGTCCCGCCGCAGTCGTAAATCCCGTCTTGACCCCGATCGCCCCGTCATAGTTAAAGAGCATTTTATTCTTATTCTGCCAGTTGCGCGGCTCATAGTATTTGCAGGAGACGATCTCACGGAAGGTCTCATTCTCCATCGCATAGGCGGAGATCAGGGCAAGGTCGCGGGCAGTCGTATGATGGCGGCTGTCGGGAAGACCGTGCGGGTTGACGAAATAGCTCCCCTCTGCCCCGAGGAGGGCTGCTTTTTCGTTCATTTTCTCCGAAAAGGCCTCAATGCTCCCGCTGTGATGCAGGGCGAGTGTCACGGCGCAGTCGTTTCCCGAGCGCAGCATCAGCCCGTAGAGCAGTTCTCTCACGGTGTATTCCTCTCCTGCGCGGAGGTAGACGCTCGAGCCCTCCACGCCCTCTGCGGCCTTGGGGATCTTCACCGTCTCATCGATCTTGCAGTCGTCGAGAATGAGGATCGCCGTCAGGACTTTTGTGGTGCTCGCCATGGGCAGCCTTGCATGCGCATCCTTCTCGTGCAGAATGCGGCGGGAGGAGATCTCCACAACGCACTCTCCCCTCGCCTCCCCTGCGGCGGAACCCGAAAGGGCCTCCCTTCCGCCAAAGAGGAAAGAAAACAGGGCAATGACGGCAAGAAACAGCCCCAGATACTCAGTTCGCTTCATTTTCCCCCTTTCCGACCTTATCCACAATTTTGTTGACGATATCGCTTGCCTTTTCGATGAGCCCGTCGAAGGGATCGTCCGTCAGCCGCACGACGCGGCAATCCACGCCGTCGTCGATGAGGAAGCCCGTCGGCTTCAGGGTGATGACAGTCCCCGCGCCGCCCGCAAAGGGATAGGTCTCGTCGAGCTTCACGGCCTTGACTTCGCCGTACTCGCCGCCCCCCGAGAGATACCCCATCGTCACCTTGGTGAACGGGATGACCTGTGCGCCGCTCGCCGTCAGGATGGGCTTGCCGATGACGGTGTTCACATCGATGAGGCTCGTCAACTGCTCCGCTGTCTTTTCAAGAATGCTGTCGATTTTCTTTTTCTTATCCAATTTAAAAATACCTCCAATGCTTTTTTCATGAATGCCATGCCGATCACAAAGCCGTTGAACACGGTGGCTGTTTCAAAGGAAAACTTCAGGCACGCCTTATCGGAGAGAAGTGTGTTGTTTTCCAGAGATAAAAAGGGATGCTTTGTTCTCAGATAGGCAAACGTTCCCCCTCCCACGGACTGCAGCAGCGTAGCGATGAAGATCCCATAGAGGCTCTCCGCGCCTCCCGTTTCCACCGTCTGGTGCAGTCTCCAGAGCTGAAATCCCTTTGTGATCTCAAATTTTTTCCGCGTGTCCCCCATCTTGTTATAGGGAACAAAGACGGCCTTTTTCTCCGTGAGATGCACGGCGATCCCCTCTCGGTCGAGCTGGCCGTAGCCGCCGAAGAGCTTCAGATGGCGGTACAGGGAGAGGGAAAACCATGCGCGATTTTTTGGGATATCCACATAGGAATCCAGCCACAAAAATATGGGAAAGAATGTGAGAAGGGATCCCGTAAATGTGGACCATACAAAAAATTCGCCCATGACCGTAATATGGGCGAATCTTGAAAAAATATTTGTTTTTGGAAAATCTTTCAGTCGATCTTGACGAGATCGCTGTCGTCGAGGCCGCGAAGGAATTCGGGGATCTCGTACCCGCCGCGGACTTCCTCTCTGTTTTGCGGCTTGGGCTCCCTCGTTGCCTCTGTGGGCGTTGCGGAAGGGCCGCCGTCCCCCTCCGAACCGTCGTCCGACTCATCGCCCTCATATTCCTCACGGGCGTAGAGATAGCTGTCTCTCTCGTCGAGAGAGGCATTGCGGATGGCCTCCATGAGTTCATCGTAGTCGGGAAGGTCCTCGAGCGTGTTGAGCTTGAACCGCTTTAAAAATTCATCCGTCGTTGCAAACAGAATGGGATGGCCGATGGCATCCTTCCTGCCGCAGGGATAGATGAGCTTCAGATCGAGGAGGACATTCACCGCATAGTCGCTGTTGAGCCCGCGGAGCATTTCGATCTCGCTCCTCGTGACGGGCTGTTTGTAGGCAATGATGGCGGCGCATTCCAATACGGTGCGGGTCAGCTCCTTCTGGCGGATGGGGTTGAGCACGGCGGCAACTTGGTCTTTATAGGCGGGGTTTGTGGCAAGCTGTGCCTTTTTGTTGAACTCGAGGAGCTGGATCCCCTCTCCTTCGCCGTATTTTTCCCTCAATTCCTTGAGCGCTTTCTTGATCTCTCCCTCTGTGACCTCGAGCTTTTCCGCCATATCGGCGAGCGGGACAGCCTTGCCCGATGCGAACAGCACGGCTTCAATTATATTCGTCAATGCTTCCAAAAGGTACTTCCTCCTTCCTGTCGGGGTTGAGTGAAATGATGATCTCGCCGAACGCCTCTTCCTGCCTCACGCACAAAAATTGCATTTTCAGGAGCTCTAACATGGCCTGAAAGGTCGTAACGATCTCTGCCTTGGTGTAGTCCGCCGAGAAAAGTTCCTCGAATTTGACGGATCTGCCCTCTTCCATGCTCTCCATGATAAACGTTGCTTTCTCTTCGACGGTGAACTCGTCGCGCGGAATCTCGCGGATCTCCTCGCCTGCCTTTTTGCTCTCCCGCTGCAGCATCAGAGCCTGAAAGGCGGAAACGAGGCCGTCGAGGGTCAAAGCGTCGAGGTTGAACACCGTTTTTGTCTCTCCCACGTCCTTGTCGGGCTCCTTAAAGTAGTAGCCCACCGTCTCGAGTTCCTTGAGCTTCGTCATCTCTTCCTTGATGAGCCTGTACTCCTCAAGCGCTTGGATGAGGCTGTTCTTTTCATCCTCGATCTCCTCCTCGTACTCGGGGTCGTCGTCAATGTTGGGAACGAGGTATTGTGCCTTGATCTTGATGATGGATGCGGCGATATTGAGATAGTCGCTCACCTTGTCTACATCGAGATATGGCAGACCCTTCATGTAGTCGAGGAACTGTTCCGTGACCTGCGAGACAAAGACGTCCTTGATCTCAATCTCCTCTCTGTTGATGAGATAGAGCAAAAGATCCAAGGGACCCTCGAAATTGTTGAGGACCGTCGTATAGTCTACGTTGGATTCAAATTTATCGCGATCTACCATATGAGCGAACTCCAGATTTGACTGAACGGAATGCCGAATGCGGATTGCCACACGGCAAGGATGGGGAAACCGATAATGTTCTGCGCAAACCGCATGACCCACCCTAAAATGTTGAAATTATCCATGAAGCCGATGCCGTAGGAGACAAATATTTCGCACAGAAAACTTTCAACGATCAAAAAGAGCAGAATATAGTACCCGTAATTGCGCAAAAAGCGGTAAACGGGGCCGCGGCGCTTGTTCAGGGCGTCAACGATGCGGAATCCGTCGAGCGGATAAAAGGGCAGAAGATTGAAAACACAGAAACTCATGCTGTACGCATACAGCAGAAAGGTGAGATAGTACAAAAAGGACGTCAGAAATGTGATCTGCGGCATGAAATTGATCACGACGAGGAAGAGCGGATAGAAGAAAAATGCCATGATGTAGTTCATCACGATCCCCGCACTCGCCGTGAGGCCCAGCCCCAAGCGGTACTTTTTGAAGTTGGTCGGCTCGATGGGAACGGGTTTTGCCCAGCCGAAGCCCACAAGGGTAAAGCAGATGAGGCCGAGAAGATCGAAGTGCTTCATGGGGTTCAGCGTGAGCCTTCCGTAGATCTTCGCCGTGGGATCGCCGCATTTATAGGCCACATATGCATGCGCAAACTCGTGGCATGTCAAAACGAACATGACCGCGAGAAAACTTGCTATGAGTTCGATGATCCTGTCAACATACGGCATAG
This sequence comes from uncultured Clostridia bacterium, assembly GCA_947629345.1. Taxonomy (GTDB): domain Bacteria; phylum Bacillota; class Clostridia; order Christensenellales; family Borkfalkiaceae; genus Gallimonas. The sequence continues at coordinate 8,018 of CANRDK010000001.1, forward strand.
ATTATATTATAACAATTCTATCAAAAAAAAGCAAGAAAAAAGCGGACATTTTGTGAAAATTCCGCTCTTATCTTCAAGATATTGTGGTTCACTTTTTCAAATATGCGGGGATGACGTCATACTGCACCAGATCTTCATACGTCTGAGGTCTTACGATGTACTGCGCTTTCCCCTCTTTCACGAGCACAGCGGGCGGAATGAGGTTGCGGTTGTAGTTGCTCGCCATGGAGTAGTTGTATGCCCCCGTCGAGAGCACGGCGACGAGGTCCCCCGTCTCAGCCTTGGGCAGATTCATGTTGATGCCGATGAGGTCGCCGCTTTCGCAGCATTTCCCCGCAAGAGAGATGAGTTCGGTGGGCCTTTCCGCCGCTCTGTTTGCAAGAACGGCCGTGTACTTCGACTGGTAGAGGCAATAGCGGGGATTGTCGAACATGCCGCCGTCGATCGCAACATATTTCCTGAGGCCGGGGATATCCTTGATCGCGCCGACCGTGTAGAGCGTGATGCCCGCTTCGCCCACGATGGAGCGGCCGGGTTCGATGAGGATGCGGGGAAGCGCAAGCGCATACTTCTTGCACTGCTCTTTGACGGAGGAGATGAGCGCGGAGAGATATTCCCTGTACCCTCCCGAAGGGATCTTGCTGTCCTCATCGGTGTACCAGATGCCGAATCCACCGCCCAAATTGACGGATTCGGGCTCAAAACCGTATTTTTTCTTGATTTCGGCGGCAAATTCCATGATTTTTTGGACTGCGATCACAAAGGACTGCTTCTCAAAGATCTGCGATCCGATATGGGAATGGTACCCGAGGAGACGGAGATGCTTCTTTTTGAGGAGATAGGCGACCATCTCCTCTGCAGTGCCGTTGTGGACGGAGAAGCCGAATTTGCTGTCTGGCGTCGCCGTCTGCACATAGGCGTGCGTATGCGCCTCCACCCCGGGGTTGATGCGGAGGAGTACATTCTGCACCATGCCCCGCTTTTCCGCCTCGGCGTCGAGAAGGTCCGCTTCCGTTGCAGAATCCACAACAAAACAGCCGATCTTGCAGTCCAAGGCATAGCGGATCTCGCTCGGCAGCTTGTTATTGCCATGAAAATAGATCTTTTCGGCGGGGAATCCCGCTTTCATCGCCGTAAAGAGCTCCCCGCCCGAAACGACGTCCGCCCCGAGCCCCTCCGAATCGGCAATGACATACATTGCTTCACAGGAAAAGGCCTTGGAGGCATAGAGCACGAGCCCGTTTCCGCCGTATTCTTCGGCGATCGTATCGCGATAGACGCGCATCATGGAGCGGATATAGGCCTCATCGAACACATAGAGCGGCGTCCCGAAATTTTTTGCAAGTTCTACGCAGTCTGCCCCGCCGATCTCGAGATGGCCCTGTTTGTTTACCTTTAAAGTTTCTCTTTCGTTCATATTTTCACCTTTTCCGCATTATAGCACATGGGTGAATTTTTTTCAAGAAAAAAAGGCACAATGGAAAGATTTTTCCAATTATGCCTGACATAGTACTATGCAAAACCGTCAATTCCAATTTTTCGCCGTCTCTTTGAAGGCATCCCACCAGCTATACGCAGGCGCATCCTCCATGGAAACGAGCTTGACGCGGCCGATCTCCACGCCGTCGCGGTACAACACCGCCTCTCCCGCTTCATCCCCCTTCATGACGGGAGCCTTTAATCCGTGAAGGGAAATTTCCACATTGAGGTCCTTGCTCTCCCCCTTCTTTCCGAATGCGGAAAGGGACCTCTCGGCACACACCCCGATCTCCTTTACCTTGCTTCCGCTCACGGAAGATCTGTTTTCGATCTGTTCCCCCGCTTTCAAAACAATATGATTTTCGTAGCCGCCGAACGCTTCATCAAACAGTGAGGAGACGATCGCATTTCTGCTCTTGGAATTCTCCGCGCCGATGACGACGCTGATGATCCGCATTTCTCCCCGCTTCGCCGTTGCGGCAAGGCAGGAACCCGCCTCGTTCGTGAATCCCGTCTTTCCGCCGTCACAGCCCTGATAGAAGCGTATCAGTTTGTTTGTGTTGGTCATCTGCGTCGTCCTGCCGTCGGGATGCTGAAAATCTTCCATCCAAACCTTGGTGAGCTCAAAGTATTTTTCATGCTTTAAAAGTTCCTTGAGCATGACGGCGACATCCTTCGCGCAGGAATATTGCGGTTCCTTGGGGAGGCCTGTACAGTTTGCGAACAGGGTGTTTTCTGCGCCGAGTTCCCTTGCGCGGGCATTCATTTTATCGATAAAGGCGCTTTCGCTCCCCGCGACCCGCTCTGCGATGGCCACGCAGGAGTCGTTTGCCGAGCAAACTGCGATGGATTTGATGAGCTGTTCCGCAGGATAGCTGAGCCCCGCGTCCAAAAAGACCTGCGATCCCCCCATTCCCGCGGCATTTTCGCTCACGGTGATCATCTCGTCGTAGGCAAGTTCCCCGCTCTCCACCGCCTCAAAGGATAGAAGCAGGGTCATGATCTTACACATGCTCGCGATCGGCAGCCGCTTTGTCTCCTCCATGGCGTAAATTTCGGTGCCCGTTTCATAGTCGCAGGAATATGCCGCCTTGCATCTCGGCGCCGTCTCAAGCGCAGAAACCTGCACACTGTTTCCCATCATCAATGTTGCCGCAAGCAGAGCGGCCGTACAGATCAATTTTTTCATATCCTCAGTTTGTAACATGCTACAAAAAATACTCTTACAAAATTTTACCTATCGGGTGAAAGAGTGCAAGCAGCAAGATCATCTCCGCAAGATAGATAAAGGCGATCATGACGAGAATGGTGAGAAAGTCCCGCAGAAGATCCCAAAAATCGGACGGGGTGAAACAGAAACGGAATGCCCGTCCGAAGGTGAGCGTTGCAGTTATGACAAGGAGCGCGTCGGTGAGTAGATGGTTCGGAATGTAAATGATGATGGAAACCATCGCGCCCGAGATTCCGTAATGGTCAAAAAACACATACAGACTTCCCCCAAACGTAAAGGCGCGGAAGATGAGCACGGCGATCGGGAGCAGGAGCGCCACGGGATGAATGCTCCCCACAAGGATCAGTGCGGCGAGCAGAGCGCATCCCCCCGCCCGCTGTAAAAATATCAAAAAGACGTTGGTATCGGAGAAACAGATCTCCGTAAGATAGCTGTCGCAGATGGATAAATGGTATTCATAGACGGCGGGACTGTCGAGAAAGCACATGCCGAGGATCGTGAATGTGAGCACGAGCACGGCGAGGAAGATCAATGTCTTTTTCCGTTCCCACGCACGGGAAAAGAAACTTTGCATAAAAAACAGGTCCATATCCTATGATATGAACCGTGTTTCGATAGAATTCTCCTCAAGTTTTCAGCATATTCTTCCGATGCCGTATCCCCTCGTCGAGTCGTTCAGGAAGACATGAGAAAAGTATTAAGTTTTAATACTCCGCAGGACGCGCTTGTAGTCGCGCTTTGCGTTGAACGCCGCTTTCACATGGACGGTATCGCTTCCCGCTTCAAACGTGTAGAAAATCAAATACTCTTTATGTACGAGAAAACGGTACCCTTGGCAGACAAGATTTCTGTCATCGGGAATCGCCCCTGCCTGCGGGAAATCGGCAAGGCGGGCCACTTCCGCCCTCAATTCTGCGACGAATTTCAAAGCGGTCTCGGCGTCCTTCGATACATCGAGAATATCCAGCGCGATCTTCTTAAGATCCGCGATCGCGGTCTCTGTCATCAGTACTTTGCAGCGCATAGTTTACTCCGAGAGCGTCTTGACGATCTCATCGAACGCTGCGTCGATCGGCTTCACCCTGCCGAGCATCACGTCATCCTCCGACTGCGCCAGATGGGCATAGAGTTCAAGCCGCTCCTTCATTTCTTCCAGCGCAGCCTGTTGCGCAAGGTAGTCCTCATGGCTCATGAGAACGGTATCCTCCCTCCCGTTGACGGTGATCGCAACGGGATTCTGCCGCGTCAGAGCAGAGATCTGCCCGTAGTTGGTGCGAAGATCTTTGGATGGACGAATGGAAATTCCGACAGCCATCACATTACCTCCCTGTTCAGTAGTCATATTGTATCATAATTTGTCTACAATGTCAATAAAATTCTATGTAATTTCCAATAAAAAGTTGTATTTGATAAGTCCACGGGCATTCCCGTGGACTTATACTCAGTTTTTCAGCATATTCTCAATTCCTATGCCGTATCCCCTCGTCGGATCGTTCAGGAATACATGGGTGACTGCGCCGATCAGTTTTCCGTTCTGAACGATGGGACTGCCGCTCATGCCCTGAACGATGCCGCCCGTCTCCTCGATGAGCCGTTCATCCGTCACTTTGATGACAAAATTCTTGTTCTCCCTGTTGTCCGCATCTACCTTTGCGATGCAGATCTCATATTCTTGGGGGCAGATCCCGTCGATCGTGGAATAGATCACGGCTTTGCCGATGGTTGCCTCGGAAATGGGAGCGATCTCCACCGTCTCGCAGCGGGAAAAGTCATAATTCCTGTCGAATGTTCCATACAGGCCCGTGTCGCACACGGTTTCAGCCTTGGCAATGTTCTTGTCGTTCAGAAAGAGCCCTCTGAGCTCCCCCGCCTTGCCGCGCTTGCCCTTGTTGACGCCGATCACACTGCAGAGATACACTTTCGGGTCCGAAATGTCAAGCGTCTGATTGTTCTCATCGCACACGGCATGCCCCAAAGAGCCGAATCTGAGCGTGTTTTTGTTGATAAACGTCACGGTGCCGATCCCCGTCAAGGTGTCGCGGATGAGCACACCGATCTTATATTTTCCGTTTTTCTTGTCCTTGACGGGCACAATGCCGATTTCGGCTGTTTCCCCGTCCCGCTTGACTGTAAATTTTACCTCTTTTCCCCCGCTCTTCTCGAGGGTGCGGTTCATGTCTGCGATCGTCTTGATTTGGATCCCGTCTGCGGCGCAGATGAGGTCCCCGACCTTGAGCCCGACTTCCTCGGCAGGACGGTGAATGCCGTCCTCCGCGTTTACCTCGCTCAGCCCGATGATCTCGGCGCCTCCCGCAGACAGCGAGAAACCGGCCGTCATTCCTCCTAAATAATATTCGTCAGAAGCGGCGTTTGCCCTAAGTCCCGTACCGCAGCAGACCGCAACGGTCAGAAAGATGGCGAAGGCCGCGAAAAAAAATTTCAGCTTACGCATGAAAACCTCCGTTTGGAGATTATTTTGCGTAAGCCGACAGCTTCTATTCGGTTTGCCTTGATCCCATTACAGGGATTTTTTGTAACTTTCAGCCTCGCCGATGAGTTCTCTCGCGTGCATCAGAGCGATCTCTCCCGTGTCACCGCCGATGAGCCGTGCGATCTCGCCGAGCCGCGCCTCCCCGTCCAGCGGATGGATATGCGTACACGTCCTGCCGCCATCCTCTGTCTTTTCGATGAGAAAGTTCCGATCCGCGCAGGCGGCGATCCGAGCAAGGTGGGACACGGCAATAATTTGTGTATTTTTTGAGATCTTGCAGAACTTTTCTCCGACGACTTTGGCCGTTTTCCCGCCGATCCCCGCGTCGATCTCATCAAAAATGTACGTTCCGATGCTACTCACATCGGAGAGCTGTGCCTTGACGGCGAGCATGAATCTCGACATTTCGCCGCCGCTGATGATCTTGCCGAGCTCTTTCAACGGTTCCCCCTTGTTTGCTGAGAAGAGGAATTTCACGCCGCCGAGCCCCTCGGCCGTCGCATGGCCGACGTCGTCGCGGGAATAGTCCGCAAACTCGATCTCGAACCTCGCAGAGCCGATATTGAGCGTCGAAAGTTCCCTCGTCACCCGTGCGCAGAAGCCCTCCGCGGCGGCCTTTCTCTCCCTTGTCAGCTGTTCGCACGCCGAGAAGAGTTTCTCATCCGCCCGATTGAGCTCCTCTGTGAGTTCCTCGTACCGTTCGGCGCTGTTTTCGAGAAGGGAACACTCCTCCTGCGCCTTTTTGAGATATTCGATCGCGCTCTGCACCGTCCCGCCATACTTCTTTTTGAGCGTTCTGAGCTCATCGAGGCGGTTTTCCACCCGTTCCGCTTCCCGCTCGTTCACGTCGAGCTCGTCGAGCGCGCTCTCGGCCTCTTCCCCCACATCCTCGAGTTCGGCGGCCGAATTTTCGAGCCGTTCGGCAAGATCGGCATATTCTTTCACATACTTTGCAATGGAGCGGAGCGCATGGGCGGCACTGCGGACCCCGTCGAGGCATCCGCCGTCGGAGAGCAAACATTCTTTCGCCTCCGCGAGGCCGTCCTTGATCTTTTCTGCATTGCGGAACTTCTCGCGGGACTGCAAAAGTTCCTCTTCCTCGCCCTCTTTAAGTTCTGCACGCTGAAGTTCATCGATCTGAAAGCGGAGAATGTCGAGGCGACGGCTCCGCTCTCCCTCATCCCCGCCGAGCGTTTTGAGATCGTTCAAAATGGCCTTGCGGGCAGAGAGCCCCGCCGCAACTTCCTCTTTGGCCCTGACAACGGGCTCCCCTGCGATCGTATCGAGAAGGCGGAGCTGGTTGCTCTCCTTCAATAAAAAGAAATGCTCGCTCTGCCCGTGGACGTCCACAAGGAGCGAGGTGATACGCCTGACCATGGCGGCAGTCACGGAACATCCGTTGAGTTTCAATGTGCCTCTTCCGTCAGAAGTGAGTTTTCTTGAGATGACGACCGTATCCTCCGCCTCAATATCCATCTCCTGCAGGAGCGCAAAAACGGCGGGGTCCTCCGTGGAAAACTCTGCTTGTACAAGACATTCATTCTCCCCGTAGCGCACCATTCCCTTATCGGCCTTGGCGCCGAGGACAAAATCGATACACTCCAAAATGACAGATTTTCCTGCGCCCGTCTCCCCAGAAAGGACGTTGAGCCCCTTGGAAAATTCGAGATCTGCCCGCTCGATGAGTGCAACATTGCGGATCAAAAGACTCTTCAGCATAATTTTTATGATTTGACGATGGCGTTGAGACGTTCGGTGACCAACTTCGCCTCTTCGTTATTTTCACAGATGATGAGGACGGTGTCATCCCCCGAAATGCACCCGACGACTTCACGGTAGTCGAGATGATCGATGACAACGCCCGCGTTGGCGCCGTTTCCGTTCAGTGTCTTGACGACGATGAGATTTCCCACCGCACGGATCTCCAAGACACAGGTACGGAAGAGTGCACGCATCTTTTCCGAAAGGCCGCTCTCCTTCTCCGTCATCGACGCATAGCGGAAACGTTTTTGATTGCCCTTGACCTTGAAGAGATGAAGCTCCTTGATGTCGCGGGAGACAGTGGCCTGTGTGACCGAAAAATTACAGGCGGCGAGCTGTTCGCAGAGCTCCTCCTGCGTCTCTATCTCCATCTTCTCGATGATCTCGAGGATCTTGGTGTGTCTTGCGTTCCTTAACATATTTTTCCCCTCTTAATTGATTTTTTGAGTGATTCTCAGAAAATAGCTCTTTTTATCCCTCGTCAAGAACGTTGCGCATCTTTTTGCCCTTCTCACGAGAACTCTGTCGCCCGTTCCGACGCTCCCCAAATACTTCCCGTCGCCATACAGAAGCAAACTGTGCCCCTGCGGGATGGAGAAGGAGAGCGTTGCGGAAGCCGCGTAGACGATGGGACGGCTCTTCATGGAAAAGGCGCATATCGGCGTCAGGATGAATTCGTCGCATTCGGGCGTCAAGATGCTTCCGCCCGCCGAAAGCGAATAGGCAGTGGAACCTGTGGGCGTTGCAACGATGACGCCGTCGGCGACGATCTCCCCCGCATCGCTCCCGTCAATTTGTACACAGATCTTGACGACTTTGTTCTCCTCTTCCGCAGAGACCCCGCGGTTGAGAGAGCATTCGTTGAGGCAAACGGTCTTTTCCCCGTTGAGTTCCACCTCGAGCATGGCGCGTTCGATCCTGTCGCACTCGAAAGAGAGTGCAAGCGAAGCGGCTCCGTCGAGTTCTCCCCTCTCAAATTCCGTCAAGAAACCCGTGTGGCCGTAATTGACGCCGAAGAGCGGGATCTTCAATTCGGCCGCGCGGCGGGCAGCCCTCAGAACGGTGCCGTCCCCGCCGAGGACGATCAGCCTGTCCACCGCAGAAATAGCATCCTCGGCATCAAAAATCTCCGCATCGGCTCCCGCCCTGCGCAGAATATTTTGAAGCAGGGAAGCGTCGTTGACATTCGCCTGCATCCTGTGATAGAAGATGCCGATTTTCATACCGTCTAACATTATAGAACGAATTTCGCATAAAAGCAAGAGATTTTTTGCATAAATGCAAAAAAATTTTTACCAAGTTTCATCAAGCGTTGCGGTCGAAATCGGCACAACGGCCCAAAAATTCGGCCAAAGAGAGGGAGTTTCCGCCTTCTTCCAAAAAAATGACATACTCAACGTTCTTTTTGGGGCGGATGGGCGCGTTGACGGCGTCCACAACGGCAAATCCAAGCCCGCCGGCAAAGCCGTAAAATTCCGTCAGCAGTTTTTTGTGGAGGTGCACGGGAAGGATCCCGCTCTTGCCGAGCCCCTTTCCATCGCATTCAAACTGCGGTTTGAAGAGAACAAATGCCCTTCCGCCTTCTTCAAGGATCTCATGGACTGCGGGGAGAACAAGGCGGAGCGAGATAAAGCTGAGATCGGCCGTAACAACGTCGATATTCTCGGGAAAATCGGCGCGGGAAAGATAGCGGGCGTTGGTTTCATCCATGACGACGACGCGCGGATCGCTAATGAGAAAACTGTCGAGCTGGCTCTTCCCCACGTCCACGCAGTAGACTTTTTTTGCGCCCCGTTTCAAAAGGCAATCGCAAAAGCCACCGTTGCTCGATCCCAAATCTGCCGCCACGACACCCTCGACGCTCACACGAAAGCAGGAAAGCCCCCGCTCAAGCTTAAAACCTCCGTTCGAGACAAAGGAAAGCTCCTCGGAGAGGAATTCAAACGCCTCATCCCCGCTCACTTCCTCCTTGGGGGAAACGGGCACGCCGCGGCACAAAACAAGCCCCCGCAAAAGCGCCTGCTGCGCCTTGGTGCGGGAGCCGAATTTTTCTGCAAAAAACTTATCTGCGCGCATATTTCAGGATCTCTCCGACGATTTTTTCCCTTCCGAGCCCATATTTCTCCATGAGAGACGGAACTTCGCCGTGCGGCAGGAAACAGTCCTCATAGCCAAAACTCAGAACGATTTTCCCGCTGTTGCGGTAAAAATCCAGAATGGCGGAGCCCAACCCGCCGATTTTGGCGTTGTCCTCGAGCGTGACAACGATTTTTTCACTGCGGGAATTCAAAAGCGCCTCATCGAGCGGCTTCAAAAAGCGTGCATTCACGATATTGCAGTCAAGTCCTTCCTTGTGCAGTTCCTCCCTTACAAGTTCTGCAAGCGTGATGCATCTCTCCCCCGCTGCCATGATTACTATGTCAGACATAGTACTATGTAAAACCTCAAATTTCCCAATTTCGACGGAGCTGCATTCCCCCTCTTCCCCCGCACGCGGATAGCGAATAGCGAGCGGGTGGGCATATTCCGTGCTGAGGCGGAGCATTTGGCGGAATTCTGCGATATTTTTCGGGATCGCGATCGCAAGATTCGGAATAAAGGAGAGATAGGAAAGATCGAAAACGCCCTGATGGGTCTCTCCGTCCGCCCCCGTCGCCCCTGCTCTGTCGATACAGAAGGTCACGGGAAGGTCCTGCCCGCAGACGTCGTGAATGATCTCGTCGAATGCCCTCTGCAAGAACGTGGAATAGATCGCATAGTATGGCTTTAATCCCTGCGTCCCGAGGGAGGCCGCAAGCACGGAGGCATGCTCTTCGCAGATCCCCACGTCGAAGGAACGTTCGGGGAACCTTTCAAAGAAGGGCCGAAGCCCCAAACTGTCCGTCATGGCAGCCGTGATCGCGACGATTTTTTCGTCTTTTTCGGCCAAAGCGCTCAGCTCTTCGCCGAGTGCGGCGGAATATTCCTTCTGCTCCGACTTTGGCCCCACGCCGTGCGTCTGCATGGGTGCGTTCTCGCAAAACGGATATCCCCGCCCCTTCTGCGTGACGACGTGCAGGAGCACCGTCTCCTCTCTCACCGCCTCCTTTGCCTGCTCGAGGGCGGGAAGGAGCTCTTCAATGCAATTCCCGTTGACGGGTCCCATGTAGCGGAGGCCGAACCGCTCGAACAGGGCGACATCCTCCATCGGCTTGCCGCTCTGCCGCAGTTCCTCCAACACCTCATGTGCCCCGCCGACTGTCGGCGAGATGGACATGCCGTTGTCATTCAAAATGATCAGGACTTTCGTATGTAAGATCTTCAGGCTGTTCAATGCCTCATAGATGAGCCCGTTCTGAAAGGAGCCGTCGCCGATGAGCGCGATCACATGAAAATCTTCCCCGTTGAGGTCGCGTGCCTTGCCGATGCCGAGCGCCGCGGAGAGAGCAGTCCCCGCATGGCCGGTGTCGTAGCAGTCGTAGACGCTCTCTTCCCGCTTCGGAAAGCCCGAAATGCCGCCCTCTTTCCGCAATGTGTGGAATTTCTCCGCACGGCCTGAGAGCAACTTGTGCGTATAGCACTGATGGCCGACATCAAAGATGAGCTTATCCTTGGGAAAGTCAAAGACGCGGTGAAGGGCAACCGTGAGCTCCACGGCGCCCAAATTGGAGGAAAGGTGTCCTCCGCAGACCGAAACGGTTTGATAGATCGTACTCCTGAGTTCCTCGCAGAGCACGTTCAATTGCGCAACGGAGGCATTTTTCAGCTCCCTGCTCTTAAAATTATTCATAATTTAATGATCTCTATTTCTGACAAGCGAGACGATCCCCTCGAAAAAGTCAGTCTGTTCGGTGAGGTCCGCGATTGCCTGTCTGCACTTGAGAACGTACTCATCCGCAAGCATTTCGGCCTTTTGCATGCCGAAAACCTTCATGCAGGTGAGTTTATCCTCGATTTTGTCCTTGCCGAGGGTCTTGCCCATGCGGCCGTCTGTGCCCTTTTCGTCTAAAATATCATCTGTCAGTTGAAACAGGATGCCTAAATTTCTCCCAAACGCTTCCGCCGCTTCCACATTTCCGTCGGCGAGAACGGCCGCCATTTCGAGAGGCGCGGAGATCAGGCGTCCCGTCTTGTTTTCATAGATGAAGAGAAGTTCCTTCTCCCCTGCCTCTTTGCCCGAATAGAGCAGATCTGCCGACTGCCCTGCGATCATTCCCTCCGCACCTGCGGCATGGGAAAGCCTCTGCGCCGCAACAAGGTGTCTTTGGTCCCTTGCGGCGGCCCTGAGAAGAAGGTCGAAGGCATAGCTCAAAAGCGCATCCCCGGCAAGTATGGCGTTCGCTTCGCCGAAAACTCTGTGGTTGGAGAACTTTCCGCGGCGGAAATCGTCGTTGTCCATCGCGGGAAGGTCGTCGTGGATGAGCGAATAGGTGTGGATACATTCGATGGCGACGGCGAGCTCCTTCTCCTGCAAATAATCCTGTCCCAACGCGTCGAGCGCAGCATAAAAAAGGACGGGACGGATGCGTTTTCCTCCCGCAAGGAGGGAATAGCGCATACTCTCCGTCAAAACAGGCGGCAGAAAGTGCATCGCGGCGGCATATTCCGCGAGTCCCTGTTCCACCGCACTCAGATACTCATTGTATTTTTCCTTGAAGTTCATACAGCCGTCCGTTCCGCAGCATCCACGGTATTGGAGAGAAGCATTGCGATCGTCATCGGTCCGACGCCGCCGGGTACAGGCGAGATCATGGAAACTTTTTCCGCGACGTTTTCAAAGTCCACATCGCCGCAAAGTTTCCCGTTTTCATCCCTGTTCATTCCTACGTCGATGACAACTGCCCCTTCCTTGACCATATCTGCCGTAATATATTTCGCTCTTCCGATCGCCACGACCAAAATATCCGCTCCTGCGCAGATCTCTTTCAAATTCTGTGTTTTGGAATGGCAAACGGTGACCGTTGCGTCTGCATTGAGGAGGCGCAGGGCCATCGGCCGTCCCACAATATTGCTCCTGCCGACCACGACGGCATGTTTCCCCCTCGTCTCCACATGGTATCGCTTCAGAAGTTCCATGATCCCGCGCGGGGTGCAGGATACCGTCCCCTCCCTGTGCAGGGCGAGAAGACCCATATTCTGTTCCGAAAAGCCGTCTACGTCCTTTTCCACGGGGATCTTTGCAAGGATCTTTCTCTCGTCAAGGTGGCGCGGAAGAGGGAGCTGGACGAGGACCCCGTGGACAGAATGATCACCCGCAAGTGCCTCCACTGCCCTTTCGGCCTCCTCTTGGGAGATCTCTGCGGGCAATCGGAGCACATGGGAAGAGATGCCGACCTCTTCGCAGGCCCTAACTTTGTTGCGGACATACACTTCGGAGGCGGGATCGTTTCCGATGAGCACGACGCCGAGCCCGATCTTTCTGCCGTTCCTCTCTTCGAATGCGGCAGCGCGGAGACTGAGCTCCCCCCGTATCTCCGCAGCAGTCTGTTTCCCGTCGATGAGCGTCATGCGTTGATGATCCCCCCGAGCAGACCGTTCACGAAGTCGGTGGAGTTGGCTGAGGAGTACTTTCTCGCCAAATTTGTCGCCTCGCTGACGGAGACGACGGGCGGAATATCGTCAAAATATTTGATCTCCGCAAGCGCAACGAGCATGATCGCCCGATCCACCGCAAAGATACGATCGTCGGGATAGCGTGTGGTCCTCTCGGATATGATCGAAAGGAATTCCTCCCTGTGTGTGTTCACGCAGTCGATGAGCGCCTCCGCAAACGAGGCGTCCTCCTCCGACAGATGATCATGACGAAAGACGGATCGGCGGAGCTCCCCGTCATCCTCATGAAACAGATCCGAAAATATGACCTTGAATGCCGCTTCCCGTGCGTCGCTTCTCATGCTTTTCTCCCAAAGTAAGATTCCCCCTGTCATTGCAAGGGGGAAACTTCAATTATTATTTACCGTATCCTCTTGGACCGTCTGCTCGGCGGAACTGTCGGGCTGTGTGGCGTCGGGGAAAACAACACTCTGCACATGCACATCCACCTTGGCGATCTTGTACTTTGTCATGGACTCGACCATCTGTTTGATATTCTGCTGGATGCGATAGGCGAGTTCAGGGACCTTATATCCATAGTGGGCGATCACGGAAATGTCCACAAAGATCCCCTCCTTTTCAAAGCAGAGCTTGATGCCCTTGCTCTTGGAGGGAACGAGCTCGATGCCCTCCGTTTCCTGCAGACTCAGGACGACGATCCCGCTCACGATATCGGAATTATAGGTGATTTTCCCCTTTTGGCCGTTCGGATTATATTTGATGCTTGCCATAATAGCTCCTTTGAAGCCTATTATAGCACATTCTTTTAGAATTTACCACTGTTTTTTCTTAACTTTCTGCATAAACGGGCATAATAATTACATTTCCGTTGCGGACATTGTACTCAATTTCGAGGGCATAAAAGATTTTTGTGATATTGTCCTCGGTGAGCTCGTCGGAATTGACAAAGACGTTGATATTGTTCGCATCGGTGATGGTGACGGCGGCGTCCGAAAATCCGATGGCCTTGATGATGGATTCGAGCACGAGTTCATCCTCCATGAGTTCGACAAGGTCCTGCTTCTTTGCAACGGCCTGTGTGTATTCCGCCGAATCCTTGGCGTAGGCTGCGATGACGCTGTCGAGCTGGACGAGTTCTTCGCTGCGCGTGGAGTTGCGGGTATCTCTGTACGTCGTGAAGTAGGTCGCCTTGACGGCGGCGCTGCCGTCAACGGGGGTGTTCTGCGTGCCAGCAAGGACGAAGTTGACAACGGCAACTACGGCGAGCAGCAGGACGAGGGTGGACATGATCGCGATCTTTTTTGTGTTGGACATGGTTTTATCTCCTTACTACAATAATTTCCTTATTTTCCCGCGGGATAGACGAGAATGTCCCGCGTTCTGAGGGAGAGAGCGCTTGCGGCCACCTCCATGAGCCTTGTGCGGAGCAGGATCCCGTCCTCCCCCTTGAATATGACGACTGCGCTTACAGGCCTCCCCTCCTGTTCGGTGATCATGACGGTGGCAGACTTCACGCCATCGATCTCCCCGAGGAGAACGCTCAGACGCCTCTCCTGCTCGGTTGCCTCATAGGCGGAGGGACTGCTTGGGCGGAAAAAGACAAAATAGACGAGAAGGAGCAGGAGGAGCGCAGCCGCCCCGATGAGGACGAGGCGGAAGGTCTTATTCTTGAATAGTTCTCGGATCTTCACCCTTCCTCGACCTCCACATCGCAGCCGTACCGTTCCAATAGCCGCTCTCTTGCCGCAGACATTATATCTATATGACTTTCTTCCCCGTTTATTCCGAAATTGGTGACCCTCACAACGATTTTTTGATAGGAAAAATCGTCGGAAGAACGCGAAACGATGACAAACGACTCAACGCCGTACTCCTCCGTCATCCATGCGGAGATCTCCGCTTCGTCTGCCTCAGAGAGCTTCATGGCGTATTTCCTCAAAAAGACATCGTCCTCCCTCATCTCAGCGCTCGGAAAGAATGTTTCGGGCTCCTTTGCGAAGCGGACAAAGGGTGAAATGAGAACGACAAAGATAAAGAGACGGGAGATGGACTTCACAAACTTCCCCATCTTGCCGCTCGGGGCGATGATGGAAATGACGGCGGAGATCAAAACGACGCCCGCAACACTCAGCACATACCCCTTCATCAGAAAAACACCCCCGACGAACAAACCAACAGCAAGATCGAAAGAAAGTACAGAAAGGCGATACAGAGCAGCCCTGCGAGGAAAAAGCTACAGTCCCCCGCAAGACGGGACAAAAATGCAGAGATCTTGCCCCCGACGGGCTCCGTCGCCGCCGCGGCCATCCGCAAAAAGAGCTGAAAGACCACAAACAAGAGGACAGGGCGGAGGATGGTCCCGAAGAGCAGAAAGACCGCAAAGGAACCGAGCGCATTCTTGATAAGAGAGCTCCCGGCAACGACGAGTTCTACCCCGCCTGACAGAAATCCGCCGACGAGAGGCACGGACCCCGAAAGGACATATTTCGCCGCCTTGAGGGAGATCCCGTCGTACTGCGCCGCGGCGATCCCCTGTACCGTCAAAAAGACAGAAAAGAGCCCCAAAGTTAGTCCTATCAGCCACTTGTTGACGCTCTTAAAGAGCTCACCGAGCTTTTCGGTACGCACTTCCTCCGAGAGATTTCCCACAAAGGCGAGAACAATGACGACGACGGAGGTCGGTAGGATGACGGAGGTGAAGAGTTCGCAGATCCCCCCGCTCATGAATGCCACGGCGGGACGGAAGATCCCCACCGAGACTGCGCCCCCGCTTGCCGCCATGAGGGTTAGAAGGAGCGGATACACGAGCTCCATCTGCCGCTGCATGGAGGAAATTGCCGAAAAGCCCGCATCGAGCACCGAAATGAGGCATGCAAGCACCGCGGCTCCCACGGAAAGATAGCCCACGAAATGTATTATGTCTGACATAGTACTATGCAAAAGCTCACTTTTCGCAGAATTGAGGATGCCACAGAGGAGGGTCACAGCCAAAATGATCGCAAATGCGGGGAGCATGATCTTCCCCTCGTCCCAGATGAGAGATAAGACTGCGCTTGTAAGGGAGCTGTAATCGAGATCGAGATCCCCCGTGATGACGCCGAGAAGTTTATCTTTGACTGAGAGCCCGCGGAAGGACGAAAGAGTATCGAGATAGTTTTGCAGCTCCTCCGTATCGAGCGCGCCAATGAGATCCTTGATATTCTCATTGAGAAGATCGGAAGCGGCCTGTTCCCCCTCCGATTTGCCGCTTGCGCTTGCCTTTATCCCCACCCCGAGGCTCAGCAAAAAAAGAAACAGCAGACCCAAGGCAAGGATAAGGACCCTTTTCCGTCCCCGTTTCCGCCCCATCATCCGATATACCCCAAAAGTTGTTTGATGAGCGTCAATACGCTCTCCAAAATGGGGATCGCAAGCACCAAAATGAGAACTTTTCCGCAAAAGATGAGCTTGTCCGCCACGGAATTTTGCCCAAAGTCATTCAGGATCCCCGCACTGAATTCCACGAGATAGCCGATCCCCACCATTTTCAGCAATATTTTGATGAGGGAGGAATTCAGCCCCGCCTCGTCGGCAATGTCGCCGAAGATCGCAACCGTCCCCTTGAGCATTTCAAACACAAAGAGCAGCAGAATGATAGAACCCGCCACCGTCACGGCAAAGGCGAGTTCGGGCTTCGTCCCCTTCAGGATCAGTGCGGCGACAGCCGTTACAAATGCGATCCCGACAAGCTGGAATATCTGCATGTCAGTACACTCCGAAGATGGTTTGAATTGCGTCAAAGAGGTCCCCGATCATCGTCACGGCCACCATGAGCGCTAAGACGAGCCCGACGATGGAGACGACGGTGGAGATGTCCTCTCTTTCAGATCTTTTCAGCACCTGACATACGACGGTGACGATGATGCCGATGGCGGCAAGTTTGAAGATGATAGATATATCCATACGCTATATGATAAGAATGACAAAGGCGAGTCCCGCGAGGAGTCCCAATTTGAGATACAGGCTTTGATGGTCCCGCGCCGCCCTCTCGCTCTCCGACTTTTTCTCCTCAATGGCCTGTTTCTTGGCCGTAAAATAGTTACTTTGGGAGAAGGAATCCCCCGCGCCGAGCATGTTGAGGTAATCCTCGCATTCCTTCCTCTCCTGTTCCGTCAGATAGGAGAGTTTGACCTCCCCGCCGCGGCGTTTCAAAAGATCGTAGAAATCTCCCTCCTCTCCGATCTCCCCGAAGAGTTCTTTGAGAGATCTGCGCGAGAAGGCAAGCTCATTGAGATACCGCTCGTTAAAGGCATACATTTGGGCATAAAAGGCCCTTCTTGACCTGTATTTGGAGGAGGCAAGATAGCCGAGAAGGGTACAAAATGCAATGATGAGCGCGGAGAGCAGGAGTTTAAGCCACATGATTCCCCTCTCTGTCTAAAATCTTGTCCACAGCTCCAAGCCCGTTTAGGAGAACATAGCGGGAAAAGATCTTCTCTGGGATGTCATCAAATCTCTTCAAATGTGCCGACGCAAACACGTCGATCCCCGCCTCGATCGCCCGCTTGACAGCCTTAAAATCCTCTGTAAGGAGTTCATCCGTGACGATGATATCGGGTCGGAGCGCCCTGATCCCCGCGGTAAAGGCGGTCAGCTTGTCCGCAAAGCAGATGACGTCGGCCGTTTCCCCCAATTCCCCCGCCGAAAGCTCTCCGCGCTCATCGCTCACGAGGATATTTTGATTTGTTCTCTCCGAAACAAGGCGGCAGAGATCCCGCAAAATCGTCGTTTTCCCCTCCCCGGGCGGCGAAAGGATGAGAACGGAGCAGATCCCTTCCGCAAAACAGCGGCGGTAGATCTCCTCGGCACAGCCGTGAATGGCATGCGGAATGCGGATGCAGAGCGAAGTCATGTGATTGATGGAAAGCACCTTTCCGCCGTCATAGACGAATGTGCCCGCAATTCCGATGCGCTCCCCCGCCACGCCCGTCAAAAACCCCTGCCGCAGCTGGTTTTCGACGGCATAGACGGAGTGTCCGCTCGCGGCGAGAACAATGTCCTGTACCTCTTTTTGCGTGGGACGGAGCGCATTTCCCCTGCCGCAGACGCCGTTTTCATTCAAAAAGCAGAACGCACCTCCAAGGTTGACGAGGAGAGGCTTGTCCGCCCGCACCCGAAGTTCGTAGAGCAAATCGAAATTGACGTGCCGCAGGGAAATTTGCAGCCGCGGCGGAAGAAACTCCAACATCTCTATATGATATGAGAAAGGATTTTTGAATATGAAAAAAGACCTCCCGCAGGAGGCCTTTTCGTTTGAATTTATTCGATGACGAACACGCTCACGCTGTTTTTCTTGATGAGAGCCTTAAGTTTGTTGTTCTCAATGGCAATTTCGCTCTCGGCGGGGGCAATGTTGTCCTTTTTGCCCGCCTTCACATTGATCTCATTGATGACGGTGACGTCCTCATCCCAGAGCGTCGTGACATGCGCCTTAGTTTTCTCGCCGAAGTTCTTGAGCTCCGCGCAGAGTTCCTCGTCCTCTTCGGAGACGTTGACGACTTTGAGGTAAATTTTTCCGTCGTTCCCCACCGTCGCCGATTGGAACACGCGCTCGTTCACCTTCCAGATATTCTTGTCGAGCACTTCATGCCATTCATCATCCTTATAGATATAGGCAGTGAATCTCTTTGTTGTATAAACAAGTCTTAAGATATTGCCCTCGGGGGAATAGCCGAGGAATTTATCCTTGCCCATCATCTCGCAGACGGTGCGCATGAAGTCCACGCGTTTATCGAAGGAGACGTCGTAGCCCTTGTGGTTCTTGCCGTATTGGCAACAGATGGAGAAGCCTGCGCTGTCCATGGTGCCGATATCTCTGACGTCGTCGAGCCCGACGCCGCCGATAAAGCTCTGCTCACCCGAAAGACGGCGGAAGGAGATATCTACTTCACAGTTGCTGAACTTTTGGGCATCGTAGTAGAAGCCGTTGAACGCCTCGCTCTCCTCGATGATGAGCTCACCGTTTTCGATATGTCCGCCGCAGCAGTTGGGATAGACCTTCCAATCCCCCATGCCGTCCTTAAAATCGTGTTCGTAGAGCACTTTTTTCGTGGCGATATCTCTGACGAGGACCTTGGAAACTGCGCTTGCCGTGCGGTGTCCGCCGATGAGAAGACCGCCCGCATTGTCGTCATTGACAGCTGAAACGTCCGTCAGGGTGTAGTTGCCTACATTCCCCGCAAACATCTGTTGGACATAGTAGTTGGGTGTGAGCATGACGTCACGGGCGTTGAACCAGATCATGTTCGGTGTCCAGCGGTAGTGATAGGTGGAGGCAAAGAGCGGCGCATAGCAGGTCATCTTGACGACGTCGGAATTTCTCTCACATCCCGTCAAAAAGGCCGCTTCCGAGAGGGCAGATTTGAGATTGTTGTCGCCGTTGAGCCTTCCCCTGCCGTCAGACATCGTGTGCATGGCATATTCGCCCATAAAGACCTTTGCACCCTCTCTGTCGTAGCAGTCGTACCGCTTGGTATTGTCGATAAACCATTGGTAGGAATTGTAGACGTGCTCGTCTACGATCATGCCGCGGTACTTCTCGTTGATGACTTTCCATGAGTCGTTGCTGTCCTGCGGACGGATATCCACGCCCGCACTCGTCACAACGGTGATATTGAAGAGCTTTAAAAGGTCGGTGAGCCTGCCCTTGTACATGTACTGCCTTACGCCGAGCAGACAGGAGGCAAAGTTGTCGAAGTACTCATATCCCCAATTCTCGTTGCCGATGCCGATATAGTCGAGCTCAAAGGGAGCGGGGTGCCCCATATCCGAGCGGACTTTCGCCCAATATGCCTCGTTTTTGTCGCTCGAGGAGATGTCTCCCTTGGCAAAGTAGATGAGATCTGCCACATTGTCGATGACTTCGCTCTGGAACTGTTTCGTCCCGGGAACGATGCGCTGATAGCCTGTCTTGCGCTGTTCCCCCATGCGGATCTGGCAGAGAAGCCCGCAGTGGAGCACGGGAAGAGGCGCCATTTTGAGGTCCTCGCAGAGGCAGAAATATTCATAGAATCCGATGCCGTAGGACTGCATGTAACGCCACACGCTCGGCTTCTGGCGTCGCTGTTCGAGCGGGCCGACCGTCTCTCTCCACTTATATTGATAGTCGAACGCGACATCCCCCTCGACGACACAGCCGCCGGGGAAGCGCAAAAAGGAGGGATGACAATTCTTCATCGCCTCGACGATGCGGGGGGAAAGTTTCCCGTATTTGTACTTCTTTTGGTCCCCCCATACGCTGGCGGGCAGGAGGGAAACATAGTCGATGCCGATCTTGCCGTTGCCCTCAAGCGTGATGCAGAGCCGCCCCATCGTGTCCTTTTCGGCAACGACGGAACAGCCGACCTTGATCCAATCTCCGTCTGTTCCCTCGGGGATCTTGATTTCGCCGACCGACGTGTGTCTGCCGTGGGCTCCCTTGATGAACACCTTGCAGGTTCCCTTGAAGCCCAGCCGCTTCACCCACATGGAGAAGTGATAGGTCTCCCCGTTCACCACGGGCATGCCGTAGATGTCGTATCCGCCGTTGGTGTAGTACCCGGGATTCTCCAAATGATAGATGCCCCCGACCTCGAGGAGCAGATAGGAGGGATTGTTCTCGTTCATGCCCCCCTTTGTTGTGATCTTTCTGGGCCCTGCGCCGTAGATATCCCAATAGAAAGCGTTCTCCTTGCGGGCCTCGACACGGGCGGTGCAGTTGTAATCGTCATATGTAAAGTACTCGTATTCAAAGGAGTTGTTGATGACCATTTCGGCATTCAGTCCCCCGTCTGCCGATTGGTTGATATCCTCGAAAAAGAGCCCATAGAGATGTTTTGATACGTCAACACCCCTCTTTTTTGCGTCGAGCGTGTAATGCAGCATAGTTTCTCCTTCGGACAGTCCCCCCTTATTCGGACCGCCATATTTTACTATCCGTATTATACCATTGAACTTGGAGTTCGTCAATATTTTGGGCAAATATTTTATCAAAAAATAAAATATTTCATTTTTATGTGAAGAATGAAAATTGCTAACAAAAAAAGGGCACCGCCCTTTCCTTGATGAAAACTGTTTTTATTCTTCCTCGTAATAATAGGAATAGTCGATGCCCTTCATGAATAATTCGCGGTCGTCGATTTGGTCGGTCAAGGCGCTTTCGATGAGATTGAAAATGTCCGACGCATCGACGGGGCTTTTTTGCATGGCGTTGAGATAGGAACGCTTGTCGATTTTGCTCCAATCGACGCACTTTTTCAAGTTTTTCTTCAAAATGAGGTCGAGCCAGATACGCGTACTGCGCCCGTTTCCCTCCATGAACGGGTGCGCGATATTCATTTCAACGTATTTTTTAACGATTTCGTCGAGTGTGTTTTCGGGCATTTTCTCAATGAGAGCGAGATTTTCTTTCAGGTACATCGAGGGCGCAAACGCAAATCCGCCTTTGGCAATATTCAAACCTCGGATCTGTCCGGCAAAATCGAACAGCCCGCCGAAAATGTAGCCGTGGATCTGCTGCAATCCTTTTACCGTGCCGACCTCGATCTCACCGATCATGCCGCTCTCGAACAGTTCATACGCTTTTTGTTTGCTCTTTTCGTCGATTGTACTGCCCATACCCGAGAGCCAGCGGACGAAACTTTCACGGTTTTTCGCGGGGATGAGCGCAACGACCACATTGACACCGCTTGCGTCGACCATGTCGGTGAGATATGATTTTCCGTCCCGCGCCGTAAGTTTCAGTTGTTTACAAATTGTAATCAACTGCAGATTGCGCCGCTTCATCTGCGCCCAATAAACACGCGGATTCTTGCTCTTCGTGAGCGCCTCGGCGATATCGACGGCGCAAAACCACCATTTGGGATCTTCGTCATCCCAAACAGCTCGCACCGGTATATCTTCAAAAAATCTGATAGAAGTTTTGATCATTTTTGGCTCCCATTCAGATCATCAGAGGGCTCTGATCGACTCAATAAAAACATATAATTGTTTATTCTCAATTACAGACCGTCGCAGAAGTTGGTGCGTGCGCCGCGCTCCATTGAAGGACGGCCGAATTTCTCCTTCCCGAGGATGATGGATTTGACGAGGAAAGCCATATTCCGCCCCAAATTCCGCATCGTCTGGAGCCCCTCCTTGTCCTTTTCAACGTCCTCCTTGGTGTAGCCGTGGACCTCGTTCCAATAGGTGGATGAGACGATCGGCATGCCGCAGATGGTGTAGTATTTGTTGATCTCGTCGTAGGCGGAGGTGCTTCCCGCCCTCCTTGAGGAGAGAACGCACGCGCCCACCTTCATCGTCTTGTCGAAGGAGGTGCTGTAGAACAGACGGTCGAGAAGGGCGAGCACGCTCCCGTTCGCCCCCGCATAATAGACGGGTGAACCGACGACGATCCCGTCCGCCTCCTTGAACTTTTCAGCGATCTCGTTCACAATGTCGTCAAAGACGCATTTGCCGTTCCTTTTGCAGTAGCCGCAGGAAATGCAGCCCTTGACAGCGGGATTGCCGACAAAGACGGTTTCTGTCTCGATCCCCTCTCTCTGCAAGGTCTCCTCCACTTCTCTGAGGGCCCTTGCCGTGCAGCCGTCCGCATGCGGGCTGCCGTTCAACAATAAAACTTTCATATAAGTTCTCCTTAATTCAATAAATTATGATTACCTTGAAGTGTCGAAAATAGAACAATCTCCCCTGTCAGAGTTGAAAGATGTCATCACCTTGGGATTTTGTTTCGTGTGCAGAGCAGAACAGACGGACCCACCACGCAACGCCGCACACGGGCGCAAGGAGGATGGGAAGAAGATAGGTCATGAGTTGGAGGAAATACCCAAGCCAGAACGCCCGATAGAAATCCAAATGCCGATTGACCCAGAGTACGCATTCGATATAGGAGGGAAAGATGAAAAACGTCCAGATGCACACCATCACGACGCCCCAAAGGTAGTCCCGAAACCATGACGTAAAATAACACAACAGAAACGTCACCGTCGTAAGCAAGAGAGAATTTGGCAAGACAATGAGGATCTGCTTCGTCATCTTTTTCATGACCGTATTGTATCACAGTCGCACCCCGTTGTCAAGTCCCAAAAACTGCAACATTCCAAAAAGCGGCACCCGATAAGGTACCGTTATGAATCTATCGCCGATTTTTGCTGAAACTCACTCTGCCGACACATAGGACAAAACAAAGGTATCTTTACTCATTCCGCAATACTTGACTTCGTCCGTTTCGGGGATATATTCAAAGATGAAAGCGGGAGAATAGATCGGAAAGGAGTAGACCTTTTCGAGCGGACGGTATACGGTCAAAAATAATCTTTCGCAGTCTACATTCCAGAGCCTCAAGGCAAATTCCCACTCTTCCTTATAATACTCCTCATAGATCTCCTTGAGATGCACAAAGGCCGAATTCTTTGCAAGCAATTCTCCGTCGATCGTCCTCTTTTCCCCTGTTGAAACTTCGGTCAAGGTCAGTGTGCATAAATTGAATTCCGGGGCGTTATATCCCGATTCCTGCTCGAGAGTTTCCTCAATCGCATACGTCTTGTTGCCTATTTTATATTCGGGTATGACGGTCGGCTCGTTTTCCTCGTTTTCCGCATTTTGAACGGCTTCATCGTAGCGTTTCTGTAAGTCCTCTTCGGGCAACTTTTCACCCGTTTTCATATCGACGGCGAAGACCACCTCCCCCACGATCCGTTCTGAATCTTTGACGAATATCGTGTCTCCATATCTTTTTGCGCTTGCTTTCTCCGTGATCGCGGGGTCGCTGAAGCTTACTTTTTCGTATTCACCGTCGCCGTAAACATAATAATCGAGGATCCCCTCGTCAATAAAGGCATAATCACGGCCGTCGAAATGAGCGTTTGCGCCATTTTCCGTGCGGGCGTACTTTACGGGATCCGAATACACTTCCGTTGAATACACGGTCTCCCCATTTTCTGCGTCCACAAGTTCGAGCAGCCCGTTGTACGTCAATGCGATATACCGTTCGTCGATGAATCCGTGCGTCACGGGCAAATGCGCAACGTCGTAAAGGTTGAAAGGAATAATGTCTTTGATGTCCTTCAGGAGCGTCAGCGTTCCCTCGCGCGCATCGGCCTTGAAAATCCCCACGTCAACGCGGTGAGCATTTTCGACCAAACGGTCATTTTCTCTGATATCATCCCCGCGATGTGCATACTGGTGCGAAAAAATCATACCGTCCTTTGTGTATCGGCTCCATTCATAGTAGGTATCCTGAAATTCGCCGAACTCACAGTCCACAAGCTTTTTTTCTTTTGTCTTGAAGTCGAGATATGTTCCGTCTACGGTCATGCCATCTTTTGAAACAAAGTTCACACCGTTGACCTCTATCGGCACCTTCAAGGCTTCCGACTTTGCCGTATCATACTCTGCACTTGCATAACCGCAGCCCGCAAGGCAGAGCAGAAAACAGAATACGGTCAAAACCGCCGTCACAAATTTTTTCATCACAGACTTAATATTTACAGTACCCATAGTGTGCCCTCCCTTGGATTTTTTCAATGCAATGATACTATATCCACACAGAAAGTTGAAAAGGTATGAATCAATTTTAGTATATCATACTACCCCCCCCCGTCAAGTTTTCACCCCATTTTTGAACAAATTTTTTTAAAATTTTTCCACAAACATAGGAGAAATGCAAGCATGCACATTCATAAAAAAATGAACTGCTCACCTGTTAAGGGAATTTCACAGTGTTGACGCTATAGTATAGATGACCGCCATATTCTCCTTGGGGCTTTGATATTGTCCTGTCCCCCTTCATGTAACTTCTTTGATTTCGATTTTCGGCGGGAATGGCGCGGCAATGTCGAGGAAATCGTTCTCTGTGATGATTGCAAAGTGCAAGTCATCAAACGCGAAGCTGCAACTTTCTTTCATAAGCCAATTCATAAAGTCCGAATCCTCTACAATATAGAGCGGATTTCCATCGAAGTCTGTCTTCCGATAGGCTTGGATCTCGGGAATTTGGTGATAAGATTCGATCCTTCTGCCTTCATCGCAAATGCAAAGCGCCTCTACAAAGCCGAAATTGACGGTTACAATGTGCGAAAGACCTTCCAAAAGGATTTTCGTTCCGTCTGAATTTTGTAAAACTTCCGCCACCTCATAGCGATCATGCGGAATGTTTTCATCGTAGATCTTGTATGTCATATTTTCATTATACTATAAAATAACACGAAAATCAAGCGAGGCAGGTATCTCCGCAAAAGATTTCATGATAACGGACCGCCGACGGGGCACAATGCCCGGTCGGCGGTTTTTCTATGTAGCTTTATTGTACCATATCTTGAACAAGGCAGTATTTCCATGTGCAAATATATCTTCTGCCGCCGAACTCCGCGTAGTCCGACATATATTGCTCGCGGCAGACCTCTTCTAATGCTCCCTCAGATAAGAGGCGATATACCGCCTCGTTGGTAATCACAAACAATCCCCTTTCACTTTTTCGTGTACGGATCAAATACTCCCGCCCGCAAAACGTTTTACGAAACTGCGAAATGATCGGCACTCCTTCGGTAATGTCCGACAATTCCAAAGTTCTCTCGTACGACGTGAGAAGCTTTTCCTTCAAAATGAGATCATCGCTCTCTTTTTCGAACCGCCCATAGCAACAATCGTAAAAAGTCGGCAAGCCGCCCTTCGACGCGCCCCAAGCACAGCAGTTGCGGATGATATAATAGCCGTCCTTTGCGTGCCTCACGAAGCAATAGCGCGTATACGGTGCTTTATCGCTTTTCTTTTCACGGTCGAACTTTAACTGCGGGAGAGGGATCGCGGAATATTGCAGCTTGTCGGGATAGATCTCCGCAAAACCGTATCCCACACCGCCGTCGCTCCGACCGCAGGTATAGATTCCGTAAGCGGCGTTCTCCTCTTCGCCGTAGTAGAAGTCCTCATCGGTGTTATGGCAACCTCTTATTTTCAATTTGCCGAGAAAAGAAAGAGTGTCCGCGGTGTAAAAGGCAAACCTGCCGTCGGTCGACTGAACCAAAACGAGGTTGTTCTTATGCGAAACATATACATAGGTGGGGTAACTTATATCGTTGAGCCGTGCAATTTTTTCGTTCGTCTTTAAGTCGTACACCCACACCGAGCCGCCTATGATAAAAAAGCGCGAGAAAAGTTCGTCTATCACGATTTCGTATGCACGACCGTTTATTATATAGTTCATATCCGTCGACCTCTATATTTAATCCATTTCTTCAACGGGACGTTGGCTCAATATAATCGTTTGACCCTCATAGTCGGATATATTATCTATTGCGATTGTTAAATACAATTTCCCGTTTTTCAGCTTGGTATCAGCTTTCCAAAGTAATTTTCCCAAATCATTTTCAAAGCTCGGGTCCTTTTCGTAAAACTCAATGTATGTAGCATTATTGGATTGCGCCGTAACAAATTCGTACTCTACCTCACCTATCATCATTCGCCCGCTTCCGCAGCCCTTATGCAATTCGACCTTGGGCATATCCGAAACCCAATAGCAATCATAATCCCAATAATAATTTTGACAGCCCGTAAGGCACACAGAACAACCGATCATACATAACAAAATTGTTATTATATAAAAGCACCTTACTTTTTTCATGTGCTAATCTCCCTTACGAGATATCTTGTATGTCTTTTTTTATTATACCATAAACTCACACGAAAATCAAGCGAGGCAGGTAGCGCCCCAAAGATTTCATTATAAAGCCCGCCGAGGGAGAATTCCATCGGCGGGCGGTTCTATATTAGTTTGCTTTGAAAATTTTCACGTCGGAAAATTCGATCTCCAAAACATCATGGTGCGCTTCGCTGCCCACAAAATACTCCAATTCGATTCGGGCGCGTATACATTGCTCTGCGGGAAAGCAGTCAAGCGCGAGGATATAGCAGTCTTTCATTCGCTTCGGCTTTTGAATATATTTTCCGTCCAAAAATGAGATTTCATAGAAATTTCCGCCCGCGGGCGTGGCTAACGCAGTCTTAAAATCGACAAGGAGCGAAAAGCAATCTTTCCCATTTTTTTCGTTATAGCGCACATCGACGAGTTTTGCATCGTGGAAGGAGATGTTCGTAAGGAAGCATAAGCTGTCGGCTACAAAAAGTTTATGATTTTGCGTTTTTGTAGTGTTACACATGATTTTTTCTCTGTACAATTATAACCTCATGATATATTCCAACAATCCCAACTCCCGCGCAACTTGCTTGTAATATTCGGATTGCAGATACTGCGGGGCGAATTTTTCTCGGTTGTAAATCACATCGTCCGCCGTCTTGGGTACGGGAAGCGGCTGCAGGTCGGCAAAATTGTTCAGGGAAATGAGGACAGAATAGGTCTCTTCGGTCAGATAGCTTTTTGCGATTTGCCGAAACTTCAAAAAGTCACACGGACAGGAGGGCTCCGTGTAGACAAAGTAGTGTACCGCTGCATCGACGTACCAACACAGGTCGAGGAGAATGCGCATCTCTTTTTTTAGCTCAGATTTTGCCTTATGCTGCAAACCCGCCGCAATTTTTTGCATTTGCCCGTACAGCGGCATCTTCTTGATGGTATCGTTTACGGCAGATAACACCACATCTTTGAGGCTGTCGTCCACCTCTGCCATGTGGTAGAGCGAAAAGACTTCGTGCGAAACACAGGAGAACAGGCATTTATCGTCCTGAAACAGAGCTAAATTTTCGAGTAAAACAGTTTTCTCATCTCCGAATATGCAGATAAGGCTTTCTTCAAGAATATGCTTTTTGAGCGGCTCGGTCAATTGAAAGCGGAACAGATTGCCCCACATTCCTCCGTCGCTTTCTCCGTGCCGACAATACAGAAAGGCGGGAATGATATCTTCATATTTTGTGCCATACAAATCGTAAATATCTTTCAGTCCGTACATATCGCTTCCCAAAAATTCGGCGGCATCACAGACTGCCAGCACTGTATTCGTAACGCTCTGTTCTACTTCCCCGAACAGCATGTAACAAGGGATATCTTCAATATACATATTCGCTCCGCTCGTCCGCGTTTGTAAAATGAGATTTACAGCTCTATCGTTTCGGTCTTGAAATCGCAATAATATTCGGCTGTCATGCCCCTGAATTTCAACACACAATAATCGGGATCGGTCACGCCCTGTTTATAAAACATCTTATCGCCAAAACGCCAGATCTCGTCTTTCGTCGGCTGGTCGGTGCAGACCTGCATTTCACCGATAACGGTAACACCCTGATACTTGAACTTTCCGCGTTTATAAAAATAGACGCAAGCCTTATGATTCGCCAAATACTGCTTTATCTTGTTGGACGAGGTGTTTGTCGTAAAGTAAATCTCGTTGCCGTCTATCTTACGAGGAGCGAGCATTGCTCGTATCACGGGATAGCCCTGCTCATTGACAGACGCAATGAACGCCGTCTTTTGCTCGGATATAAATTGAAATAGTTGTGATTTTTCCATGGTGTTACTCTCCAAAAATTGAAAATTACCGCTTTTTCATTTTCGGCATTGGCAGGTCGTCATACATTGCCTCAAATAATCCTTTCAAAAAAGCCGTGTCATCCACATTGTCCACATTGAGCATTTCCTTTGCGCCCTCATACGGCAAGGAATACTCCGCTTGGGGCAAATACGAAAGAGCGGGTTTCACGGGTTTTACGAGCAATCTATCATCGTAGATTCCCCCGACAAGTTTGCCGCGATAGTAAATCAGAAATTCACCCATCATGGGCTTGTAGGTGATGTCCTCTAAGCCTGAAAGTTGCTCTAAAATGAAATTCAAATATTCCCTGCTTGACGGCATAATTCCTCCATTCAATTGAAATTTATTTCTCTGATTTTTCCAAAACAAACGAAAAGCTTCCGTCGCTGCATTTGCCGTCCGATTCAATGATGATGTAAATCGTTTTGTTGCCTGTAAAAGTTTCGGTTTTTCCGTCAACAGAACCGTCGGTTTCAATGTCAAACAGGTTCAGCTTTTCATCATTAAAATCATAGAAAACTTTTATATTCCCTTCTCCCAACGTCGCTTCATAAGATATAAAT
The DNA here is from genome assembly GCA_947629345.1 of uncultured Clostridia bacterium. GTDB lineage: Bacteria > Bacillota > Clostridia > Christensenellales > Borkfalkiaceae > Gallimonas. The sequence continues at coordinate 36,569 of CANRDK010000001.1, forward strand.
ACCTCGTCTGCGCTCTTGTTTTTCAATTTCAATACGAGCGTTCCGCTAAAACTATCGAATGAAACCGACGCTTTATTTGAGGTATTTTCCTTTACCATCAACATAGCACTGTAATGGCTTACATATTTATTTCCGCAAGCAGATAATGTAAAACACAATACCAATGTTACCGCTGCAATGATCACACTTGCAAATTTTTTCATAATAAACTTCTCCAGCAAAATACTGTTTGTTGTTTCAATTATACCATAAACACAGGACAAATGCAAGTAGGCAGAAATCGTAAATAAAAAAATCCGACCCATTCACTCGTTACGAGGATTCGGTTCGGATTTACTTGAGCTGGTGCGGTCGACAGGAGTTGAACCTGCATGGTCATCCCACAAGATCCTTAGTCTTGCGCGTCTGCCAATTCCGCCACGACCGCATTCATGTCCGCTGTCACCCGACAGCTTTTATATTCTACCGCATTTCAAACCAAATGTCAACTGTTATGCGTACAAAAATTCATAGATTTTCTGAAATTTTCTGACTTTTTTTATATACGAAGCTGTTTCGGGGAACGGAATTTCAGAGAGCGAGGCCCCGTCGGAGGAGTACCGTTCGTCCTTCAGCCATGCCGAAACATTCCCCTCCCCCGCGTTATAGGCTGCAAGGGCGGCATCCTCGTTCTCGAACCGTGCCATGAGATAGAGCAGGTAGCGTGTGCCGAGGAGAATGTTGTATTCCCCCTCCTTGAGCCTCGACGGGTCGAAAGAAAGTTCCTCCCTTCGGCAGATGAATTCCGCCGTCGAGGGTTTGATCTGCATGAGCCCGACGGCCCCCGCGGCGCTTTCGGCGTCCTCACGGTAACCGCTCTCCGCCCGCATGACCGCATACACGAGGGAAGGCTTCACGCCGCTGCCCCTCACCGCCTCTCTGTAGGGACGGGGATATGCGCCGAGAAATCCGAGCCATACGGCGAGCAAGATCAGCGCAAACGCTGCGATGGATACGGCGATCAAAACGGACTTGTTTTTCATCACAATAGAGTATGCCCGTTTTGAAGAAGATATTGACCTTTCATCCGTTCAGAGGCCCAAAGAATGTAGGGCGAGCCTCAAATTTTCCTCTAATTCTACAAGGGAACCGCTGTTTTGGACCACAACTACCCCTTCCCGCTTCCGCTCCCCATCGGAAAGTTGGGCGGAAATGCGGCGTTTCACCTCCGTCTCGCTCATGCCGTCCCTTTGCATGACCGCGGCAATGCGCTCCCCCTCCTCTCTCTCGACGAGCAGGACGCCGTCGAACAGGGTTTCATATCCCCCCTCAAAGAGGAGAGGCACCTCCGCAAACGACACGGCGTGTTTCTCCATCTCGTCTGAAAGTTGCCGCATGATGCGCGGATGGGCGATGGCCTCGAGTCTCTTCCGCTCTCCTGTGTCGGAAAAGATGAGCGCAGAGAGTCTGTTTTTGAAGATTTTCCCCTCCTCCGTGCATGCGGGGAAGGCCTCGGCAAGGATCTTCAGATAAGTTTCATCCTTCCAGAGTTCGCGCGAGATCTCGTCGCAGGAGAAAACGGGATAGCCCATCCCTGCAAGGAGGCTTAAGGCGGCCGTCTTTCCGCTGCCGATCCCGCCTGTGACTGCAATTTTTTTACTTTGCTTCATACCAGCTCTTCCCCACGGACGCCTCCGCGATCAGCGGCACGGAGAGTTCCATTGCACCCTCCATCTCCTCACGCAGGAGTGTTTTGACCTGCTCCGTCTCCTCAGTCGGCGTATCGATCACGAGTTCATCGTGCACCTGAAGCACAAGTCTTGCCCTCAAGCCCTCCTTCCTGAGCCGACGGTCCACGGCGATCATGGCGATCTTGATGATCTCGGCAGCGCTCCCCTGCAAGGGCATGTTCATGGCGGCGCGCTCACCGAACGATCTCTCGTTGAAATTGGTCGATTTCAGTTCAGGGACATAGCGTTTTCTGCCGAGAATGGTCGTTACATACTCATGTTCTTTGGCGAATCTTACACTTTCATCCAAATAGGCCTTGACCTCGGGATAGGATTGGAAATATTTATTGATGTAGAACTGCGCTTCCGCCTGCGAAACGTTGATGTCCTTGGCGAGGCCGAATGCACTCATGCCGTAAATGATGCCGAAATTGACGCTCTTCGCCTTGCGCCGCATGGCAGGTGTGACTTCACCGACGGAAACGCCGAATACGGACGCCGCCGTCGCGGCATGAATATCCTCCCCCCTCTTATATGCCTCGATCAGGGCGGGGCATTGGGAGAGGTGTGCGAGCAGACGGAGCTCGATCTGGGAATAGTCCGCGTCCACAAAGACATTCCCGGGGCGGGCGATGAAGAGCTTCCTCAGCTCCCTCCCCTCCTCTGTGCGGATGGGAATGTTTTGCAAATTGGGGTTTGCGCTCGAGATCCTTCCCGTCGCCGTCATCGTCTGATTGTATGTCGTGTGGACGATCCCCGCCTGCACGAGCGGACGGATCCCGTCGATATAGGTGGAACGGAACTTCTGCACTTCCCGAAAGCGCAGAATGAGCCGCACGATCTCATGAGTCTCCGCAAGTTGCTCCAAGACCTCTGCGCTCGTCGAATAGCCGCCTCGAATGTTCTTTTTGGCCCCTTTCGGCCGAAGTCCAAGTTTTTCGTAGAGAATTTCGGAGAGTTGGAAGGGAGAATTGAGGTTGAAGGACTTCACCCCCGCAAGATCAAAGATCTTCTTGGAGAGCATGTCGATCTCAGCCCTGTATTTTTCGGAGAACTCGGAAAATTTTTCGGTATCCACGCGGACGCCGTAGCGCTCCATGCCGAGAAGGACAAGGGAGAGCGGCTGTTCGAGCTCGTAGTAAAGTTTTTCCTCGGGCGTTCCCACGATCTTTTTCATCACGTCGTCGTGGGCAAGTTTCAGCGCATAGGCGCAATTTTTGTCCGAAAGGCCGTAGTCCTTGACGTAGTCGGATACCGTCAGTGCACGCATGTTGGAATCTACGAGATAGCGCAAAATTGAGATATCGTCGATTTTACAGTTGAACTTGAGGTTGAGCGCATCGAACTGATGAGCGATCGCCTTAAAATCCACCACGATCGCCGTATGCCCCTCTGACATGAGCACATTGAGGATGGGTACAAGCTCATCAAAGAAAATGCCGTCGTCAAGAATGTTTTCTTTGATCCTGAAGATATTTTCCGTCCCATTGAGATAGATATGACACTCCCTTCCGTACATGCAGAACGCAAACTCCCCCTCCGCAGGGAGAGAATGCAGAAATTCTTCCGCGGCGGGATAGGCAGTCTTTGTCTCCGTCTCTGTTCCCTTGGCAAAATAATCGCTGTCCACCATGGAGCGGAACTCCAGCTTGATCAGACAGTCCCTCGCCGCCTTGGGGAAGGGCAATGTAAGACGGCAGCTCTCCAGCGTGACGTCGATCGGCACATTCGTGTTGATGGTCGCAAGCGTATGGGAGAGCTGTCCCATCTCTTTCCCTTCCTCTAACTTTTTCTGCAGGGAACCGTTGAGCTCTCCGAGGTGCGCATAGATACCTTCAAAGTCTCCGTACTTTTGAAGAAGATCGATGGCAGTTTTCGGCCCGATCCCCTTGACCCCGGGAATATTGTCAGAACTATCGCCCATGAGAGATTTCTCTTCGATGATCTGTGCGGGCGTCAGGCCTACCTTTTCGTAGAAATTTTCATTTGTCAGGAGATCGATCTCGGTGACGCCCCGCTTGGTGAAGCAGACGTTGACATGTTCGTTGACGAGCTGGTAGGCGTCCCTGTCCCCCGTGTAGATATAGGAATCGACGTTCTCAAAGCGGCGGGAAAGGGTGCCGATAATGTCGTCGGCCTCATATCCTGCGAGTTCGACACAGCGGATATTCATGGCTACCAAAAGTTCCTTCAAGAGCGGGACCTGCACGACAAGCTCCTCGGGCATGGGTTTCCGCGTGCCCTTGTAACCGTCGTACATCTTGTGGCGGAAGGTCGGCGCATGGACATCAAAAGCGACTGCAAAATATTGTGGTTTGTCTGTCTCGATGATCTTGATGATGAGTTTGACAAAGCCGAAAATGCCGTTCGTCGGGACGCCGTCTTTGGTGCTGAAAACTTTCATTGCATAGAAAGCCCTGTTTAAAAGACTATTGCCATCGACGAGAACAAGTTTTTGGTTTTGATTCATAAAAAGCTCTCCTTTAAAGATATTGTAGCATGAAAGATTTTTTTTTGCAAGAAAAAGAGAGAAAACACTTGCCTTATTCCGAAGATTATTATATAATTGAATTGCGCCGGTGTGGTGGAATTGGCAGACGCGCTGGACTCAAAATCCTGTGGACTAATCATCCGTATCGGTTCGACCCCGATCACCGGCACCACCACCAACCTAATTCGAACCGAGTTGGGTTGGTCTTTTTCTATGTAAAAAGCGAGGACAAACAGCCCTCGCTTTCTTTGTAATCTCTTCTAAATTGAATTTTATCTTACATTCCATTGTTCTAATAATTCAAAACTTTACCAAAGACCTAATATTTCCAAATCCATACTTTGAATATCTGTAATTTTGTCCCAATCTCTTTCTAAAACAATATTGTCTATTTGTTGTGCCTTATATCATAACGCTAAAAGAAAAATCAAGCCCGAACAGGGCAAAACGCTAAATGCCGTTTTAACTCGGTTCGGCGGCCCATCCTTTCCATTGAAACAGCTTTACTTTCATGAGGATAGGCATATCGACGAAAATCGATCGAAATTGAGCCGATGAAACACAAAGAAAGCGAGGACAGCTGCCCTCGCCTTATATTTTGTAAAATTGAAATTTATCTATATTGATAAATCACTTCACCCAACTGAATATCATCTGTCTTAGACAATTCCGCGCAATAGGAAAAATAGATGATGTCTTCTGCGATCCCGCTCCCCGAATGAATTTTTACCCGCGAAAAACAAGGATATAATTTCCCGTCATGAGCCAGAATGTCAAGAAATTGCATTTCGTCCGAAGAGCCGCCGACCGCCATAAATACAAGCAAATTGCTCTTCTCAAAAAATTCCTCGGTATAATCAAGCGGAAAATCATATTCCGCATAACTCTCGTAGTCGCTGAAAATCTTTGCATTTTCCGTTGAAAAGGTTGAAGTTAAAAATGACGAAATACATCTTTCCTCGCCTTTCAATAAAAACTCTTTTGCTTTGAATCCGGAAGAGATATAATCTTTATATGGATCTGCGGCACAAGCGGCAAAAATCACCGTAAAACCACACATAAAAAGCAGCATGGCGAATATTCTTGATATTGTTCTCATCAAACACCTCCTACCTATAAAACGTTTGTACAAGAAAAATGTCCCGCAGAACGACAAATTTTTTTGATTTTATGATAATAAAATGAAATTCTGGCGGGCATTTTTACGAAAAAAAGCACTGATGCGTGGCAAGAAGATAAATATATTGTACGTCAGGCCTCGATGATGACCGCCACCTTGCACCAAAAGCCGACTGCGGTGACGAAGATCTCCGTGTAAGCGGGCGGTTCGAGGCAGGTGAAGTAAAATGGATATAAATCGACCGGGGTAGATTCCCTGCCCCCTTCCGAGAATTCCCCCTCGTCGAAGGTGAAGAGCCGCGTATCGTAATAAATTTTCACGTCGCCCTTGCCGAGCCTCGGATTCTTGCTCCCGCGAAAATTCAACCACACGGAAAATTCATACCGTTCTCCCGTTTTCAAATGATAGACTTCTGTTTTTTCGCTCCCTTTCAAAGTTTCGGATTCGGCTTTGAACCCCGCGCCGACGCCCGTGATCACCGAATCGCCCGAGCCCGGAAGCGGCAGTTCTTTCTCCCTTGTGAGAAAAACGCCGAGCAAGATCGCGGCGGTAATCAGGAGCGCGGTGGCAATGGCAATGAGCCCGATTAGCCATTTCTTCTGCCGTGAAAGCTTTCCGTTTTTTTCAACGATGATCGTCTCCGTCTCGCGGTCGGAGAGCATTTCTCCGCGGTCCACGCCGAACAGGGCCGCGATCTCGCCGAGGGAATCCTCGCTCGGGAGCCCCAAGCCGTTTTCCCATTTGGCGACGGCGCTGCGGCTGACATGGAGCTTTTCGGCAAGTTCCTCCTGCGTGAGTCCCCGCTCCTTCCGATATTTCTTTAAATGTTCATGAAATTGCATGAGAGCCCTCCCTTTTTCTTTCATTATACAGGCATTTTCATGAAACGCAAGAGAATGCGCCGTTACTTTTCTGTTACATGGCGTTACTTCTGCCGTATTATACAAAAACACGCTCTGTTGCAAGCGTGTTTTTTCTTTTCTTCCGTTTTAGGCGATCGGTACGACGTTGATCGCGCGAAGCTTCCCGCTGTTCTTGGGGTCGGGAGCCGTATCGAATGTAACTTTCTGCCCTTCCTTCAGCGTATGGAAACCGTCCATTTGAATGGCGGAGTAATGCACGAAAATATCGTCCCCTCCCTCGTCGTTGGCGATAAAACCAAAGCCCTTACCATCGTTGAACCATTTCACAGTTCCGTTCATGTTGTAACCTCCTATTGGCACGGCTGAAATTATGTCTCGAATTTTCCGTACCATGAAACATTATACCATTCTTTGACACCATTGTCAACATATCTATGAAAATTTATTTCATTTTCTTCAAATAATTTAAGAGCAGATCGGAGTAGCCCGCGGTGAAGTCCTCCGTCTCCTCCGCCGTGAGCTGGCGGAAGTTCATGAGGGCGAGATAGTAGATCTGTGTCGCGCCCACTTTTTGGGCATCCTCCCCCGCCTCTTTGATCGCCTGTACGGACGGGCAGGCGGCGTTCACGACGAGCGTGAGATCCTCGGGAGATTCTCCCATCCTGTAGAAGCTGTGCATCTCGTTCATCCTGCGCATGAACTCAGAGACGTTGATGACGGCGGGAACGGCCGTATTTTTGAGCTTTTCCGTCTTGATCTTGATATTTTTCCCGTCGAGAGCTCTCTTGAAAAGCTCCTCGAGGTCGCTGTCATTTCCGTTCTCCGCCTCCTTCAAGGCGCCTGCGACATCGGCGTCGATGCGCAAGAATCTGACGCGCTTGGGATTTTTGTATTCGATATAGCTGATGAAGTGGGGATCGATATAGGTATCGCAGACGATGGCGTCGAGCCCTGCGTCCTTAAACATTTTAATATACTGTGCCTGCTTGTTCTCATCGGAGACATAGTACGCTGCCTGCGGTTCCTTGCCCTCTTTGGCGTCCTCGTCGCTCACTTCCTCGCCGAAATAGCTCTCGAGGGGCCGATATTCGCCCGAGAGATTCTTGAAGATGATGATCTCCTTGACCTTTTTATAGAATTCCTCGTCCTTGATGCAGCCGAACTTGACAAAGGTGGAGATATCATTCCAGCAGTTCTCATACTTTTCCCTGTCGTTTCTGTAGAGCTCTGTGAGCCTGTCCGCGACTTTCTTGGTGATATGCGCGGCGATCTTTTGTACCTGCCTGTCGTTCTGCAGGAAGGAACGGGAGACGTTCAGGGGAATGTCGGGGCAATCGATGACGCCGTTCAGGAGCATCAGGAATTCGGGGATCACTTCCTTGATGTTGTCGGCAATGTACACTTGGTTGCAGTAGAGTTTGACCTGCCCCCGCTCGAGCTCGACCTGCTTTTTGACCTTGGGGAAGTACAAAATTCCCTTGACGCGGAAGGGGTAATCCATGTTAAGATGGATCCAGAAGAGCGGTTCGTTGAAATCGTTGAAGGTGTCGCGGTAAAAGATCTTGTATTCCTCTTCCGTGCAGTCCTTGGGCTGTTTCAGATAGAGCGGCCGGGTATTATTGACGGGCTTGTCGTCCTCCTTGGGGTTGAGATAGATCTCATAGGGCATGAAGGAGCAATATTTGTTGAGAAGGGTGCGGATCTCACTCTCATGCAGAAATTCCGACTCCTCCTTTGCAATGTGCATGACGATCTTTGTGCCGCGGCCCTCCTTTTCGCAGGGACCGATGGTATAGGTGCTGTTGCCGTCCGAGGCCCAATGCACACCCTCTGCCCCTTCCCGATAGGACTTGGTGAAGATCTCAATGTTCTCGGAGACCATATAGGCGGAATAGAATCCGAGGCCGAAGTGGCCGATAATGCCGTCTCCGCCCGCCTTTTCATACCTTTCCACGAAATCTGCGGCGCCTGAAAAAGCGATCTGCGTAATGTACTTCTCCACTTCCTCTTCGGTCATGCCGATGCCGTTGTCCTCTACGGTCAAAGTCCCCGCCTTGTCATCCGTCGTGACGGTGATCCTGTACTGTTCTTCCGCGGCGGTATCGCCGAGTTCGGCAAGTTTTTTGTGCTTTGTGATCGCGTCCGAAGCGTTCGCGACGATCTCGCGGAGAAAGATGTCCTTTTCCGAATACAGCCATTTTTTGATGATCGGCATCATGTTTTCGCTTGAAATGCGAATGTTGCCCTGTCTTTCCATAGCAGAATCTCCTTGATTGTTCTTTCAACCATATATAAACAAAAAAATCCGCCGTTAAGCGGATTTTTCGTAAAATTCAGATAAAATTATTTGTTTTCGTCGTCGTTGCCGCCGAGGAGATCTGCGATCGAAGCACCGCCGTAGCCGCCCTCCGTCCATTCTCTGTACTCGTCGCCCTCTTCATACTCGCTGCCGGTGTTTCCGCCCCTTCTGTTGTTCTTACGGGGACGGCGCTGTGCGTTGTTTGCGTTCTCCTCGCGCTCGTGGCGGGGCTCAAACTCGGGACGGGGCAGAAGCGCCTTGATGGAGAGGTTGATCTTCTTCTCTTCGGGAACGAACTTGATGATCTTCGCATCCACTTCCTCGCCGATGGAGAGGACGGATGTGGGATTGTCGAGCCACTCGTGAGAGATCTGGGAGAGATGGACGAGACCGTCGATGCCCTTTTCGATCTCGACGAATGCACCGAAGGGAACGATACGGACGACCTTGCCGTGAACGACGTCGCCCTCGGCATATTTCTCAGCCGCAAGGTCCCAAGGCTGGGGCTGGAGCTGTTTATAGCCGATGGAGACCTTTCTGTTGTCGCGGTCTACCTTCAGCACTTTGAACTCATAGCGTTGACCGATCGTGAGCACGTCGGTAACTTCCTTGACGCCCGTCCACGAAAGATCGGAGATGTGCGCAAGGCAATCGAACCCGTTCACGGAGACGAATGCGCCGAAGGAGGTGACGCGTTCGACTTTCCCCTCCACGATGTCGTCCACATGGATGGAATCGAAGAACTCGGCTTCCCTCTGGGCTCTCAGAGCTTCGCGCTCGGCCTTTTCTGCCTCGAGAATGACGCGCTGGGAGGCGATGATCTCCTTCCTGCGTTCCTTTCTGATCTCAAGCAGCTTGAGTCTCAAGGTCTTGCCCTTGTATTTTTCGAGGTCCTTCACATACCCGGAGCGGATCTCGCTGGCGGGAATGAACACGGGATAGGTCCCGAGCTCTGCCGTAAGGCCGCCCTTGTTGAATCCTGTGCAGACCACGGTGAATTCCTTGCCGCCCTCGATCTCCTTGACGAGCGCCTCGTCTTCCTTGATCTTCTTCAGGGCCTTTTCGGAGAGCCTCACCTTGGGGGTGATCTCCATGACCATGAGCTGGATCTCTTCACCGACGCGGGCCGCATATGCCTCGCGGCTGTAAGTTTCGCAGTCGATATCTTCCTTTGCGAGAAGAATTTCAAGCTTACCGGATGCAGAGACATAGATACCTTCATCCGTTGCGGAAACAATATTGGCGGAGATGATCTGACCCTTTTTGTAGCGCACGTTTTTGCCAAGGTCTTCAACGACCTTTTCCATCAGGTTGCCCTGCTGCGCTTCGGGTGCGGGGGCTTCCTCTGCCGCTGCTTCGGCGGGGACTGCTTCCTCTGCTTCGGGTGCGGGCGCTTCCTCTGCCGCTACTTTGGCGGGAGCCGCTTCCTCTGCTTCGGGTGCGGGTACTTCCTCTGCCGCTGCTTCGGCGGGAACCGCTTCCTCTGCCACGGTTGCGGGCGCTTCTTCTGCCGCCACGACCTCTTCGGTCACGGGCGTTTCCTCGACGACCTCGGTCGTCTCCTGTACTTCCGCGTTGTTTTCTGCCATCTTGAAGAGAACCTCCTGAGTCTGCCAATC
>CANRDK010000002.1 GCA_947629345.1 uncultured Clostridia bacterium
TGTAGAAATTCTCGTCGAGGAGGATGCGCATGAGCTCGGGAATGGCGAGCGCGGGATGGGTATCGTTGATGTGGATGGCGGCCATCTGGGGCAGAAGATTCAGGGAACCATACCGCCGTTTGTGGTCGGCCACAATGCACTGGAGGGACGCGGAAACGAGGAAATATTGCTGTTTCAGGCGCAGTGACTTGCCCTCGTAGTGGTTATCGGAGGGATAGAGCACCTTGGAGATGAGCTGGGCGTCGCTGTCGTCCCGCATGACGGCCTCGTAATTCCCCTGCGAGAAGAGCTGCATGTCGAACTTCTGTACCGCTCTCGAACGCCACAAACGGAGCACGCTGACCGCTTCGGAATCGGCGCCCGACACCATCATATCGACGGCGGTCGCCTCCACTTCCTTTGCGTTGTGATAGACGGTCTCCATGCCGTGGTCCGTCCATTTTTCTTCGAGTTCGCCGTCGAAACGGACGATGAACTGTTTATCGGAACGTTGCGTGAGCCACGCTTCGCCGCCGGGAAGCCAAACGTCGGGGAGTTCCATCTGCCAGCCGTCCACGATCTTCTGTTTGAAGAGCCCGTATTGGTAACAGATAGAGAATCCCATTGCAGGATAGTTCTGCGTTGCAAGTCCGTCCAAAAAGCACGCCGCAAGCCTGCCGAGTCCCCCATTTCCGAGCCCTGCGTCGGGTTCCTCTTCATAGAGATCCTCAAGCTCGATATTCAAACTCTTGAGCGCACCCGCGATGGGCTTTTCGATGCCGAGATTGTAGACGCTGTTTTTGAGGGATCTGCCCATCAAAAATTCCATGCAGAGATAGTAGACGCGCTTTGCCCTTGCAGCCTTGATCTTCAGATGGAATTTTTGCCGTTTTTCGAGCATGATATCCCTCACACTCATCACAACAGCCTTGTAGATCTGTTCCCTCGATGCTTCCTGCGGGCTCACACCGAAATAGCGGGTCAGTTTCCCCGCGATCAGGCGTTGAGCCTCCTGTTCTGTCAGTTTTGCCATGTATATAAAGTCTCCTGAAAATAAGTATTACTTTAAAAGCCCGAGATACATTTCCTCATAATACCGTGCGGAAGATGCCCATGTGAAATCCGTCGTCATTGCCTTATGGACAAGATTTTTCCAGATCTCGGGGCTGTGATAGACGCCGATCGCCTCATTGATGACATAGAGCATGTCGTAGGCGTTGTAGTCGTGGAAGGTGAATCCGTTCCCGCCTGCGCCGAAGGGTGTGATGCTGTCGCGCAGTCCCCCCGTCTCGCGCACGATGGCGATCGTCCCGTAGCGGGAAGAGATCATCTGGGAGAGGCCGCACGGCTCGCTCTTGGAGGGCATCAGGAAGAGATCTGCGCCCGAATAGATCTTGCGGGAAAGGTCGGAATTGAAGGAAATGATGGATACGACCTTCCCGGGGTATCTTCTCGCAAGGTCGGAGAAGTATGCCTCATAGGAGGAGTCCCCCGTCCCGAGCAGAATGAACTGCATATCCTGCCTGAGCGCCTGTTCGATGACTTCCTTCACGAGGTCGAGCCCCTTGTGGGTGACGAGACGGGTGATCATTGCAAGAATGGGAGTATTGGGCTTGACGGGAAGATTCAGCATGCGCTGCAATTCTTCCTTGCAGACTGCCTTGCCCGCCATGTCCTCTGCGCTGTAATTTTGGAAGAGCGCAAGATCTGTGGCGGGATCGTAATATTCGGGGTCGATCCCGTTGAGAATGCCGCGGAGTTTGAATTCGTTCCTGCGGATGATGGGGTCGAGCCCATGGGAATAGTAGGGATCCTTGATCTCCTGCGCATAGGTCGGGGAGACCGTGGAGAAGCACTCGCAGCACTCGATCGCCCCCTTCATCAGGTTGATGCAGCGGTCATATTCCACAAAATGGCGGAACTGATAGGAGATGCCGAAGAGATCCTCCAAAAGATCGAGAGAATATTGTCCCTGATATTCGATATTGTGGATCGTGAACACCGCGCGGATGAACTGGTACTCGGGACGGAAACAGTAATTCGTCTTGAGATAGAGCGCGGCGAGAGCGGCCTGCCAATCGTGGCAGTGCATGATATCAGGATAGAAGCCGATGAAGCTCATCATCTCCATGACGCCGCGGCAGAAGAAGGCAAACCGTTCGCCGTCGTCATAGTAGCCGTAGCACCCCGGACGCTTGAAATAGTATTCGTTGTCGAGGAAATAGAAGGTCACATTGTCCTTTTGGTATTCAAAAATACCGCAATACTGGTTTCTCCACGAGAGAGCGACATAGGTATTGCCGAGGAATTTGAAATCCTTTCTGTATTCCTTTTTGATGTCCTGATAGAGCGGAATAACGACGCGGACGTCGTACTTCCCCACCTTTGCCAATGCCTTGGAGAGGGAGCCGATGACTTCGGCAAGCCCGCCCGTCGAAATGAAGGGCGCAGCCTCGGAAGCCACGAAGAGGATCTTCTTTACGGCCTCCACCTTGATCTCTGCGGGAGCTTCTTTGGGAGCTTCCTCCGCCTTGCCGAGGACTTCCACCTCCGTCAGATCCATCTCTGTCTGCTTTCCCTTCTTTTTAGATGTTGCACTCATAAATTTCCCCTTAAAATGAACTTTTCTCAGAGCATTCTGCCCTTGGCAATGAAGTAAGGTAACGCTTCGCACCCCGCAAGATGCCTCTTGTCGCGGATGACGACGTTTTTATCCGTAATGACACAGTCGAGCGAGACATTCGAGCCGATGACGGAATCCTGCATAATGATGGAATTTTTGATGACGCTCCCCTTTCCGACCTTGACGCCGCGGAAGAGAATGCAGTTTTCCACCGTCCCCTCGATGACGCAGCCGTCGGAGATGAGAGAATTTTTCACCGCCGCGCCGCCGATATACTTGCTCGGAGCGGAGTCGCGGACCTTCGTATAGACGTCGCGTGCGCCGAAGAGCTCGTCGCGGACGTCCTTTTGCAGGAGTTCCATGCTGTGGCTGAAATAATTCTGCAGCGAGCTGATCGTTGCATAGTATCCGTTGAATTTGTAGCCGAAGATGCGGAGGGTATCGACGTTCTTGGTGAGGATATCCCTGCCGAAGCTCGAAAGTCCCCTCGTCACGGCGTCCTGAATGGTGTTGATGAGGAATTCCCTGCTCATCACCATAATATTGACATAGAGGTTGTACTTGCCTCCCTTGAGCTTGGGATTGATCTTGAGGCTCTTTAATCTCCCCGTCTCGTCGGGCTGGAGCGTTATATAGTAGGAGGACTGCACGGGCTCCGTTTCCTCATGGTAGACCATTGTAATGTCTGCCATGTTCTGTTCATGAAAGTGCAGGATCTCCTGTATATTTACCCTTGCGATGCCGTCGCAGTCGGTGATGACGACATAGTCCTCGTTGCGGTGCGTCAAAAAACCCGTGATCCCCATCAATGCCTCGAGACGGGTCGTGTAGGGCGCGTCCGTCTCATCGGAATAGGGAGGAAGAAGGATGATGCCGCCGTCCTTCCGCGCGAGGTCCCAATCCTTGCCGCTGCCGAGATGGTCGATGAGCGACTGGTAATTGTTCTTTGTGACGATCCCCACCGTCGTGATGCCCGAATTCACCATGTTTGAGAGGGTGAAGTCGATGAGACGGTACCTTCCGCCGTAGGGGATGGAAGCCATCGTTCTGTGGCGGGAAAGCTCAGGGATATTTTCGTCATGAATGTTTGAAAAGATAACGCCTACTGCCGAATGTGCCATTGTCTTATTCCCCCTTGTAATCCTTGTCGATGATCTTTCCGCCCTCGACCTTGCCCGAGACGGAGATGTTTCTGCCGAGCACGGCAATGCCCTTGCCGCTCTCCTTGGGTTCGCCGACCTCAGCCCCCTCTTCGACGATAACATTTTCGTCGATGATGGAGTAGAGCACCTTTGCCCCCTTCTTCACGACAGTGCCCGCCATGAGGACGCTGTCGAAAACCTCTGCCCCCTCTTCGACGACGACGTTGGAGGCGAGGACGGAATTTTGCACGGTGCCGTCCACCTCGCAGCCGAGCGCCACGAGCGAATTGCAGACGACGGCATCGTCCCCGAAATGTTCGGGCGGCGCCAAGGGGTTGCGGGAATGGATCTTCCAATCGGGATCGCTGACGTCAAAGGCGGGATTTTCGCCGAGGAGGTCCATATTGGATTCCCAGAGCGAAGAGATCGTGCCGACGTCCTTCCAATAGCCCTTGAATCGGTAGGAGAACATTTTTTCGCCCGCGTTCAGCATGGCAGGCAATACGTCTTTGCCGAAATCCTTGGAGGAATCGGGGTTGGCGTCGTCCTCTTCAAGATATTTAAAGAGCTTTTCGGCCGTGAAGATATAGATTCCCATTGAGGCGAGATTGCTCTTGGGCTGTTTGGGCTTTTCCTCGAATTCATAGATGGAGCCGTCCTCGCGGGTGTTGAGGATCCCGAAGCGGGAGGCCTCCTTCATGGGAACTTCGATCGCGGCGATCGTACAGTCCGCCCCCGTCTCCTTGTGGGCGCGGAGCATTTCGGCATAGTTCATCTTATAGATATGGTCACCCGAAAGAATGAGGACATAGTCGGGATCGTACTTCTTCATGAAGGAGAGGTTCTGATAGATGGCGTTTGCCGTGCCCTCGAACCATGACTGCTTCTTCTTCGCCTGATAGGGTGAAAGGATGTGCACGCCGCCGAACGCGCGGTCCAGATCCCACGGCTGGCCGTTCCCGATGTACTCGTTGAGTTCGAGCGGCTCATACTGTGTAAGAACGCCCACCGTATCGATCCCCGAGTTGACGCAGTTCGAGAGCGGGAAGTCGATGATGCGGTACTTCGCGCCGAAGGCAACTGCCGGTTTTGCAATGTGATTGGTGAGCGCATAGAGCCTCGAGCCCTGCCCGCCCGCCAAGAGCATTGCAACGCATTCTTTTTTTCTCAACATATTTTTAACCCCCTTGGTTATTTCTTTTTTGATACGGTCCCGCTTGCGGGCCCTTCATAGACGAGATACACCGTCGTAAGTTTCGGCATCGGAAGTTTCAGGGAATACTGTTTGCCGTGGCTCGGCTTTTTGACTGTTGTATAAGTCTTTTTTGTCAGTTTCCCCTCTCCGCCGTATTTCTTTTCATCGGAATTGAAGATGATCTTATATTTCCCCCGCTTGTTGACGCCGAGAAGGTAATCATCCGCGTCGATCCCGGAGTATGATGTCACGCATAGTACTTCGTTCCCTGCCCTATCTCTTCGGATAAAGGACACGATATTCCTGTCCGCATCGTCGGGAGCGAGCCATTCAAAGCCATCCCATCCGTCCTCGATCTCGTAGAACGCGGGCGTGTCCCTGTAGAAGAAGTTGAGCGCCTTGACGTACTCCGAAAGTTTCCCGTGCATCTCGTATCTGTCGCGCAGGAAGAATTCGAGCCCCTCCTTATAGTCCCATTCCTTGAACTGCCCGAATTCATAGCCCATAAAGTTGAGCTTTTTCCCGGGGTGGGCGGCCATGTAGCCGAGGAAAGCGCGGACGCCCGCAAACTTATCTTCGTACGTCCCCGGCATCTTGTTGATGAGCGAGCACTTTCCATGCACCACTTCATCATGCGAGATGGGCAAGACATAATTTTCCGAAAAGGCGTACATCATGGAGAAGGTCAGCTTGTTGTGGTTGTACATGCGGAAATACGGGTCGAGGCAGAGATAGGAGAGCATGTCGTTCATCCAGCCCATGTTCCACTTGAAGTTGAAGCCGAGCCCGCCCACGGAACCGGGCTTTGTCACGAGCCCCCAAGCCGTGCTCTCCTCCGCGATCATCATCGCATACGGGAAGCGCAGGAACACCGCCTCGTTGAGACGGCGCAGGAACGCGATCGCCTCGAGATTCTTGTTTTCGCCGTAAATGTTCGGCACCCATTCCCCCGGCCGCTTGTCGTAGTCGAGATAGAGCATGGAGGCAACGGCGTCCACCCTGAGCCCGTCCACATGGAATTTATCGAAGAAGAAGCATGCGTCGGAGATGAGGAAGGAGAGAACTTCCTCCCTGCCGTAATCGAAGCGGCGGGTCCCCCAGCTCTTGTGCTCCATCCTATCCCACTGGCTGCTCTCGTAGAGGGGCTGTCCGTCGAATTCATAGAGCCCGTGCGCATCCTTGGGGAAGTGCGCGGGGACCCAGTCGAGAATGACGCCGATGCCCGCTTCGTGGAAGCAGTCCACGAGATACATGAAATCCTGCGGCGTGCCGAGGCGGGAGGTCACGGCGAAGTAGCCCGTCACCTGATACCCCCATGACCCGTCGAAGGGATATTCCATGACGGGCATGAATTCCACATGGGTGTACCCCATCTGCTTGACGTAGGGAACGAGCTCCCGCGCAAGGTCACGGTAAGAGAGATAATTTCCGTCGTCGTACTTCTTCCATGAGAGCAGATTGACCTCATAGATATTGACGGGAGAGGCGTAGATGTTCCTCTTTCCGATCTCTTCGAAATAGGCCTTGTCCCGCCAAGCGTACCCCTCTAAATCGTAGAGCTTGGAGGCCGTCGCAGGCGGCGTTTCAGTATGGAACCCGACGGGGTCTGCCTTGTAGAGCTGCCGCCCGTCTGCCGCTGTGATACAATATTTATAGATATCGTACTGCTTGAGACCCTCAATAAAGAGTTCAAAGGATTCCCCATCGACCATGCGCTCCATGACGTTTGCGGAGGGATTCCAACCGTTGAAGTCCCCCACGACGGATACGCTCTTCGCGTGCGGCGCCCAGACGCGGAACATGTAGCCGTCGACGCCGTCCTGCGTTGCTCTGTGCGCGCCGAAGGTTTCATAGATGCGGTCGTTTTTCCCGTGATGGTACAGATAAAGCGGGAAATCCGTCTCTTTTTTCATCTCGTCCATATTTCTCCCTCGCATAAAACAATGAAAGCCGTTTTGGGAGTGCTATTTCCCCAAACCTATCCTATTATACTATATTTTGTGATTACTTTCAATAGCAAAATACAAATTTTTACTTATTTTTTTAAGAATATGAAAGGCTCTCGGCGGCGCGGAGATAGGTTATCCGTTCTTTTCGGCCAAATAAAAAATCCTCGGCGCAGTGTCCGAGGAAAAATTCAGTCCTTGATGCTTTGGGCAATGTCATAAATGTTTCCCGCGCCGAGAAACAAGATCATGTCATTCGGGCGCGTCTTTCTCTTTAAATAGGTCTTGAGCCGCTCGGGTGAGGCGATATAGACGGCATGCGGGATCATTGCAGTGAGGCGGACGGCGCTGCCGTCGAAATCATACCTCTCCCGCGCCGCATACGTTGTGTAAATGACAGGGTCCTCGGCCGCCGAGAGCGCCTCGATGAATTCGGGCATGAGGTCCCGCGTCCGCGTATAGGTGTGCGGCTGAAACACGAGACGGACTTTCCCCTCCGTGATGCGTTGGGCGGTGTAGAGCGTTGCGGCGATCTCGCGCGGATGATGGGCGTAATCGCAGATGAGCGGAACGCCGCCAAGCGTGCCGACCCGTTCAAACCGCCGCTTGACCCCGCGGAAGTTCTCGATCCCCTCCTTGATTTCCCCCGGGGTGAGGCCCAAAAGTCTCGCACAGGCATATGCCGCCAGCGCGTTCATCACATTGAATGCGCCGATGACGTTGAGCTTGATCCTGACGACGGGGATCCCCTTCTCCTCCACCGTGAAGGAGTAGACCTCCCGATCGCTCCGCAAAGACACCGCGCGGATATCGCCGTTGTGGAAGCCGAAGGAGAGAACATGCGGAATGGAGCGCGCGTGCACGTCGTCTGCATTGACGACCGCCCTCTCGGACTTCGCGGCAAATTCTCTGTACGCGTCGAGGAGCTCCGCCTTGGTCCTATAGCAGTCGGTATGGTCGCGGTCGCAGTTGAGAACGACGCCGATCTCGCTCCTGAGTTCCAAAAAACTTCGCTTGAACTCGCACGCCTCGGTGATAAAGTATTCATTTCCCTCGCCGTGATAGTTTCCGAGGTCGAGATCTTCCCCGCCAATATGACAGGTAAATGGCTTTTGGGCAGACTTCAAAATATGCGCAAGCATACAGCTGGTCGTCGTCTTGCCGTGACAGCCCGCCACCGAGACGACATGGTTGAAGTCGCCCGCAACGGCCCCCAACAGTTCCGCACGGGTCAAGATCCTCTTCCCCTCCCTCTGTGCCTGTTGGAGCTGCCCGTGTTCGGGAAGGATCGCACCCGTCACGACGACGAGCCCCTCCGACACCGCCTCGTCCTCCCCGATATGGACGGGGATCCCCCTCTCGCGCAATTTTTTTGTAAACGAGCTCTCAGCGGCGTCGCTGCCCCGCACGGAAAAGCCCCGTTCGGAGAGGCAAAGCGCGAGCGCACTCATGCTCACACCCCCGATCCCGATAAAATAAACGCCCGAAAAATGCTTGATTTCGGAAAAATTCATACCGCATTGTATGCTTTGACAAAAAAATTCGTGATTTTTTTGCTAAAAATAACTAAATTTATTCTATAACTATTGATACTTTTTTAAAAATGTGATAAAATAGTGAGCAGAAAGATATAGGGGAGGAATTACTTATGACAATCGGTGATGTAAGAATACGTCAGGTACGCCACTCGGACGGCAAACTCAGGGCAGTCGCCTCGATCACGATCGACGACTGTTTCGTCGTTCACGATATCAGGATCTTTGAGCGTGACGGCGCATATTTTGTCGCCATGCCCAGCCGCAAGGCCTCAGACGGGACCTACAAAGACATTGCGCATCCGCTGAACACCGAAACGCGCGAATACATTCAAAGAGTCATTCTCGAGAGCTACCAAAAATTCCTGCAGGAAAACGGCGAAAGCGTCGAAGAGGAATGACGGCATAGAGAGGTAACCTAAACTTTTCAGCATGCAAAAAAACAGTGCAGATCTCTTGGTCTGCACTGTTTTTTTGTGAGTATTTTATTTCATGATCTCCACGATCGCGTCGAGCTGTTCGGCGGGAACGCCGTTCAGGATCAGGCAATTTCTGATCTTTTCGGAGAGCGTTTCCCCCTCCGATTTCTCGATCGTATCGAGATATTTGCTCCTGATGCCCGAAAGTTCTCTCGCTCCCCCGATCTTGCCGAAGTTGGAGAAGAGATAATCGCGGTAGAGGTCCTCTTCGCTCACGCCGAGCAGACCGTTGATGAGAAAGGCGAACATGCCCGTCCTGTCCGTGCCGATATTGCAGTGGAAGATGAGCGGATAATTGCTCTCGTCCGCGGCAAGTTCAAAGAATCTCCTGACAGAGGCAAGGTTGCTCAGCAGATAGTTGCCCACGTTCCACTCGAGCTCCACATTCTCATATCTTACGAGATCGCCGAGCGGGCTCGAGGTGATCCCGCCCGTTTCGTGGTTATGGGCCTCCTTCATGCGGAAATCGATCTCCGTGCAGATGCCGAGTTCATAGAGCATTGTATCTATCCCCTTCTCCGTGATCTCGATCTCGGGGGTCGCCGTTTCGCTCTTGTTCAGCCTGCCGCAGCGGAACATCATGCCCTGCTTCACCCTGCCGCCGTCCGCGGTTTTATAGCCGCCAAGGTCTCTGATATTCGTGACCCCGTCCACATAGAGATTGCGAGGCCCGACGTCGTCCGTCTCAAAGATCTCAACGGGTGAGACTGACTTTTTGCCGTCTGAAAAGTTTGCGGTGACCCGCCAATAGTAGACGGTATCGAGGCAGAGATTTGTGATCTCGCAGAAAGTTTCCTCCGTTTTCAGGGAGACCGCACGGGAGAAATCGGGGTCCATCGCATATTCAAAGGTGTAATCCTTGATAACGGCGTCCGTCCCCTTCGGCGATACGCTCCAATCGAGACGGAGACTCTCGGGGCGGCTGAGTTCCGCCTGCCCCTTGGCATATTTTAAAATATTGTTATAGTCGTCCGCGAGATAGGAACTCTGGAGCTCTGTATGCAGATCGACTTTCCCGTCAATCTCAGTCAGGTCCCAATCGGCCGAAACTCCCTCGGCGCCGCAACTGCAGAGCGCGATCACGGCGCACAGCAGCATGGATAAAACTGCCAAAAGTCCTCTCTTTTTCATTGAAACTCCTCCTTTCTTGTGGTATAAGATGATTGCACTGCTCACTTTCTGATCTTTGCGAGGAAGAAGCCCTCATAGCGTTCCGTCGGACAGACGCAGATCGTGCCGTCTGCGGAGGGCAAGAGAGGGATCCCCTCAAACGCCTCAATGGGTTCAAGGCGGGCGTCCGTCCCCTTCAGCGCACGCATCAGGACCTCTTCATTCTCCCTTTTCAGGACAGAACAGGTGGAATAGACCATTTCTCCCCCTTTTTTGAGAAGTTTTATGGCTTTTTTGAGCAATTTCTCCTGCAGGACGGCACATTTTTCCACAAATGCGGCGTCGATACGGGCCTCCCTCTCGGCAGAGACTGTCCCGCTTCCGCTGCACGGGGCGTCGAGCAGGATCTTGTCGAAGGAGAAAAAGTCGTCGAGGAGGAGAGCGTCTTTGCAGATGGCAGAAACTCTCCCCGCTCCCTGCCGCTGCAGATTGAAGATCAGCCGCTGAAAACGGTTTTTATCCCGCTCGCAGGCGGTGATGAGCGCCTTTCCGTCGGAGAGGGCCAATAGCTCCGTCGTCTTTCCCCCGGGCGCGGCCGTCATGTCGAGCACACTCTCCCCCTCTTTGGGGGCGAGATAGAGAGGCGGGAGCATGGATGAAAGGCTCTGGAGATAGACTTTTCCCTCTTCATAGAGGGGTGTATGCCAAAGGTCCTCCTCGCGGATGTCCCTCATGATGAGGGCGGAGCTCAGCCAATCCACCTCATCAAATGAAAATCCCGCCTGAAAAAGGGCAGATTTCCCCTCTTCGGCGGGCATTTTTAAAGAATTGATGCGGAGCGTCACGGGACGGGCACGGCAATAACCCGCCTCGATCCTCTCGGTGACGGGTGCGCCGTAATCGGCAAGGAGCAGCGCGTGGAGCTGTTCGTTCACTTGAGATCCCCGATCCACGCGTCGATGACGCTCATGGGCGTAACAAGAGTCTTTTCCTCAAATTTGACATTCAGGATCGGCCCTACAGTCGCACCGCGGAGGGCCTTTTTGAAGTCGCTCGGGGTGTGGCCGAGCCAACCGCCGTTCGTCGCAAAGGGATAGACGGTCTTTCCCTTCCAATCGACGCTCTTGAGGAAGGATTTGACGGCGGGTGCGTATGTATACCACCAGACGGGGGTGCCGAGAACGATCTCGTCGTACTCCTGCACATTGACGCCCAGCGCATAGAGCTGGGGAACATAGCCGCTCTCCACCTCTCTCTTGCCGAGGCTGACGAGCACGTCGTAATCGTCGGGATAGGTCTTAATCGTGCGGATCTCCGCGATATCTGCGCCGATATCCTTTGCGATCTTCCGCGCGATCGACCGCGTGTTTCCGCCAAAGGAATAATAGACCACAAGTTTTTTCATGTGTTCCCCTCCTGTTTCATCAATAAAAGGTCGCCACAGCCTCCTCATCGGGGAGAGGCTGCGTATGCTCGGCCTGCAAGATCTTCAACACGGGCCCCTTGCCGCCATAGAGCTTGTGCGGTTCGATATCCACCCGCGCCGTGATCTCTAACCATTCGTTCGTGCGGACCTGAAAATACGGCTCCCCGATACAGACAAGCCCATGAAAGGCGATATCGGCCGCACAGCAGGTCATGACGAGCCGACCGATGCCGAACGTGCCCGCTTTCATCTTTCTGTCGAGGGCGACAATGCCCTTGAAATGCACCGTCTTTCCCTCGTAGTTGTCCTCCATTTCACGGATATCACGATAGAAATAGGCGTAGTCCCTGTCCTCGATATTGATGACGGGAGCGTTGATGTCGTAGGGAAGCGGATCCTCGATGTCGTCGTATTCCGCCCTGCCGCCGATATATTCATAGACGATATCGGGCCTGCGGGAGGCGGCGCGGACGATCTTGTGGAATTCCTCCTTCCTGAGATTCGGCTGAAAGCGGTTGAATACCACCATGTCGGCAAATTGGATCTTGTCATAGACGAGCTGCCGCATGTTGGCGTTATAGTTGATGAAACTGTTCGCATCGAAGAAGGTCATCACCTGCGCGATGAGCCAGCCGTCGGGCATCGCCTCAAAGAACTTTTGAAGCAGCATCATGCCGTTCCATTCCACAACGACGCGATCGATCTTGTTCTCCTTTGCGATGCGCGTGAAATAGGGCGCGTTGAGCTTGTCTTCATCCGCCTTGACAACGACGTATTTCCGCACGGCAAAGCGGGAAGGAGTGTATTCCTCCTCCCCCTCTTCGCAGACGAGAAGGAGGGTCTTCTCCCCCGAATCAAAACGCTCGTCCTCGAATGTTTCCTGAATGAATTTCGTCTTACCCGCATCGAGAAAGCCCAAAAACAGGTAGACGGGAACCTCTTTCGGCATAATTTACCCCAAAAACAGCGTTTTCAGCTTTTCTTCATCGATATGACAGCCGATGACGCAAAGCCTGCCCGTGACGGCGGGCGCACCCGCGCGGAGATCGGGTTCGCCGGGAACAAAGTCGAAATAGATCCACTCGTTTCCGCCGTTGACATACCCCTTTGCGCGGAGGATCTCGCCGTATTCCCCCGAATCGAGCGCGGCGAGGGCGCTGTCGAGTTCCCCTTTCGTAAAAGTCTTTGCCGTCTCGACGCCCCAGCTCGTGAAGATCTCGTCGGCGTCATGGTCGTGATGGTGGTGATGGTGGTGGTGATAGTGATGTTCGTGCTCATCTTCGTCGTCGTCATCGTCATGGTGATGGTGGTGCTCGTGCTCCTCTTCCTCATCGTCATCATGGTGGTGGCATTCACATTCGCCGTCCTCGTCGTGATGATGGTGATGGTGCTCATGCTCCTCTTCATCGTCATCATCGTCGTCGTCATGGTGATGATGGTGATGATGGTGATGACATTCGCACTCGTCATCGTCGTCATCATCATCGTGCGCCTCGGCGGCAAGTTTTTCGAGCTCGGCCTTGAGGCTGTCTGTCTTTTGCATGGCGAGGAGAATATCTTTCCCGTCGAGAGCATCCCAATCCGTCGTGATGACGGTGACATTCGTCTGCTCCTTCAGAAGCGCGGCGGCCTCCTCCGTCTTTGCGGGGTCGGCAGTGTGCGAGAGCACGATACAGCTTGCATTCTTCACCTGATCGAGGAAGAATTCGCCGAAATTCTTCAGATAGACCTTGCATTTCTTTGCGTCAACGACGGTGCAGAACGCGTTGAGCACGCCGTCAGGCACCTCCGCACGCTGCACGGCCTTGATGACGTCGGAGAGCTTTCCGACGCCGGAGGGCTCGATGAGGATGCGGTCGGGATGAAATTCGTTTGCAACCTTTTTAAGAGCCTCAGCGAAATCCCCGACAAGCGAACAGCAGATACAGCCCGAGTTCATCTCTGTGATCTCGATGCCTGCTTCCTTCAAAAATCCGCCGTCCACGCCGATCTCGCCGAACTCATTTTCGATGAGCACGACCTTTTCGCCGCTATAGGCCTCTTTGAGAAGTTTATCGATTTTGATCATTTTATTCCTTCTTTTTTTGCAAAATAATATTTTCGATCAGAACGCCCAGTTGCCGTTCTTAAAGATCGGGACCCTGTCGCCGCTCTTCGTGACGCCGACAATTTCGAGATCTTCGCTCCCGATCATGAAATCGACGTGGATCGTGCTGTCGTTGATCCCCTTCTCCTTGAGCTGTTCCTTCGTCATGGTCTCGTAGCCTCTGACGCATTCGTTGAAGCCCCTGCCGAGCGCAAGGTGGCAGCTTGCATTCTCGTCGAAGAGGGTGTTGTAGAAGAGGAGCCCCGTATTGTTGATGGGAGAATCGTAGGCGATGAGGGCGCATTCGCCGAGCATCTTCGCCCCTTCGTCCATCGAGATCATCTTATCGAGGAGTTCCTGATTCTTCTTTGCCTTGACCTCGACGACTTTGCCGCCCTCAAAGCGGACGGAGAAATCCTCGATGAGTTCCCCCTGATAGGAGAGCGGCTTCGTGGAATAGACGATGCCCTCCGCATCCCCCGCCTTGGGCGAGATAAAGATCTCTTCGCTCGGGATATTCGGATTGAAGGTTGCGCCCCCGAGCGTTTCCTCGCTTCCGCCGCAGAACTGGCTGCCGTCGATGAGTCCGACTCTGAAATCGGTGCCGTTTTTGGACTTATATTCGAGGGAGGCGAGCTTGAGGCGGTTGAGATGGTCGCACTTTTCGCCGAGTTCATCGTTGTGGCGGTGCCAATCCTTCACGGGGTCGGGCCCGTCCGCACGGGAAGCGGAAAGGATCGCGTCCCAAAGACGCTCCACGGCGCTGCTCGACGTCGGCGCGTCGGGGAAAACCTTCTTGGCCCATGCCTTGGAGGGCACGGCGGCGATACACCACTGGTATTTGTTCTCCATTTCGTCGCGGATGGGCTTGATGACCTTGGAGCGCGACATTCTGACCGCCGTAAATTTCTCCTGATCGAGCCCCTTCAAACCGTCGGGATCCGCCGATTCGAGGTAGAGCATGGCGGGAAGCTGTTCCTTTCTGTATTCGAGCTTTTCGATCTCCCACTTTGCGAATGCTTCGAGGGATTCCTGCTTCTGATATTTGTAGTGCGTGGTGGTGAGCGGCTGGTGGGACCAATCGACCGTGACCTTCCCCGCACCCGCGCGGTAAAGTTCCTCTACGACCATTTCAACGAATTCGGGTTGGTCGAGTTCTGCCTGCACGACGACCCACTGTCCCTTTTTGACGTTGATCCCCGTTTTGGCAAGAAGTTTTGCATACCTTCTGAGCTGAAGTTTGTTCACTTGTCTGTCTCCTTATATTAAAATGTAATTGTCTACTCTAATATTATAACCTATTTTTTGCCAATGTCAACCGCATAGCGGAAAATCGTAAAAAATGGTTTTGAAATTTCGATTTTTGACATTTTGCATAGTACTATGTCAGATATAGTACTATGTTCCCGCTCTCCATTGTCCGCTTTAAATCGAGGATGCGCTGGTTGGAGGAGCCGCGGAACTTGAGGCGAATGTCCTTCAGTTCCTCTATAAAGGGCCCGTCCACGAGGATGTCGATCTCCTTGAGGAGTTCTCTTACCCCCTCTCCGTCGTCCTCTTTGAGCGTTCCGCCGCTGTAGGTATACCCCGTATAACACCAGACGCTCTTTTGGGGAAATCTTTGGCGGTACCGCTTCAGGAAAGGAAGGAGCGCCGCCCTGTTCTCGGGTTCAAAGGGATCGCCGCCGAGAAGAGAGAGCCCTGCAATGTAATCGGGAGAGAGCGCTTCAAAGATCTCCGCCTCCGTCTCCTCCGTAAAGGGTTTTCCGTACGAAAAATCCCATGCCACGGCGTTGAAACAGCCCTTGCAGTGTCTTCTGCAACCCGAAACAAAGAGGGAGACTCTGACCCCCTCTCCGTTTGCAATATCACATTTTTTGATTTCGGCGTAGTTCATGTCTTAAATAGATCACAGGTGAAGGACGCGCTCACGGATCTCCTGCGTGCGGCCCTGATTCCAGTACTGCGTTCCGATATATCCGCAGGTGCGGCGGGCAACATTCATCTTACTCTGGTCGCGGTTGCGGCATACGGGGCATTCCCAAATGTACTTGCCGTCCTCTTCCACCGTGACGATCTCCCCGTCGTAGCCGCAGACTTGGCAGTAATCGCTCTTGGTGTTGAGCTCGGCATACATGATATTGTCGTAAATGTACTGCATGACGGCAATGACGGCGGGAATATTGTCCTGCATGTTGGGAACTTCTACATAGGAGATGGCGCCGCCGGGAGAGAGCTGCTGGAATTCGCTCTCAAATTTCAATTTTGTGAACGCGTCGATCTTCTCCGTCACATGGACGTGATAGCTGTTGGTGATATAATTTTTATCGGTGACGCCGGGGATGATGCCGAATCTCTGTTGCAGGCACTTGGCAAATTTGTATGTCGTGCTCTCGAGCGGTGTGCCGTAGAGCGAGAAATCAATATTGTGTGCCGCTTTCCACTCCTTGCACTTGTCGTTCATGTGCTGCATGACGGAGAGCGCGAACGGCTTCGCCTCGGGATCGGTGTGGGACTTGCCCGTCATGTACTTTGTGCATTCGTAGAGCCCTGCATATCCCAAAGAGATCGTGGAATAGCCGCCATACAGGAGTTTATCGATGGTTTCCCCCTTCTTCAGCCTCGCGAGTGCGCCGTATTGCCAGAGAATGGGTGCAGCGTCGGAGAGTGTGCCCTTCAACCTGTTGTGGCGGCACATGAGAGCCCTGTGGCAGAGTTCGAGACGTTCATCGAAGATCTTCCAGAAATTATCCATATCCCCGCCCGAGGAGAGCGCGACGTCCACGAGGTTGATCGTCACAACGCCCTGATTGAACCTTCCGTAGTACTTGGGCTGGCCGTTCTCGTCGACATAGGGTGTCAGGAAACTGCGGCAGCCCATGCAGGTATAGCAGTGCCCCTCGCCGTTTTTATCGACTTTGAACTCAAGCATTTTCTTTTCGGAGATATAGTCGGGCACCATGCGCTTGGCCGTGCACTTTGCGGCGAGTTCGGTGAGGTAGAAATATCTGCTCCCCTCGCGCACATTGTCCTCTTCGAGCACATAGATGAGCTTGGGGAATGCAGGCGTGACCCAGACCCCCGCCTCGTTCTTGACGCCCTGAATGCGCTGTATAAGCGTCTCCTCGATGATCATGGCGAGATCTTCCCGCTCTCTCTCGCTGCGTGCTTCGCCGAGATACATGAACACCGTGACAAACGGAGCCTGTCCGTTCGTTGTAAGGAGGGTGACGACCTGATACTGGATGGTCTGAATGCCCTTCCGTACCTCCTCGCGCAGTCTCTTTTCGGTGATGCGGTCGATCGTCTCCTCCATGACGGCGACGTCCTTCAGTTCCTCGACGACTTCGCCGCGGATCTTTTGCCTGCTGATATCGACAAAGGGTGCAAGGTGGGTGAGCGAAATGGACTGCCCGCCGTATTGGTTGGAGGCAACCTGCGCTATGATCTGCGTGGCAATGTTGCAGGCCGTGGAGAAGGAATGCGGCTTTTCGATATAGGTCCCCGAGATGACGGTGCCGTTCTGCAGCATGTCCTCAAGGTTGACAAGGTCGCAGTTGTGCATGTGCTGGGCATAATAGTCGGCATCGTGGAAGTGGATGATACCCTCTTCGTGAGCTTCGACGATGTCGCGGGGCAGAAGAAGACGCTTGGTGAGGTCCTTGCTGACTTCCCCCGCCATATAGTCGCGCTGGACGGAGTTGACCGTTGGATTTTTGTTGGAATTTTCCTGCTTGACCTCTTCGTTGTTGCACTCGATGAGCGTGAGGATGCGTTCGTCCGTCGTGTTCGACTTCCTGACGAGCGCGCGGGAATAGCGGTAAGTGATGTACTTCCGCGCCACGGCAAATGCCTTTTGGTCCATGATCTGGTTTTCGACAAAGTCCTGTATCTCCTCCACGCTGACGGCACGGTTGAGATCCCCCGCGAGCGCGGCGACCTTCTCCGCAATGGCAGAAATCTGCTCTTCGGAGAGACGGTTATCCTCGCTGACTTCGTTGTTTGCTTTGCGGATCGCATTTAAAATCTTTTGAATGTCGAACTTGACTTCTGCACCATTTCTTTTGATAATCTTCATGGTGAATTTTTTGCCTCCTACCCTTATCTTTGCCCAAAAGGGCGAAAAAGCGTCCCCCGAAGGGAACGCTTTTATGATACACCATATCCTTGAAGAAGTCAAGTGTTTGGACACAATATTTTGCTTAAAATTTTCTTAACAACCACTATATCTTGTGGTTATGCTGAATTTTGTCGTTTTATGCGCATGAAACAAAAGACGCAAATGTTACACAATATTGAATGTGCAAACAGCTCAGAATTCCGTCACCTTGAGGCTTCTGAAAATTTCCTCATACTTTTCTTTGGTGAAGGAGATCGTGCCGAATGTGGTCACCGCGGCAGTCCCCGCAGCGACGCCCGCGCGGAGGATATCGGGCATCTCTGCCCCCTGCTGCATCATATTTGCGGCGGCGGCCACCATGGCGTCCCCCGCGCCGACCGTGGAATTCACGGCAACGTTGATGCTTTTGCAGTGATAATTTTTTGTGCCGTTTGTGAGGATCGCCCCATCCCGCCCGAGAGAGAGCAAAACCATCTTTGCGCCGCGGTCGAGAAGCTCATGGCAGCCAGAAAGCATCTCCGTCCTGTTCTTCAATTTTCTGCCGAGCGTGTTTTCGAGCTCTTCGATATTGGGCTTGACGAGATCCACGCCCGCCTCGAGCGCGGCAAGGAGCCTTTCCCCCTCCGTATCGACGATGCGGATCGATTTGGGATCGACCGAGCGGAAGAGGTCGCGGTAATAACTGTCGTCCACGCCGCGGGGGAGACTCCCCGAAATGACCGTGACGTCGGCAGAGGACGATGAAGATTGGATCATGTGCAGAAGTTCCACGAGCTTTTCGTTCTCCACATTCCCGCCGACATCGTTGATCTCGGTGAGCATGGAGCGCTTGTCGATACACTTATAGTTCTCGCGGACCCTGCCGCCGTTCCAGACGAATGTAAATCGGACTCCCTCTCTGTCGAGCGCGTCGATGAACATCTGTCCGTTTTCGTTGTACATAAATCCCGTGGCGAGCGCTTCGCCGCCGAGCCTTGCAACGCCGATGGCAACGTTGAGCGCCTTGCCCGTAAAGGAGAGCGTTTTGCTCTTAACGACGTTGACCTTCCCCACGTTGAGCGAATCGAGTTCGATCGTAACGTCTACGCTCGGACTCATGCAGACCGTTAATATCATGTTATCTCCCTTCGCGGCGCCTCCCCCCTATGAAGAACGCCGCAATCCGCCGAAAGCGGAGAATTTACATTGAGATCATCTGAAGCGTTTCATAGAGTTCGTAATTGAACTTCTTCTTCATGGAAACGGCTTCGATGATGTCCATATCGATGATTTCGTTCTTATGGATGCCGACGACGCGGTTGCCGATGCCGTCCTTGAGGAGACGGACCGCCTTGTTGCCGAACTGCGCCGCAAGCATTCTGTCAGCCATGGAGGGCGAACCGCCGCGCTGGATATGGCCGATAGTCGTGGGCCGCACGGAGTACGTCGTGATCTCCTGAAGTTTCTTTGCAAAGGCGTCCGCCGTGACGGCACCCTCTGCCACGACGATGATATTGGAGTGTTTGCCGTTTGCACGGGAACGGTTGATCCGCATGACGATATCCTCGATATCGTAGGCGATCTCGGGCACGACAATGATCTCTGCGCCCGACGTGATCCCCGCAAACAGGGCGATGTCCCCGCAGTGGCGGCCCATGACCTCCACGACGGAGATGCGCTCGTGAGAATTCATCGTATCGCGCAGTTTGTTGATGACTTCGAGGCAGGTATTGACCGCCGTATCGAAGCCGAGCGTGTAATCGGTATACTCAAGATCGTTGTCGATCGTGCCGGGGATGCCGATGGTGGGAATGCCGTAGTTCTCCGTGAGGCACTTTGCGCCGCGGAAACTTCCGTCGCCGCCGATGACGACAAGGCCCTCGATCCCATGCCTTTCGAGCGTGGCGACCGCCTGTTTCTGCCCCTCGACCGTGAGCATT
This sequence comes from uncultured Clostridia bacterium, assembly GCA_947629345.1. GTDB lineage: Bacteria > Bacillota > Clostridia > Christensenellales > Borkfalkiaceae > Gallimonas. The sequence continues at coordinate 19,561 of CANRDK010000002.1, forward strand.
TCAAGGCATCTCGCCGTGCGGAGCATGGTGCCGCCCCTCTGCACGATGTCAGAGACGGACCGCATTTCCATCTGCCTCATATTGTCTTCGATCAGGCCGGCGTAACCGCGTTCGATCCCGTAGACCTCCATCCCGAAATAGATGGCGGTACGGACGACCGCACGGATCGCCGCATTCATACCCGGGGCGTCGCCGCCGCTTGTCAGTAAACCGATTCTCTTCATATCAACCTCCGTGACCTATACTATTATAGCATACACTTTTCAAAAAGAAAAGAGATTTATAAAATTCTTTTCGCAGTTTTCAAACAATTTTAATACAGCTGTCCGGCAGGAACATTCTGAGCTCCGCAATGAGGGCCCGCGAGATCCGCACGCCGTACTCGTAGCGCTTTCCGCCGAAGAGGATCTTTGCCTTTGTGCCGCCCTGATAGCCCTCAAGCGTCTCGATGAGTTCCCCGAATTCCTCCTCCGAAAGCGTACGCGCATCCAGCCAGAGCGTTTCTTCCGTCGCGGTCGCCGCAGACATCGCCGCGGGCTCCGCATCGTCGGGCTGAAGCGCCTCGAGCGAATCGATGAGGATGACGGGAGCTTTCTCGGCGGGGATATCGATCTTCCCCTTGATGCGGACGACCGTATCGGGCTTGATGATCGAACGGATCTTGTCGTAGCTCCTCGGGAAGGCAACGCACTCCACACTGCCATAGAGATCCTCCACCGTGATGAATGCCATGAAGCCGCCCGACTTGGTACTCAGCTTCTTGACGGAGGCAATGACGCCCCCCATCGTGACGGGATCTCCCGACCGCACAAGATTGTATGTCCTGTCGTGTGTCTCCTCGTCCTCCTCAAAGTCGGTGAGCATGCCCGTGTTGAAGTTGCAGTCCGTGAACTTGTGCATGTACTTCTCAAACGGATGTCCGCTGACGTACACGCCGAGGATGGATTTCTCCTTTGCAAGGAGCTCCTCCTTTTCCCATTCGGGGATATCCGGATACTCTACCTTGGGCCTCTCTTCACTCAGGATATCGCCGAAGAGGGACATTTGCATGCTGTTTTTTTGCTTTTCGAGGGCCTGAATGCGGCGCATCAGTTCCTCATAGACGGCCTCGTACTGCGCACGGGAATGGCCGAAGCAGTCGAACGCGCCGCTGATGATCAGAGATTCCACCATCTTCCTGTTGATAAAGGAAATGCAGCGCATGAGGAAGTCGGAAAAGTCAGCAAACTCCCCGTTCTTTTTCCTCTCCTCTGCCACGCTCTCCATCGCCGCGATGCCGACCCCCTTCAGGGCGCAGAGCCCGATGCGGACCCCATCCCCCTCCACGGCAAAATAGGCCTTGGAACGGTTGATATCGGGCGGAAGGACGGCGATATTCTTCTCCTTCATGTAGACGATATATTTGGCGATCTCTTCGATCTTGGTGATGCGGTTGTTGAGGACGCCCGCGAGGAATTCCTTGATATAGTATTTCTTCAGAAACGCCGTTTGATAAGTGACGACCGCATATGCCGCCGCATGGGATTTGTTGAATGCGTAGGATGCGAAGCTCTCCATCTGTGCGAAGAGTTCCGCCGCGACTTCGGGCGGGATCCCGTGTGCCTGACAGCCCGCAATGTTCCCCCCTTTGTCGATATCGCCGTAGATGAACTTCTCCTTCTGCGCCATCAACTCGTTGAGGTGCTTCTTGGCCATGGCGCGGCGGACGAGGTCTGCCTGCCCGAGGGAATAGCCCGCAAGATTCTGGAAGATCTGCATGACCTGCTCCTGATAGATGATGACGCCGTACGTCTTTTCGAGAATGGGCTTCAGAAGCGGGGTAAGATATTCGATCTTGTCGGGATTTGCCCTGTTTTTGAGGTAATTGGGAATAAATTCCATGGGACCGGGGCGGTAGAGCGAGATCCCTGCGATGAGGTCCTCGAGACAGGTAGGATGGAGCTGTTTCATGAACCGCTTCATGCCCCCCTGTTCAAGCTGGAACACGGCGTCTGTATCTCCCTCCGCAATGAGGTCGTAGGCGCCCTGATCGTCGCAGGCCTGATCGAACTCTATGTGCACGCCGTAGTCCTCATAGATATAGTCGAGCGTCTTCTTGATGTCGGTGAGCGTCGTGAGGGCCAAGAAGTCCATCTTGAGCATGCCGATGGACTCGACTTCCTTCATGTCGAACTGCGTCGTGACGTCCTCGCCGTTGCGGGAGAGCGGGACGTTGTCTGCGATCTTCTTCCTGCAGATGACGACGCCTGCCGCGTGCATGGAGGTGTTGCGGGGCATCCCCTCAAGTTTGAGGCCCATGTCGATGACCCGCTTCAAGGTGTCGTCGGAGGTATAGATCTCGATGAATTCGCTGTTGCGCTTGCCCTCGAGGTCTGCGACCTTCTTCTTGGCTTCGTCGAGCTTGCCCTCGAGATCGGCAAGTTTCATCTTGCCCTCATCGGAGGTGTCTCTCTTTGCCCTCATCTCTTCGAGGGCACGTTCCGCATCGGCAACTTTCCTCTTCTTGCTCTCGATATCCAGCCCGAGAAGCTCGCGGATGGTCGATTTGCCGTCCATGAGTTTGGTGACGCGGTCGGTATCCGAATAGGGTACGCGCATGACGCGGCCCACGTCCTTGATGACGGCGCGGGAGGCAAGCGTACCGAAAGTGACGATCTGCGCGACATTTTCTGGATGATACCGCCTGCGTACATATTCGATGGTCTCCCCTCTTCTCTCCGTGCAGAAATCGACGTCGAAGTCGGGCATGCTGACGCGGTCGGGGTTCAGGAAGCGCTCAAAGAGCAGGTCATAGCGGAGCGGATCGACGTTTGTAATGCCGATGGCGTAGGCGACGATGCTCCCGACGCCCGACCCCCGCCCGGGGCCGACGGGAATATCGTGCATGCGGGACCAGTTGATATAGTCCCACACGATGAGAAAGTAATCGGCAAATCCCATCTTGATGATGACGGAAAGCTCGTACTCTGCCCTCTTCTTGATGTCCTCGCCGTAGTTGGGATATCGTTTGGGAAGCCCCTCCCACGTCAGCCGCGTGAGATATTCGGGGGAGGGCGTGCCGTCGTCGGCCGTGTAGAGCGGAATGAGAGATTTATCGTAGACGGGCGAGCCGTCCTCCTTGAGGTTGAAGGGAGTGTCCGTATCGGATACTTTGTCTGCGATCACGCGCGTATTGGAGATCGCCTCGGGGAAATCGGGAAAGAGCGCTGCCATCTCATCCCCCGATTTCATGTAGAACTCATGCGTCTGCATCTTCATGCGGGTGGGATCGTCGAGGGTGCGCTTGGTCTGAATGCACATCAGAATGTCCTGCATCTCCCAATCCTCTTTCTTGAGGTAGTGAACGTCGTTCGTTGCAACGAGCTGCGCCCCGATCTCCCTTGCGATGCGCACGAGGCCGGGCAGGACCTGTTCCTGTTCGGGGATGCCGTGGTCCTGGATCTCGATATAGAAATCCTCTCCGAAGAGGCTCTGGAGATAGAGAGCAAATTCCTTTGCTTTTTCATACTCTCCCGCCAAGAGGAGCCTCGGAATGCGGCCTGCAAGGCAGGCAGAGAGGCAGATGACCCCCTCCGTATGTTCCTTTAAAACTTTATAGTCGATACGGGGACGGTAATAGTACCCGTCCACAAAGGCGAGCGAATCGAGCTGGACGAGGTTGATATACCCCGTCTTGTTCTTCGCGAGGAGAATGAGATGGTCGGCCCTCGATTCGTTGTGCTGTTTATAGTCGTCCACCGCATAGAATTCGCAGCCGATGATCGCCTTGATCTTGTTCTTTTTGCATTTTTCGGCAAATTTCAGGGAACAGTACATGTTGCCGTGGTCGGTGACGGCAACGGTATCGATCCCGTTCTCCTTGCAGTGGCGGACAAGTTCGTCCACCTTCACTGCCCCGTCGAGCAGGCTGTATTCCGTGTGTAGATGAAGGTGTACAAAATCGGTCACTTTTTTTCTCCTTGCGGTATCAATTTCTTCAGGCGGCGCTGCAGACAGCTCTTCGAGATGCCGAGGAGCCCTGCAAGCTCGCTATAGGTGAGGGTGGGATTCTGGATACGGGCCTCCGCCGTCTCCCTCAGCGGCTCGGGCAGTAAAATGAGCTCGCTCTCGCGGAGGGAGCTCAGATAGCGGATCTGGAGCGCACTGGCGGTCATGGACCTGTCAACGTTCCCCGCCATGCAATTTTCGAGGCGGTTGCGGTTGTTGCTTTCGTCGCGGGCGGCGGCGGTCAAGGTGAGAGTGCGCAGCGCCCTCTGCGCCCCCACAACGGAGAGGAAGTCGCCGATCCCCTCCCTGCTCTTCGAATAGACCACATGCTTGTCCGCACGTTCCACCATGCCGCCGAGCAGAAGAAAGCGCTCAAAGAGCTCCCCGCATAGTTCTGCATCGGCAAGCGCGGGAAACACGAGCTCGAGATGATAGCCCGTTCTCCGTTCTCCGTGGGGCAAAATACAGCTTCCCCCGCCGAGGAAGGCCCCCTTCAAAAAGGCACGCGCCCGCTCCTCCGTATCGACGTCCTGTGCAAAGATCTCTTCAACGTCTGCGCCGTCCTCCCCCGTATGGGAGAAGGTAAGCTTGTCCCGCCCGTGCTTGGGGTCGCGGACGGCCTCCCTCAGAGACATGCGGAATCGGCAGCTCTCCGCAACGTCTAAAATGTAGGCTGCGACGGATTCGTTTTCGCTCACGAAAAAGAGCCCCTCCTCCGTGCGCCAGCCGCACGTCTTGAAGAATGCCTGCAGGAGCGTGAAACGGCATTCCCTGCCCTCGGGGAGCGTCTTCGTGAGCTCCCGCTTGATCTCTGTGGTAAAACTCATCTCTATAAATGCTTTTTGAATTCCGCAAAGCGAAAGACGGGAAGCCTGCCGTCTATGTTGTCGATACGGTCCAAGGGGACGCCGACGCGCTTGATCTGTTCCTCGGCAAGGGCGGTGTCGCCGATCCTGTCAACGCTGTGGGCATCCGAGTTGATGACGAAGCGGACGCCCGTCTGCACGACCTTGTCGAGTTCTTCATCGGTGAGATGCTCCTTCTTCGAGCTGATCTCGAGATAGGTCCCGTAGTCGCGGCAGCACTTTGCCACTTCCACAACGTCAGAAAAACACTGAAAATTGAGGTGTGTGAGAATATCGATGGGATTTTTTTCGATACAGTTGATATAGGCCCGCGTCGTGTATTTGATCAGCTTTTGGGAGGGCTTGATATGCAGCTGCGTATCCCACCAGCCCCGCCATCCGATCTTGCGGTCTGCAAATTTCTCATAGTGCGCCATGACGTGCACGCCCATCAGAAAGATATCGAATACCTCATAGTCCTCCTCGGTGAAGTCGGTCAGGCCTGAAATGCCCCTTAAATTGCATTCCATGCCGACGAGGACCTTGATGCCCGTGGCCTGCTCCGCCTCGCGGCAATCGCGGACGAGGGAGGGAACTTCCTTCCTCTTGACGCCGAACACGACATGGGAAAAGCCATGGTCTGTGATCGCAACGGCGGAGAGACCGAGCTCCTTTGCCCGCATGGCATTCTCCATCACCGTATTCTTTCCGTGGGAGTACGGCGTATGCGTATGATAATCTGCAGTAAGGTTCATAAATACTCCGTAAGTAAAGCCTGTCTGTTATGTAGATCCATAAAAAGTGAGCCGCCTGATCTCTTCCCTGAGGGCGATCCCCGTCCTTTGAAGGACTTCCGCCTTAACTTTGTCGATGAGCTCAGATACGTCGCGGGAATTTCCTCCCTCGTTGATGATGAAATTGGCGTGCTGCATTGAGACGAATGCCCCGCCGCAGCGCATGCCCTTGAGGCCGCAGCGGTCGATGATCTCCCCCGCGCTCTGCCCCTGCGGATTGACGAAAGTACAGCCCATGCTTCTCCCCTTGGGGAGAGAGGCCCTTCTCGCGAGAAATTCGCCGCACTTTTTGTAGATCCTCTCCTGCGGGGCACGTTCCGCACGGAGAAGCACCCCCGCAACGAAGATCCCCTCCTGAAAAACACTCGACTTTTCGCCGAACTTGCAGGCCTCAAGGGGAAAGCTCTCGATCCTCCCCCCACGCACGGCGAGGACGCGGAGCGTCACATCCGCAAAGTGCCGCTCTCTGACGCCTGCATTCATCACGCAGGCCCCGCCGACCGTCATCGGGATGCCGATGAAGGGCTCGAATCCGCCTATCCCGTGTTCGCAGGCAAACCGCAGAAGCGCACCGCCCGTCACGCCCGCCCCCGCAAAGAGGCAATTTCCGTCCAAAATGAGCCCCTTGAGAAGGTTCGGACGCACCACGGCGGCCTCGTTCTCCCCGTCGGGCGGCAGAGTGTTCGCCCCCGCGCCCAAAAAGGCATAGGGAATATGCTCTTTTTTCAAAAGCCGTAGGACTTCGGCCGCTTCCTCCGCATCCGACGGAGAGACGGAAAATGCTGCCTCCCCGCCACAGCCGATCGTCGTATAGCGGGGAAAAGAGATATGTTCCGCAGCTACTGCCGAGGGACATCTTTCTCTGAAAAGCGCATAGACACCCAATTTATTTTCTCCTTTATTTTAGCATATTTTTTGAGACATTTCAACGGGATTTCAGATATTTTTCGAGAAAATTTCTTTCCTTCCCCTCTCTCGCCGCGGCGGAAAGGGTGCCGATCGCTTCTTCCGAGGAAAATACGCTCAAAGTGCTCTTCCACTGCGCTGCATCGGGCGGGTACATGCCGATCTCGCCGAGCCGCTGTTCTGTCTCATCCGACAGGAGAAGATCGAGAAATTGAAGGCAAAGCTTCTCTTTCTCGCGGGAAAGTATGCTAATATATTGAAATAGATCGTTGTATTCCCCCAATTCCTCCCTGAAAACTGCCACATTCCGCGCACGGAAGCGGTTTTCATCCCGCTGTGTGCCCAAGAGATAGCGGTAGCCCCCGTTCAGAAATCCAACGTATGCGCTCTCAGACGGGACCTCTTCTCCCCCGATCCCGTGGAGCCTTGCGGACAGGATGGACAGGTTGTAGCCCCCGCAGGAGATGGCAGTTCTCCCCTCTTCGCTGAAATCGTCGATGAGAGAAAAGCGGAAATACTTCCCTGCACACCACGGGACGGCGAGGCATTTTCCCCCGATCCCCCCGCCCGCAAAGGAATAGGGAAGGGGCCGACAGCGTTCCGCGATCTCCCCGAGCCCGACGCCAAAGGACAGCATATCGGGATATCTCCCGCGGGAAAATGCCTCTTTGGCCCCCTCGGGCGTGTAGCTCAACACATAGAAATAGACCCCTTCCGCGTCCAATTTTTGCGCTGTTTTGTTCAAAAAAGAGGTGCGGGAGCCCTTTCCGCCCTCAAATGTATCGACATTCCAGATCTCGACAATGGTCTTTTCCGCGGCGTCCGCTCTCTCCTTCGGCAAAAACAGAAACAATAAGAGAACCGCACCGATGAGCAGAAAGGGCAAGATTTTCCTTGCGATCTTCATATATACTATTGTATTATGCGAGAGAGGCATACATGCAAGAAGGGACGCCGTAGCGTCCCTTCCGCGTCTCTGCCGCGCATGCGTGTTTACGGCAGAGACTCTATTTTCAAAGCGAACCCGCTTGAGCATAGATTGTGTCACAAACACGCAATTATGCAAACATTAGCCGCGATGCTGAAAACTATCACAGCAGGTGCAATGCTCGCAGTCGCAGGTGTTGCCGACATGGATCTTTGCGAGTTCGCACAGCATGCCGTCACGGTTGAATTTGCATTCCGTTACGCCGCAGGAAACGCCGTTGTTGATATTGTGTTCCATGATCTCCTCCTTATCCCCCAGTATGCCGCATACATTCAAAAAATATCGAAGGAGGATATTGACAAATCGCGGAAATCATTGTACAATGAAGAAAAAGGAGAAGAAAATCATGAAAGTTATCTTAAAGCAAGACGTCAAGGGCAGCGGCAAAAAGGGTGACATTATAGAAGTTTCAGACGGCTATGGCAGGAATTTCCTCATCAAAAAGGGACTTGCAGAGGTTGCGACCCCCGCCGCGATCAACGACATGAAACAGAAAAAGACGGCCGAGGAGTTCCATAAGGCGGAAAACGTCAAGGCCCTGAAGGAACTTGCAGACAAGTTGACGGGCACGGGCATCACGCTTGCCATCCGTGCGGGCGAAAACGGCAAGACATTCGGTTCTGTCACCTCCCAGCACATCGCCACCGCCCTCTCCGAACTCGGCTTCGACGTCGATAAAAAGAAAGTGCTTCTGAAGGAACCCATCAAAAACGTGGGTACATACGACGTCGAGGTCCGCCTCATGGAGGGTGTGCTCTCCAAGATCAAGGTCAATATCGTTGCACAGTAACCTATCGCTACTTTTAAAGGCGTCCCCTGCGGGACGCCTTTTGTGTATACTTATTTCATATTATGTCTGACATAGTACTATGCAAAAGTTGAAATTTTGCGGTTTATTTCGACTTTTTCCTGCCGTAATAGGCGTTCAGATACATCTCTTTGATCTCAGACATCAGCGGATAACGGGGATTCGCACCCGTGCATTGGTCGTCGAATGCGTCCTCCGTCATTTGATCGAGCTTTTCGAGGAACTGCTCTTCGGTATATTTCCCTTCAAGCGCCTCTCGGATGGTCTTGGGCTGGCCGATCGCGTCCTGCAACTCGCGGAGCTTCTTGATGAAGTTCTCCACCACGGCCTCGTCCGTTTTGCCCGTGCAGCCGAGATACCTTGCGGCGTCCGCATAGCGGGCCATGCACTGCGGATAGGCATACTGCGGGAACGTCCCCATCTTCGCGGGTGCCTCGGCGCTGTTGAAGCGGATGACCTCTTCGAGCATAAGCGAATTCGCCATGCCGTGTGCAATGTGGAAGTAGGAGCCGAGCTTGTGCGCCATCGAGTGGCAGACGCCGAGAAAGGCATTCGCAAACGCCATGCCCGCCATTGTCGCCGCATTGGCCACCTTTTCCCTTGCCTCGGGGTCGGCAGCGCCCTTGCTGTAAGCGGAGGGAAGATAGGTAAAGAGAAGCCGCAGGGCCTCCTTTGCAATTCCGTTGGTGAAATCCGTCGCCATCACCGAAGCGATCGCCTCGAGCGCATGGCTTACGGCGTCGATCCCGGCGCAGGAGGTGAGCCCCTTCGGAATATTCATCATGAGATCTGCATCCACGATCGCCATATCGGGCATGAGTTCATAATCGGCGAGCGGATATTTGGTCCCCGTTCTCTCATCGGTGATGACGGCGAACGGCGTCACCTCGCTGCCCGTACCCGCCGTCGTGGGAATGGCGACGAAGATCGCCTTTTCTCCCATATGCGGGAAGGAATATACCCTCTTGCGGATATCCGAAAAGCGCATCGCCATGCCCTCAAAGTCCGCCTCGGGATGTTCATACATGACCCACATGATCTTTGCGGCGTCCATGGGTGAACCCCCGCCGACGGCAATGATCACGTCGGGTTCGAAGCTCTTCATCATCTCAAGGCCCTGCTTGGCACAGGCGAGTGTGGGATCGGGCGTAACGCCGCTGAATGTCTCGTACTCGATGCCCTCTTCATGCAAAATATCATTGATCCCCGCGGTGAATCCGCTGTCATAGAGAAATTTATCCGTAACAATGAAAGCGCGCTTCCTGTGATAGACCTCTTGGCCGAGCTCTTTGAGCGCCGTGCCGAGACAGCCGCGCTTGAAATACACCTTTTCGGGCGCCCTGAACCAAAGCATATTTTCCCTCCTCTCTGCAACCGTTTTGATTTGAATGAGATGTTTGACACCGACGTTCTCCGAGACGGAGTTTCCGCCCCAAGAACCGCAGCCGAGCGTGAGCGACGGCGCGAATTTGAAGTTGTAAAGATCCCCGATCCCGCCGTGCGAGGAAGGCGTATTGACGACGATTCGGCAGGTGCGCATGGTGTTTCGGAACTTTTCGAGCCTCTCCTTGCCCTCTCTCACATTGATATATATGGAAGAGGTATGGCCGAGGCCGCCGTCCTTGATGAGCCTGTCCGCCTTCATGACCGCGTCGTCGAAATCTTCCGCCCGATACATCGCAAGGACGGGTGAAAGTTTTTCGTGGGCGAAAGGTTCGGAGAGATCGACGCTCTCCACCTCGCCGATGAGCACTCTGCTCCCCTTGGGAACTTCAAAGCCCGAAAGATTTGCGATCGTCTCAGCGGTCTGCCCCACAATTCTCGAATTCAGCGCACCGTTGATGAACATCGTCGCGCGGACCTTTTCTGTCTCCTCAGGCGTCAAGAAATATGCCCCGCGCCGCTTCATCTCCGCCTTGAACTCCTCGTAGACGTCCTTGAGGACAATGACGGACTGCTCCGAGGCACAGATCATGCCGTTGTCAAACGTCTTGGAGTGCAAGATCGAGGACGCGGCGAGACGGATATCGGCCGTGGAATCGATGACAGCGGGTGTATTCCCTGCGCCGACGCCGATGGCAGGTTTCCCTGAAGAATAGGCCGCTTTCACCATTCCGGGGCCGCCCGTGGCGAGGATCATATCTGCCTCGCGCATGATCATGCCCGAGAGCGGCACGTTGGGCTGGTCGATCCATCCGATGATATCCTCGGGGGCGCCCGCCTTGACTGCTGCCTCGAGAACGATCTTTGCCGCCTCGATGGTGGATCTCTTCGCACGGGGATGCGGGGAAATGATGAGCCCGTTCCGCGTCTTTAAGGAGATAAGGCACTTGAAAATGGCAGTCGACGTCGGGTTGGTGGTGGGAACAACGGCCGCAAGCACCCCGATGGGCTCCGCAATGCGCGTGATGCCGAATCCTTCGTCATGCTCGATCACGCCGCAAGTCTTTGTGTTTTTATAGGCGTTGTAAATGTATTCCGAGGCATAGTGGTTTTTGATGACTTTGTCCTCGACGACGCCCATGCCCGTCTCTTCCACGGCAAGTTTTGCAAGCGGGATCCTCGCCCTGTTTGCCGCCATCGCCGCTTCAAAGAAAATTTTATCGACCTTTTCCTGCGGATACGTCGAATAGGCTTCCTGTGCGGCACGGACCCTTGCAAGAAGTTTTTTCAACGAATCTTCATCGTTTACAATAAAATCCTTCATACTGCCTCCGACTCCAAGATATGCTTGGAATTATATTACCAAATATTCCCTGAAAAGTCAATATCCACACACAAATTTTCAAAAAAAGTACAATATCGGCATGAATGGAGAAAATCAAAAACCGACCCGCGCTTGCAGATCGGTTTTGGCAGGGGAGACGCGACTCGAACACGCAACAGACGGTTTTGGAGACCGTTGCTCTACCATTGAACTACTCCCCTGTGCTCTTCCTATTATACATAAATCTTGCGCTCACGTCAAGAACTTTTTCGACAAAATCGGAAATTTCTTCTCAGATTCTTGTTTCGACAAACCACTGCTCATGCTGTGCCTCAAAGTAGAGATGGCGCACCGCCCCGCCGATGACGCAGCTGTATCTGACGGGGAGAATGGTTCCGACATGGTTTGGAGCCCGATCGACCGATGTGACGCGGTCGATTTGAAGGGATCTGCCGTCTGTCCACACGATCTTTTCGGGGATCATGCCCCCTTCGGCCGAAAATTTTGCATAGACTGCGACATTCACTCTCTTGTATTCCACATATCCATCTTGCGTAAGATCCATCAAAAAAACGGCTTTTGGCCGCTTTTTTCGTTATTATGTCACGCATAGTACTATGTAAAAGTGTAAAAAATCAATTTTCGTAACCGTTTGGATTCTTCTTTTGCCAATTCCATTGGTCGAGACACATCTTTTCGAGATCATAGAGCGCTTTCCAGCCGAGTTCCTTTTCGGCCTTTTCGGCGGAGGCGTAGCATGTTGCAATGTCCCCTGCCCTTCTCGGCTTAATGGCGTAGGGAAGCTCCCTTCCGCATGCCTTGGAAAATGCCTTGATCATGTCGAGAACGCTGTAGCCGTTCCCCGTGCCGAGATTATACACATAGACGCCCGCCGTGTTAAGCCGATTGATGGCGGCAACATGCCCCCTCGCAAGGTCAACGACGTGGATATAATCTCTCACCCCCGTGCCGTCGTGCGTGGGATAATCGTTTCCGAACACGCCGATCTCTTTGAGCTTTCCGCTTGCGACCTGCGCCACATAGGGCATCAGATTGTTCGGGATCCCCTTCGGATCCTCGCCGATGAGCCCGCTCTCATGCGCCCCCACGGGATTAAAGTAGCGAAGCAGGACCACCGTCCAATCGTAATCTGCCGTGTACACGTCCCTGAGAATGTTTTCCTGCATGACTTTCGTTGCGCCGTAAGGGTTGGTCGTGGGATTCATCTTGCTCGTCTCGCGAAGAGGGAGCTCCGCAGGATCGCCATAGACGGTCGCCGAAGAGGAAAACACGATCTTTTTCACGCCGAACTTTTTCATCGTCTCAACGAGAACAAGGGTCGAAACCAGATTGTTGTCGTAATATTCCACAGGCTTTTGGACGCTCTCGCCGACTGCCTTGAGTCCTGCAAAGTGGATGACCCAATCGATATCGAACGCCGTAAAGATGAGCTCGAGCGCAGCACGGTCGCGGACGTCGTTTTCGTAGAAATAGACCTCCCTCCCCGTGATTTTTTTCACTCTCTCGATGGCCTCTCTGCTTGAATTGCAGAGATTGTCGATCACGACGACGTCATATCCCGCATTCAGGAGCTCTACAACTGTATGGGAGCCGATAAAACCTGCCCCGCCTGTCACCAAAACTGTCATATGTTTACCTCAAATCTCGACGCAACCTCTTGCGCCGAGCAGATTTTTATGCCTGTCGAGTATGGGCTGAATTTCCTTTGCGATGAACTCCTCCGTCTGACGCGGCGCCCTGCCGACAAATTTTTTTGCGTCAACGATCTCATTGAGTCGATCCTTGACTGCCGCAAACGCCTCATCCGATCCGATCCGTTCGAGGAGGTCGTTTTCCGCCCCCTCCTGCTTGACTTTTTCGCCCGCCTCCCGTGACAGAACGCGGATCCGCTCGTGGAGTTCCTGCCTGTCCCCGCCTGCCTTGACGCATTCCATGAGGATATTTTCGGTCGCCATGAAGGGAAGTTCTGCATTGACATGCTTTTCGATGATCTTTTCGTACACGACGAGGCCGTCGGCAACGTTTAAGTACAGATTTAAAATGGCGTCTGCCGTCAAAAATGCCTGCGCATTGACGATGCGGCGGTTGGAAGAATCGTCGAGCGTGCGTTCAAACCACTGCGTAGATGCCGTCATTGCGCTGTTGACGGGAAGGGAAATGAGATAGCGGCAGAGCCCACCCATCCGCTCGCAGCGCATGGGATTCCGCTTGTATGCCATGGCGGAAGAGCCCACCTGTGCGCTTTCAAAGGGTTCTTCGACCTCCTTCATGCTCTGAAGCAATCGGATGTCGTTGCTGAATTTGTAGGCGCTCTGGGCAATTTGGGAGAGAACGCTGAGCACGTTGTAGTCAAATTTGCGGGGATAGGTCTGCCCCGTCACGCCATAGACGCGATCGAAGCCGAGTTTTGCGCAGACACGCTTTTCGAGCTCCTTCACCTTCCACTCGTCGCCATCGAACAGGTCCAAAAAACTCGCCTGCGTGCCCGTGGTCCCCTTGACACCGCGGAGGCGGAAGCGGGAAAAGAGCGAAATCAGATTTTCATAGTCGAGCATGAGGTCCTGCAGCCACAGCGTGGCCCTTTTTCCGACCGTCGTCAGCTGGGCGGGCTGAAGGTGCGTAAAGCCGAGCGTGGGCAGTTCTCTGTATTTGAGAGCAAAATCCTTCAGCTTGTCCATGACATTGACAAGTTTTTTCAGAAGGATATCGAGCCCGTCACGCATGATGATGAGCTCGGAATTGCAGTCCACGAAACAGCTTGTGGAACCCAAATGGATGACGCCCTTTGCGGCGGGTGCAACGTCGCCGTATGCCCTGATATGGGCCATGACGTCATGACGGATCTCACGTTCATAGACATCCGCCCTCTCGAAATCGATATCCGCTTCGTGCGCTTTCAGCTCGTCGATCTGCGCCTGTGAAATGGGCAGCCCGAGTTCCCGTTCGCTCTCCGCAAGGGCGATCCAAAGCTTTCTCCAGAGAAGGATCTTTTTCTCATCCCCGAAGTTTTCCTGCATCTCTCTGCTCGAATATCGTGTCGTCAATGGGTTTTCATAGAGTATTCTGTCTGACATAGTACTATGCAAAATGCTTATTTTATGCTTTTATTGGGTCGGGATAGGTGACGCCAAAGGTCTCGGCGGTCACTTTTACCATTTTCTGCTCCTTCAGAGGTCTATCGTTTCCGTCGGTGCGGACAGTGGCGATCTCATCCACGACGTCCATCCCCTCGATGACCTTTCCGAACGCGGCATACTGCCCGTCGAGGTAATCGGCGTCGGCATGCATGACAAAGAATTGGGAACCCGCCGAATCGGGAGCCCATGCCCTCGCCATCGACAGAACGCCCCTTTCGTGCTTTAAATTGTTGGAAAAGCCGTTGGCGCGGAATTCCCCCTTGATGTGATAGCCGGGGCCGCCCGTGCCCTTCCCCAAGGGATCCCCGCCCTGTATCATGAATCCCTTGATGACGCGGTGAAAGATCGTCCCGTCATAAAAGCCCTTTTTGACAAGGGAAAGAAAGTTGTTGACGGTATTCGGGGCGATCTCGGGATAGAGCTCTGCCTTGAACGTTTTTCCGTTTTCCATTGTGAACGTAACGATAGGATTTTCCATATTACTCCTCAAATTTTTCGATGTCTGTGCCCGCTTCCGCAAAGAGACGAAGAGAGAATTCATCGGGGTAGCCCTCCTTATAGACTACCCGCTTGATCCCCGCATTGATGATCATCTTTGCGCAGATGACGCACGGCTGATGGGTGCAGTAGAGCGTAGAACCGTCGATACTGATGCCGTACCTTGCCGCCTGAATGAGTGCATTTTGCTCCGCATGGGCCGCAAAACAGAGTTCGGCATGCGTTCCGCTCTCGATATTCATCTGCTCGCGGAGGCATTCACCCCTCTCGATGCAGGAACGGATGCCCTGCGGCGCACCGTTGTATCCCGTTGCCATGACGCGGTTGTCGCGCACGATGACTGCTCCCACTTTGCGGCGGAAGCAACTTGCCCATGTGCCCACCTCTTCGGTGAGCTTCATAAATCTTTTATCCCACTTATCCATGGCTTCATTATATCATCGAAACGGGTCCCTGTCAATCATTCCCCTTTTTTTCACAAAAAAACATGAAAAATTTTTCCATTCCTGTTTGACATTGTATCACAGAGGTTTATAATAGAGAAGAAAGCAAGGGCCGCAAAGAATGCGGACCATAGGAGGTTATTCATGAATATCAAACCATTGTTCGACAAAGTCGTCGTTGAGGCTGTCTCTGTCGAAGAAAAGACGAAGAGCGGATTCATCCTTCCCTCATCTGCGCAGGAGAAGCCCCAGACCTGCGTTGTCGTTGCCGTCGGCCCCGGCGGGATCGTGGACGGAAAGGAGACCGTCATGCAGGTAAAAGTCGGCGATAAGGTTCTCTGCTCCAAGTATGCAGGCTCCGATTTCAAGGTGGACGGCAAGGAATTCACCATCATCAAACAGAGCGATATCTTAGCAATCGTAGAATAAAGTAAGGAGATAAAAATATCATGGCAAAACAGATCAAATACGGAGAAGACGCAAGAAAAGCGCTGGAGACGGGCGTCAATGTGCTCGCGGATACAGTGAAGATCACCCTCGGCCCCAAGGGCAGGAACGTCGTGCTCGATAAGAAATTCGGCGCCCCCCTCATCACCAACGACGGCGTGACCATCGCAAAGGAGATCGAACTCCCCGATCCCTTCGAAAACATGGGCGCTCAGCTTGTGAAGGAAGTTTCCACCAAGACGAACGACGTCGCGGGCGACGGCACGACAACGGCTGTGCTCCTCGCACAGGCGATCATCCGCGAAGGGCTCAAAAACCTTGCCGCGGGCGCAAACCCCATCATTTTGAAGAAGGGCATCGACAAGGCCGTTGAAACGGCTGTTGCCCATCTCAAGGAAATTTCCAAGCAGGTCGAGGGCAAAAAGGCCATTTCGCAGGTCGCCTCCATCTCTGCGGGCGACGAAACGGTCGGCGAACTCATTGCAAAGGCCATGGAGATCGTCGGCACCGACGGCGTCATCACCGTGGAAGAGGGCAAGTCGATGACAACAGAACTCACCACCGTTGAGGGCATGCAGTTCGACCGCGGCTACGCCTCCGCCTACATGGTCACGGATACCGAAAAGATGGAAGCCGTGCTCGACAACCCCTACATCCTCATCACCGACAAGAAGATCTCCAACCTTCAGGAGATCCTTCCCATCATCGAACCTCTCGCACAGCAGGGCGCAAGGCTGCTCATCATTGCCGAGGACGTCGAAGGAGATGCGCTTGCCGCCCTCATCGTCAACAAACTCAAGGGTGTATTTAACAGCGTGGCCGTGAAGGCTCCCGGCTTCGGCGACAGGAGAAAGGCCATGCTCGAGGACATTGCGATCCTCACGGGCGGCACGGTCGTCAGCTCCGACCTCGGGTACGAATTCAAGGACGTCACCCCCGACATGCTCGGCAGAGCAGTACAGGTCAAGATCGACAAGGACAACACGACCATCATCGACGGCGCAGGCGACAAGGAAGCCATCAAGGACCGCGTTGCCTCCATCAAGTCCCAGATCGAGGTCACAACTTCCGATTACGACAGAGAGAAATTGCAGGAACGTCTTGCAAAACTTGCGGGCGGCGTGGCGGTCATCAACGTCGGCGCGGCGACAGAAGTCGAGATGAAGGAGAAAAAACTCCGCATCGACGACGCTTTGGCGGCGACCCGTGCGGCGGTCGAAGAAGGGTATGTCCCCGGCGGCGGTTCTGCGCTCCTCAGCTGCATCCCCTCCATCAAGAAATTGGTTGCAACGCTTGACGGCGACGAAAAGACGGGCGCAAATATCATTCTGAAGGCCTGTGAAGAGCCCGTCCGCCAGATCGCAAAGAATGCGGGCGTGGACGGCTCGGTCGTCGTCGATAAGATTTTGACGAAGAAGGTCACGAATTACGGCTTCGATGCGCTCAAAAACGTCTACACCGATATGGTGGAATCGGGCATCATCGACCCGACCAAGGTCACCCGTTCCGTCCTGCAGAATGCGGCATCCGTCGCTTCGACACTTTTGACGACGGAATCCATCGTGACGGATATCCCCACCCCTCCCGCTCCCCCTGCACCCGCAGGCGGCGGCATGGATGGCATGTATTGAGAAAAGAGCGGGGCTTCGGCCCCGCTTTTGCGTATGCTCTCTGTAAGAGTGCAGAAGAACAAAAGACCCGCAGGGATATGCCTGCGGGTTGTTTTTATAGATCAGGATCTTTTCTTGATGATCAGATGTTGCATAAACTGCGGGACCCTCCCGGCGGGAGACTCATCCTCTTCGGGCGCAGCGGGCTCCTCGGCGGGAGCGGGTGGCGAATAGGGCGCGGCAGATTGCACGGGCTGGGGCGCCGAAAATGCGGGCGCAGACGGATAGGCCTGTGCGGGAGAGGGAGATTCGGGCGCAACGGGCTGTGCAACAGGCTGCGCGGCGAACGGCTGTGCCTGTTCCGAAAATACGGGAGGCACGGCGGGAGCTTCCCTGCGGGCCGCCTCCGCAAAAGAAATATTTTGTGCTTCCTTGGACTGGAAGCCCGTTGCAATGACCGTGACCTGCACTTCGTCCTCCATGTTCTCGTCGATACAGGTCCCGAAAATGATATTGGCAGAATAGTCCACCACGCTCTGCACGAGGCTGACGGCCATCTGCGTCTCGTCGATGGAGAGATCGTTCCCGCCCGTGATATTGATGAGAACTGCCGTTGCCCCCTCGATGGTCGTATCGAGCAGAGGAGAATTGACCGCAAGCCGCAGGGCATTGACGGTACGGTTCTCCCCCTTCGCGACGCCGACGCCCATGTGGGCGAGCCCTTTATCCTTGAGAATGGTCTTGACGTCCGCAAAGTCGAGATTGATGATGGACGGCGTAACAATGACGTCCGCAATGCCGCGGATGCCCTGCTTCAATACGTCGTCTGCAACGCGGAGCGCTTCGGGGACGGAGCTGTTCTTGGGGACGATCTTCATGATCTTGTCGTTCGGAATGATGACGATGGTGTCAACATTCTTCCTGATCTCCTCGATCCCCTTCCTCGCGTTGTCCATTCTGTGTTTTCCCTCAAAGGAGAAGGGCTGGGTGACAACAGCGACCGTAAGGATCTTCCGCTCTTTGGCGATCTTTGCAATGACGGGAGCGGCGCCCGTGCCCGTTCCACCGCCCATACCCGCAGTGATGAAGAGGAGATCGGTGTCCTCAATGGCCCTGATGAGCGCTTCTTTGTCCTCTTCGGCGGCGGCACGGCCCGTTTCGGGATCTGCACCTGCGCCGAGACCCTTTGTGAGATTTTTGCCGATCTGGATGCGCGTTGAAGCCTTGCTACATGCAAGGATCTGCGCATCGGTATTGACGGCAATGTATTCCGCACTCTTGATGCCCGCATCGATCATGTGGTTGATGGCATTGTTCCCCGCGCCGCCGACGCCGATCACCTTGATCTTTGCCCTGCCGTCGATACGGGGAGGCGTCCTTTGAAGTTCCTCTGTATAATCGTTATTTTCGTTTGTATTCCTCTGATAGTGATCCGTAAACATTTCAGCCTCCGAATAGATGATTGAAAAATCCGCCTTGGGATTGAATGGTACATGCCATATCGACAAGCGAGACGAAGGAACTCATGGCGGGCTTGCCGTAATAGGGCAGATTGGGTGCAATGTATTCGCAGACGCGGTCTACCCGCTTCGTCACGTGCTCCAGAGCGCCGCGGATATCGCAGATCCCCTCTCCCGTGACATAGAGCGGCTTATAGTCGAGCTCTCGCCCCTGCATATTTTCCATAAAGATGCCGATGACTTCGCAGATGCTGTCGAGCCCGTCCTTGACTGCCGCAACGAGCCCGTCGAGATCCACTTCATAGGGAATATTCCTGCTTGTAAACTCCATTGTCCCCGCGTTGCTCCGCGTGTAGAGGTTCGTCTTGGGGAGAAGCGCCGTAGCGGCATCGTACGGCAGGGAAAACGTTTGAATGAGGCGGGCCAAGATCTGCGCCCTTCCCACGGGAGCCGTCTGCTGTTTTAGAATGGCATTCCCCTGAATGAGCATGACCGTTGTGGAAAAGTCCCCCACGTCGAGGAGGAACGCATATTCGTCCCGCGTTTCGGAAGGGATGAGATAGGTGGCCATTGCGAGGGTGGAAGGGAGGAAGCACAGCTCGATCCCCCTGCCCGAAAAGATCTTCCCGAGAACGGAGAGAAAATAATTGCTGCAATAGAAATAGGAGACAATACCATTCAATGAAGTTGACATTATCCCGCTCGGTTCAACAACCATGCGCTTGTCCGCCGTCGTGAAAATGGCACAGCTTGCCCGCAGAAAAGTGAGATTTTCGAGCTCTTCCTTCCCGCTCTCGTAGAGCGCGTCAATATCCTTTTCCGTGATCTTCCTGCGCTTGGGAAAACTCAGAACGGGATCGCGGAGACGCACTTCGAGGAATTCGCCCGGGACGCCGACGTAGAGACGACGTATCTTTTCCCCGCAGACCTTTTCCACCTCTTGCAGCGTAAGGGAGATCGCATCCATCAACTCCTGTTCGCTGTAAAATGCGCCGCTGTGATACCCTCCGTATTCCGCCGATTTGATGGCCTTGAATGCGAACGTGTGATTGACCCCCCTCTCGCCCACGACCATGGTGACCTTTGAGGAGCGAATATCTAAAACAGCTACGCTTTTGCGACTCATATTCCGTCCTTTTTTCGTCAGTTGGATTTTCTTCTACATTATAACACATGTGTAAAATCATGTCAAGGAATTGTATCGTTTTTTCACACATAAATCGTAAAAAAGCGCCCCGCGAGGGGGCGCCGAAAAGGAGTCATATTCAATTTCTCGTTGCGTCGTAATCGACCTCGATGCCGCTCTCTCCGCCGACGACTGTAATACAGCCGCAGAGCTTCTCTCCGTCGCTGCAGGCAAGATATCCCTCGCCCTCGTCGAGCAGTGCGGCCCTCACTTTTTCCTCCGTCCCCTCTGTGGGGGAGACGATCTCGATCCGCACCCCCTCCCTCATCTGAACGACAAATGTATCGAACACGGGATTGGGATCGTAGGCAATGGAGACGATGTTGGCACGCGCCTCAAGGAGGACTTCCTCAAATACGGAATATGCCGCAAGGAGCGTGGAGAAGGTTTCGTCCTCCACCCCTTCGCCCTCCGTCAGAGTGAGATCGAACCCCGTGAGGAGAATGTTCTCCCCATCTGTCCTGTTTGTTAAATCATCCTTATAATATAGAAACGTTCCGTCGCCCGCGATCACGGCATATCCCCGTTCGGAGAGGATGGAAAACATCTCTTCCCGCTCAGAGATCTCGACCTCCAGCGTAAAGGGATACCGCTTTTCGATCTTGTCGGCACGCATGCAGGGATAGGCGGCAATGACGGACGCGACCTCTTCCTCATCGAGAAAGGCCGAGCTCTTCCCCACAAAACCGTCGAGCTTTTGTCTGAGTTCGGCGGCCTCCCTTTCCCCTTCCGCAGACACGACAGAAAAGTCCGCCTCTACGGCCGTCACCGTGAAAATGGCGTTGAGCCCCGCCGCGACGACCGCGCAGAGCAACAGAAAGGAAATGAGTGTGGTCAACAGGACCCTTGTTTTCATATGTATCTCCGTATCGGGTCAGATGCGGACCCGCTTGATCTCTGCCCCGAGGGATCTGAGTTTTCCCTCAAGGTCGGAATATCCTCTGTCGATGTGGGAAAGATCGGAGACCTCCGAGATCCCCTCCGCCCCGAGCGCCGCCAAAACGAGCGCAGCGCCGCCACGCAGATCCCCCGCCGTGACAGCCGCCCCGTGCAATCCGCTGACGCCGCGCACAAAGGCGTTCCGCCCACGCACCTCGATATCCGCCCCCATCCTCTGGAGCTCCGGCACATACTTGAAGCGGGTCTCAAACAGATTTTCGACGATGAGCGCACCGCCCTCGCACACGGAGTTGAGCGCAGTGATCTGGGCCTGCAAGTCTGTGGGAAAGCCGGGGAAGGGCATGGTTTCGATGCGGCGGTTGCATTTGAGCCTTCCGTAACTCGACAATCTTATTTTATCATTTTTTGTATGTATTTTGCAACCGTTTTCACGCAATTTGTGGAGCAACATGCCCAAATTATCGGCTGTGACCCCCTCGACCTCCACTTCTCCGCCGCAGAGGGCGCAGGCAATGAGGAAGGTCCCCGCCTCGATCCTGTCTTTGACGGGCGTATATGTGATCCCCCCGAGAGAGGAAACTCCCTCGATCGTGATGACATCGGTGCCCGCCCCGACGATCTTAGCCCCCATGCCGCTGAGAAATTTCTGCAGATCTACGATCTCGGGCTCCTTGGCGGCACCCTCGATGACCGTTCTCCCCTCCGCCTTTACCCCAGCGAGCATGATATTTTCGGTGGCGCCGACGCTGGGAAAGTCGAGCACGAGCTCCGCGCCCGTCATTTTCTCACATGCGCAGTATATGTAGCCGTCCCTCTCGGAAATGCTGACGCCGAGCCGCTTGAGGGCATTCAAGTGCAGATCTATGGGGCGGAGGCCGATGTCGCATCCGCCCGGATAGGCAATGACGGCGCGGTGGAAGCGGGAAAGAAGGGAGCCGAGCATAAAGACAGACGACCGCAGTTCCTTCGTGAGCGCCGAAGATATGATATGGCTGTGCGCGTCGGAACTGTCGATGATGACATTTCCGCGCTCGAATTTTACATCTGCGCCGAGTTCCCTCAGGATCTGCGCCATACAGAAAACATCGGCGATCTCGGGCGTTTCGCAGATCGTCACCTGCTTATCGGTCAACACAGACGCCGCAAAGAGCGGCAGGACTGCGTTCTTTGCCGACTGCACCTTTACGCTGCCGAAGAGACGCCGTCCCCCGTCTATGATATATTTATCCATGGTTATCTCCTCATGTATTTCTGAAAACGCGGAGAAAAGCCTTGGTTGGCGAGGCTCCGCGTTTTATTTGTATATTTTATGAGGAGACACGCTCTCCGTGTGCCTTGACGCCCCGTAGACGACCCCCATGCCGGTCATGGTGACGATGAGCGACGTATTCCCCGCCGAAATGAGCGGAAGCGGGAGTCCCGTCGGAGGGATGGTTCCGCTCACGACGAGGGCATTGAGTGCAGACTGCACCGCAAACGCCAAGATGATGCCCGAGACGAGCATGTAGCCGTAGAAATCCCTGCAGTTCCTTGCAATGCGGAATCCCCGCCATACCACAAAGCCGATGAGAAGGAACAGAAGCAACACGCCGAAAAACCCCGTCTCCTCGGCAATGATGGAGAGGATGAAATCGCTCTCGGCAAAGGGCAGAAATCTGTACTTTTGCCGCGACTTGAAGAGACCTACCCCGAAAAATTTTCCGTTCCCGAGGGCATAGAGAGATTGGATGAGCTGGTACCCCTCGCCGCGCGGGGACGCCCACGGATCGAGATAGGCGGAGAGACGCTTGAGGCGGTACGGTTCGGCAATGATGAGCGCAGGCACGGCGAAGAGCACGGGGACGCAGATACATAAGAGCGTTTTCGGGCTTGCGCCGCCCAAAAAGATCATGCCGATCATGATCGCCCCCACGCACATTGTGACGGACATGTTGGGCTCTAACATGATGAGAATGCAGATAAAGATCCCCGCAAGCAGCACGGGAAGGATCCCCGTAAATTTCCGCATGCGTCCGATGTCCTTTGCGAAATAGGCGGCGGTGAACATGACGAAGCCGTACTTTGCGATCTCGGAGGGTTGAATGGTGAAGGAGCCGAAGCCGATCCACCGCGTTGCGCCGTAGTTGCTCTTGCTCAGCCCCGGAACAAACACGAGGGCGAGAAGAACAAGGGAGATGATGAGCGCGGGGAGCCCTCCCCTCTTCAACTTTTCATAGGGCAGAAAGGAGACGGCGATCATGCAGGCGAGGCCGATGACAAAGCCGATGAGCTGTTTTTTGAAGAAGAAAAATTCATCCCCGTACTGCACCTTGGCGTTGTAGGAGCTCGCCGAATAGACAAACACGAGCCCCAACCCCGCAAGAAGAATGACTGCGCATAAATATAGATCAACGCCATGAAGAAAAGCTGCGTATTGCGCGCAACCGCCTCCCTGCGGATGAACTTGCACAGAACCTGCCTGACAAAGAGCCATGCCACACACAACCAGAAGCCGGCATGTATCAAACCCGCAATCCCGTTAAAAAAGTCTATCTTTTCATTGAAGAGCAT
>CANRDK010000003.1 GCA_947629345.1 uncultured Clostridia bacterium
GGGTAGGGGGGTGGGCAACGACCGCAATCTGTATGCCCCCCCCCGCGAGATTCTTCGGGTTAAGTCCCGTCCTTTCGTCCTTCTCACGTTCTCAGAATGACGCGGGGCTGGGCGGACTTCGTTTGAGGGCGGACCCCCACCCCTACCCCGCCCCCTGACGCAGGGGGCAGGCAAGAGAAAGCTCAGAATGAGCGGGCGGGGGATCTTGCTTACGGCAGTTCGGCTACTTCCAATTTATCCTCAAAATGTTCATAGGTTAGGCCTACAAAGTCGCCCAAATACTTGCGGATCTCTCCGTTGTCCAAGACGAAGTAGCCATTTTTGACGCCATACTCGTAAAATGTGAACGTGTATCCCGCCTCGCCGTCCTTCCAAAACGTGATGACCACTTTGCTCGAATAGTTTTCCGTGTCGATCTTGTCGTACGTCTCCTCGCTGTACGAAAGGCCGTTTATGCTTTGATAGACTTCGTTTATGATCTCCCGATTTGCCGATGTGCCATAGTAATCCTTATCGACATCGAGCGGCATCCGATCGGAATGCTTGGAGATATGATGATATTCGAGTGAAACTTCATCGTAATTTTCGATATCCAAACCCAATTCGAGCTTCGGCCAATCTTTCATATCCCCACCGCAGGCGCATAGGAGCACCAAAAGAAACGGGAGCAAAAGACAAAAAACTTTCTTCCTCATAAGTACCTCCTACTGATATAACGTATGAAAGGCAAAAATGTCCCGCAAATCAATGAATTTTTATAAATTTATGATAGCGGAATTCGTGGGCGGAATGAGGCGGCTGCGTCACCATATCCCGACATTCTAATTGCGTCACCCTGCCCCGCGCGCATTCTTATTGCACTAAGCGCAGCACGAGGAGCGTAGCGACGAAGTAGCGAAGCGAGGGGATCTCGTAAACTTACGGACTTCCGTTCTTAGAGCGAGATTCTCTCGCCCCTTCGGGGCTCGGAATGAGGGGAAAAACTCCCGTTAGTTTAACGGGATCCTTCGCTGCGCTCAGGATGAGCGCGCGGGGCAGAATGAGCGGTGGGAGGCCAAATAAAGCCTTATTCTTCCCTCTTCCCCCTCTTTCGTGCAAAGTAGACGAGGGTAAACGAGAGCGCCGCGCCGACGAGGAAGAGCGCCGCAGCCGCCACAAAGTACCACGGATCGGTCATCAGCATGTTCCCCGTCTCACGAATGACAGAGGTATACACGGCGGGAATGCTCCCCACAATGAAGCCGATGATTGCAAAATACGTCCCTTTCGGAAACTTTTTGAGCAGAAATTTCATCAGGACGGAGATGCCGAAAAAGCCTGCGATCACCCCGATCCCCGCACACGCAAAGACGAGGAGGCTGACCCCGACGTCCATTCCCTGCAAGAGATGCCCCGTTAAGAGCTCGACGAGCGGAGTATAGTACCCGAAGATGAGGAGGAGCATCGACCCCGAGATCCCGGGGACGACGAGCGCACATGCTCCCACGGCTCCGATGAGGACGAGGAGCAGATAGCCCCCGAAATTCAGGTTGAGGAGGTCCTTCTCCCCCGCATTCGGCAGAAAACACAGGAAAATCGCAAAGGCAAGCGGGACGAGGAGAGCCGCGATGTGTGTCCATTTCGGCCTGCCCTTCACCTTCTCCGTCACAGAGGGAAGTCCGCCGAGGGCCAGCCCAACGAAGAGGGAGACGGTTGGGATGGGAAAGTGTGCAAGCCCCCATTGTATGGGTAAAATGAGCGCCGCAACTCCCAAAACAAGCCCGATGAGGATGGGGAGAAGGAATAAAATGCTCGATTTGAAGTGTTTGAAGAGGTCGGCAACGCTTCCGACAAGTTTTTCGTAGATACCCAAGATCGCCGCCACCGACCCGCCCGAAAAGCCGGGAATGATGAAGGCGACGCCGATGGCCGCCCCTCTCAGGATGTTGAGAAGGAATTCGACGATCGGATTGTTCTGTTTTTCGCCTTGAGGCTCCGCCGCGGGCAAACCATTTTCTTCCATTTACTTCAGTATATCATAGCGGCCGTGAAAATACAACCGATAAAACGTGAAAGTGCCCGAAAAACACTTGCTTTTTTACATTCGATGGTGTACAATAGAGAAAATGCTTCCTTAGTTAAATGGATATAACAGCCCCCTCCTAAGGGGCCGTTGTGGGTTCGATTCCCGCAGGGAGTACCAAAAGAGAGACAGGTTTTGGGCCTGTCTCTCTTTTGGTACATTTTGTGTCGCTCGAATGCGACGGGTTCGGATCTATCATTTTCTTCAAGAAAGATCAATGAGGCCGACGATCGGCCCCATTGATTTAAAGGAGGAAAATAAATTAAAGCTTGTTGTGTAGGTTAGTTTTGATGAGCCGCGGCTCTGCGGCCGCAAAAGTTAAGCCTGAAACTTCATAGCCTGCAGTTCTTCAGCGGTCTTGTCCTTTGCATCGTCCGTCACCAACGGAAGCCAGCATCCGAACTCGGTCACCCACAACGCGCTGTTATCGATCTTTTCATAAGTGATCGACACGTCGGAGGGCGTGAGCATGGCGATCTTGTCGAGGTGGACTTCAGCTCCTCCGTTATACTGGTAGAATTCGATGGTGTTTTCGCCCTCCTCGAGATGGATGCACCCCATCGTATTCCAGACGAAACTGCACTTACTGTCATCCGAGTCGGGTTGGGCAAGCACGCTCTTCGTGGCAAATTCTTCCCCGTTGACATAGAGCGTTGCCCTTTCGGTGAATTTGCCGCGTTTGCCGCAATGGAGCTTGAGCGTCACGTCGCACGCCTTGCTCACGTTGAATGTGAATTTCACATTGCCGTAGCTGGGGTGCACACAGCCGCGCCCATCGTTGACATAATTGAGAACAGAGGGGGTACCTCCCTGCGGGTCAGAGAGTTCGGCGTCCTCTGCCTCGATCTCAATGGTCTTTGCGTTCTCGATATGATCGCCGCAGAACTTATGGTCCTCTTCGCTCGAATGGACGCAATAGGTCTTGATGCACCCGCCGCAGATCTCGCAGATGATGCACTCGCCGTCGTAATTATCCCATTTCCCGTTGAAACCGCAAACCGTGCAGGTAAAGTTGTCGTCAAACGTGTGCTCCGCCATATTCTTTTTCCGCGGGAGATTTTCGTTCAATCCCTTATCGCAGGAACGGTAGTCCTGTACCTTGTTGCGGGAGCAGACAAGCTTCTGCCAGTGATGGGTCGCAGACGTTTGGTATTTATAGGTATCCTCGTGCGGTTTGTAATGGCAGACAGAACAGGTGCCGTCGGGGCCGTTCGTGTCATGGTCCGCAATGTCGATCTTCTCCGTCGTGTGCTCGCAGGACGCCATATGGAAATGCTGTGTGGTGCTGACGCCCCAGTAGTCCGTCCTGTAGGTGTGCTTGTGCTGGGTCTCCGGCTTATATCCGCACACGGAGCATGCCCCGTCCGCACCTTTCTGATCGTGCGCAGCCACGTCCTTCTTTTCCGTATCATGCACACAGGTCGCCGCGTGCCAGTGATTCGTTTCGTCGTAGGTCCACGTTTCGGCAAAGGTATGCTCGTGCTGGGTCACAGGCTTGTATCCGCAGACGGAACATGCGCCGTCCGCACCCTTCTGATCGTGCGCGGCCACGTCCTTCTTTTCCGTATCATGCCCGCAGGTCGCCGCATGCCAGTGATTCGTTTCGTCGTGGCTCCACGCTTCGGCAAAGGTGTGCTCGTGCTCGGAAGGACCCGTTCCCTCCTGCCCGCAAGCAGCAAAGGCAAGGCTACAGAGCCCCATTGCAACGGCCAGCAATACGCTGAACAGTTTAGTTACTTTCTTCATGATGTTACCTCCATATCATTTTTTGATTTTGCTTTTTTTGTCACGGACCCACACGACCCACGAGGTGGCCGTCATGATCAGGCAGACCCCTGTGAGCGTCGCGAATACCGCGATCATTGCCGTAATTGCAGTTTCCCACGCGGGAGTGATATCGATGAAGCTGGTGTCGGTAGAAACACCGTTCATCATCAAAGAATTGAGCTGGGTGTAGAGGATCCTGTGCGCGGATTCCCGCACCGAATTGCACACTGTGGCATTCTTTGCCTCGTAATAGGGTTTGAGCGCCCCCACCGCAAAGTTGCCCATCCATGCATCCTGTCCCGCGAGATTCGCAAAGGCGTGCACACTGGACTCGCCGCCCATATAAGCGTTGGTGCCGCAGGCGTCGGTGATCGTGATCCCTGTGAAGCCCCACTCGTCGCGGCAGACCTTGTTGAGCAGGCTGTCATTTGCGCCCGCCCACACGGGACCGATGCTGTTGAACGAAGTCATGAGCCCGTTGCACCAGCCGTCGACGATGGAAGTCTCAAAGGCCTTCAGATAGATCTCGCGGAGAGCCTGCTCATTTGACCAAGTGTGCACAGCTACGCCGCGATTGGTATCCTGATCATTGAGGGCGAAGTGCTTCGTGAAGAGGATCACGCCCATGCTGCGCATACCCTTGCTCTCGTAAGAACTGATCGTCCCCGCCAAAAATCCGTCCTCGCTGTAATACTCATTGACCCGTCCGCCATAGGCGCTGCGGTGAGTGTTGCAACCGACGCCGTAGATCCCCGCAATATTGCAGGTGAACATTTCGGTGCCGAACACAACGCCGAGTTCCTCAATGAGCTCCTTGTTGAAGGTGCATGCGAGGATGGGCTCGCTGGGAAGCGCAAATCTACTGCTGCGATTGCCGTTGGGACCGTCCTGTTGGGTAATGCCAGGCGCCGCAATGCTCGTGAGACCCGCGCTCGCACAGGAGCGCATCAGCGTTTCCTGTTCGTCAAAGGAGAGCTGGTTCAGAAGATCATCCCAGAGCGGATGGTCGTAGGGAAGACCGCGCAGCTGGATGAGCATCAGCTTTCCGTACTCGGAAGTCACCGTTTCATAGAGCGGCATCGTGTCTTCGGAATTGTTCGGGATCTCCTTTTCGTACTTCGACATGCTCGCATTCCACGCGCCCTTCAGGGCAAGGCTCACGCCGTTCGGATAAGTCCCCGCCCAATCATTCCGCGAGAGGTAGGTGACGGTCTGGTCCATCTCTTCGTTGCAATTGACGTCCGCATAGTCAAAGCGGTTCACGATCTTCGTGCCGTTCTTGCTGACGGAATAGGTGGTGTAATCGTTGTTTCTGTAATTGATCTTATAGGCAAGCGCGGAGTTTCCGTCTGCGTCCATGCCGTCCGCCGTGGTCTTCCCCTTTGCGGCGAGAATGTTATTGACCGCATTGTGGGAATCCTGCCCGACCGCAAGATAGTAATCGCCTTTTTCGAGGATATATGTCCCCTGTCCGTATGCGTCGTAACTCTTAAACTCATACTCGGGGATCGTGCTCGTGACGGTCACGGTGCTGCCGGGCTCTATCTCAGGCGTCTTTTCGAAACCGACAAGTTCCACGGCAGACTTTTCGATTTTGTTTGCGATATCGTAGTCGGTGTACGGCTTCTGCAGATAGAACTGGACGGCGTCCTTGCCCGCACGGGAGCCCGTGTTGGTCACGTCCACGCTCACAATGTAATCGGAATCGGACTTGGTCACTTTGTAATTCGAATAGGAGAAACTTGTGTAACCTGCGCCGTATCCGAAGGGATAGGCAACTTCCGCGCCGTAGCTCCATGCGCCGCCCGTGCTCATCTGGGAGCCCGTGGGGTCGCTCGCGTTGCCGCGGCCCAAGACGACGTCTTCATAGCGGGTCTCAAAATAACGGTAGCCGACATAGATCCCCTCTTGATAGACAACGTACTTGTTCAAAGTGGCAGGCGCTTCGTTCGGCATGCTCGTGTAAGTGAAATCGCCGAAGTTGCGGTTTGCGGGCGCGGAGAATGCGTCGTAAAGCCATGTGTCCGTGGTGTGGCCGGAGGGCTCTGCGTTTCCGACAAGAACGTCCGCAAGCGCCTCGACGCCCATGCTGCCGCCCCAGTTGACCCAGAGGCAAGCGTCAACGTCATATTCATCCACCCATTTCAGGTTCATGGGAGTCGGGACGTTGATGGCAAGAATGACTTTTTTGAGCGTGCCCTTGTCTTTGAGCTCTTTGAGGCTCCCGAGCAGACTGCGTTCATTCTTCGTGAGGGAGAGACGGGAACCGTCCTCCGCCGCCGGATAATAGGTATTTATGTCGCCGCCTTCACCGTAATAGCGGGAGAAGATGACGAGCGCCGCGTCGCCGTATTCTGCGATCGCATTTTTTGCGGCGGTGGAATAGTTGGAATAGGGCATCTCGTTTGTGCCTGCGAGCGTCACACCATAGCCGCGCTTGCCCGCATTCTCGATGGAAGTGAGGCAATCGGGATTGAGCTGGAATCCGACGTTCTCGGCAGTCAGCGCGCGCACGACGTCGATCAGATAGGCGTTTTCGTCGAGTTCGACTTGGCCGCTGCCGATCCCGTGATAGACGTAATTTTTCGTCGCCACGCCGAAATTGGAGATCTTGGCGCCCTTTTTCAACGGGAGAGCTTTGCTGCCATCCGAACAGTCTTTATTCCAGAGAAGCACCATGCCCTCTTCGCAGACTTGCCGTGCGATCGCCTCGCTGTGGGCACGCATCGTTTCTTGGTTGATCTTCTGGTTGCGTATGCCTTTTCTGTCATTGATCAAGTAGTTTCCGTTTTCATCCTTCATCGAGTACTCGGAGGTGAAATATTGGAAATCGTTGGGATTCTCAGTCTCCACTGCCACGGGAACGGTCCTCGTCACGCCGAAGAACTGATCGACAAACGTGTAGTACTGCTGTGCGATCGGATCGATGATGAGAAAGATGCTCATCAAAAGTGCAAAAAAGATGGTGAGCAGGGTCCACGCGGAACGCTTGAAGATGCGGCTTTTCATTGTCTCTTTCATTCGGACACCTCCTCCTTATCGAGTTTTCCCGTTTCCCTGAGCACATATAGGACGACAGATCCCACAAAACCCAAGAAAAACAAAATGTCGAATACGAACATTACCACTTGATACCATTCCCCAAAGAAGGACGCGACCTCGTTGGTCTGGGCCGCAATGCCATTCAGGAGGATATACACGGCGATCACGCCGACCGTCAGAAAAAAGACGAACATCGCGCACACGCCCATGATGATACCCCAAGGAATTTTCTTCATGATTATCTCCTTCATACAGAATTTTCATAGCGCCTGCGCTACGCGTTTGGCAAGCGCTTCGGGAGGCGACTGCGCATTCGCCGTTCCCGAACCCGACAGGCAGAAGGAACGTCCGCGCCAAGCGCATGCGGTCCGTCTGCGAAGCCATCTTATTGGTGATTTGATTATAGCAAAAAAAATTTTTTTGTTTCATAAACAGCCTAAAATCGAAAAAAATAATCCTATTCTGTCAAATAGGATCATTTTTACGAGAAAAAAATTGCCGATTCGATCATTTTTGATAACTTTTGATAAAAACAGCGCTCATTTACCTGCAGCTTGGTTCGCGGGAAGCAACACGTTCAATACAAACTTGTTGTCGGCGACGGACACCGAACACACGCCGCCGTATTTTTCGGCAACATTCCGCATGGAACGGATCCCGAATCCGTGAAAATCCCGACTTCCCTTGCTGGTAACGGGGTAGCCCTCTCCATCGAGCCCGATCGTCCCCTCGTAGGGGTTCGTCACGTTGACGGATACCATCTCCCCCACCTTGTGCACGACAATTGAAATGTTGCGTTTCTTTTCGTCGAGCTGCATGACGGCGTCCATCGCATTTTCCAAAGCGTTTCCGAAGAGCGAGTAGATATCCGCCGTATCCATAAAGTCAAGCGCATGTCCGTCCACAACGCAGGTGAGAGAAACACCGTCGCGGTGGCATTTGAGGCTCTTTTCCGTCAAAATCGTGTCGAGCACTTCGTTTTCGGTGCGCACTTCCGCATCATAGATAGAAATAGCCCGCTCGATCTCCCTCACGGCGTCGTCCGTCAGAGCATTCTTTGCACTGATCGACCGAATCTGATGTCTGAGATCGTGGCATTTCAGATTGATGAGTTCGATATTGTCCTTGGAGAGCTTGTATTGCCGCTCCTTTTCGCGCAAGAGATACTGCGTGATATCAAGTTCATTCCTTAGAGTTCCCGTCTTGATGAGATTGAACTGGATATACAACAGAAAACTGCAGCAGAGCGTCTCGTAGACCGTGTTCATGATCGTATCGAAGATACTGCGGTCCTCGCTATAATAGATGATGACGGAGTTCAGAAGAATGTCCACAATGAGTGCAACGCCCACGAGAATAAGGATGCCCGTGCGCTGGACGCGGAACTCCTCATCGGGTTTGATCTTGCGGATATACAGATAATAGAATATCGTATAAGAAGAAAAGTATGCGAGAATGTAGAGAAACACAATGAGCAGAGTGCTCAGGTCCATCTTCGAAAAGTCGAAAGTGCCCTCGAAATACATGCCGAAAATGGGGCTGTTCCCCCTCTGCACGATCATCATCAGCAGATTGGAGATGCTATATGCAAGATGCTGCATGGTATACGCCACAATTCCGCAAAAGATCACGTTCGTCCAGCTCTCTTTGCAGCAAAACTTCATCATGGGCACGGTGACCGCAAACAGCACGAAGAATGTGAACGTCGTATAAAAGGCGTCGTAAATGGGCGGCAAGATGAGGGCAAGCCCCTCCGCCACGACAAAACAAGCGCAGAAACGGAGCGCAAAATAGCTCCGTCTGCGGAGCCGCATTTCAAACAAAAATTCTACGACGAAAAGCTCCAGAACAACGAGCATTCGGTAGAAAAGGAGCATTTGCACGGCTATTTTCCCCCGAGAAACTCGTTAAGGCTCATCAGAAAGCTCTTCTTTTTGTTGCGTGAGATCTGGAGCGATTCGCCCGCCACGGTGACGGACATTGCTTCAATGGCGGTGACATGTTTCAGATTGACGAGAAAACAGCGGTTGCAGAGCGCAAACGGCGCGTCCTCCAGTTCCTTACAGACATTATAGAGTTGGTCGTAGGTCGTAAAATTTCCCTCAAAGGTGTGATAGATGCAACAGTGGTGCGCGACCTCGACATATTTGATATCCCGCACCCGAAGCCGCCGTTTGTTGTTGCGTTCGGTGATCCATATCTCTTTGCTCTGCGTGCTCTTGTATTTGTTGATCGCGCGGTCCATTTTCATCGCAAAGCTCTCGTACCAAACGGGCTTGACGATAAAATCGAGCGCATTTACCTCATATCCCTTTACGGCATACTGCGCCATATTGGTCACAAACACGACGATAACATTTTCATCTTTCTCGCGGATATGCCGCACCGCCTCCATCCCATTCATGTGCGGGAGCTCAATATCCATGAAAATGAAATCGTAATTTCCGCTGAATTCGTCGAGAAAGGTGATCGCATCCGAAAAACAAGTTACATTAAAGGTATATTTCAAATCACAGTGATCTTGCTCATATTCTTTCATGAGCGCACATAGCTGCTCGCATGTTTCCCGATTGTCCTCTACAATGCATATTCTGAAATTCATTTCTCCCCTTTGCTCCTATCCATCACTTTAACAGTAACACACATTCGGGGAAATGTCAAGATTAAATTTAGTGAAAATTCTGTAAAACCGAAACGGAGGCGGCCACAAAAATGGTATGCTTTTCCAATCGGTTCACAGCGCTTTTTCGGGCGCCGTATTGACTTCCGTCTAATAAGCATGGTATAATAAGCTACAGATCCCCAAAAAAAGGAGGAAATATGAAACCCAAAAAAAACTTGATCCTGCGGATCGCAAGCATTGCAACGACGGCGGCCGTCGGCTGCGGTCTGATCGTAGGGAACTACTACGCGTTTGAAAACGAGAGCAACCTCAATCAGATCCTCTGCCCGCCCGTTGTGAATGAGAAGACGCTGGAAAAGACACAGCAACAGGCGCAGGAGATGTCCAAACAGATCGTCTCCGAGGGCTCCGTTCTTCTCAAAAACAATGACGGGGCACTGCCCCTCGACGTTGTTGAGGACAGCAGGGTCAATATCTTCGGCTGGGCAAGCATCGACTGGGCCTACGGCGCGAACAGCAGCTCCTGTTCGGGACGGGTGATGACGGAGGACGGTTCCGACGCCTCCCTCATCGACCTCTATGACGCGCTGACGGAGTACGAAATCGAGTACAATCCCGACCTCGAGGCGATGTACCGCCGCTATTCCGCCCCCTATCTGTACGCGATGAAAGCTCCGAACAATGTCAACAACGACAACGTGATCACCCTGCACGAGCCGAATATCGACGACAAGAACTATTACACGGATGAATTGCTCAGCCGAGCGCTTTCCTATTCGCAGACGGCGCTCGTTGTGATCACCCGCAACGCAGGCGAGGACATTCCCGCAGACAGGCCGATGAGAAAGGCAGGCAGCGGCGCAACGACGGAGAGCGACAAGATCTATCTCGACGTCTCGGCCGAAGAGCTGGCCCTGCTCGAATATGTGGGTGCGGCCTACGAAAAGGTGGTGGTCATCATCAACTGCCCCGTGGCGATGGATCTCGGCTTCCTCGACACCATCCCCGGGCTCGACGCCGCACTGCAGGTCGGCTTTACGGGAACGCACGGCGCCGCCGCCATTCCCAAACTGCTCTACGGAGAGGTCTCCCCCTCAGGCCGCCTCGTCGATACATACGCATACGACAGGAACACCTCCTTTGCCATGAAGACCAAGAGCGGAGCGCAGTGGTCGAGCGGCGGAAACGGCAAATACTTCTTTGAATACCTCGAAAATATCTACGTCGGCTACCGTTGGTACGAAACGGCGGATGCGGAGAACTATTGGGATGAATACACGCGCGAACTGCTCGACGAGACGGATGCGTTTTCGGATGTGTTCGGATATGACGCCGTTGTACAGTATCCCTTCGGCTACGGCCTCTCCTACACCGAATTCACTTGGGACGTTCTGAGCTATGAGCTCACGATAGACGGCAAACCCACAAACGAGCTCACGCCCGAATGCGAGATCGTCTTTAAGGTCAACGTGACCAATGTCGGCGACTATGCAGGCAAGGATGTTGTAGAAGTCTTCCTGAATGCCCCCTACTACGACGGGGAGATCGAGAAGGCCTATGTCAGCCTCGTCGGGTACGAAAAGACCATCTTGCTCCAACCGGGTGAAAACCAGATTTTGGAGGTCAGGGTCGATGCGGACGACTGTTTGAGCTACGACTGTTACGACCGCAACGACGACGGCCACAGCGGATACGAACTCGACCGCGGCACCTACCGCTTCCAGCTGATGAAGAACTCCCACGAGATCAAGACTGCCAACTTCCCGAATGACAATCTCAAAAACGTGGACGCAGTCGTTGCATATGAAGTGGAGGAAACAATTCCCGTAGATGAGGACAAATATACGGGTGCGACGGTGGAAAATCTCTTTACGGGCAGCGACGCCGTGGACGGATACCCCATCGACGCCGTGGAGAACGGATACTCCCCCGCCTATCTCGAACGCGACTCCTTCGCCGATATCCAGACCTTTGAAGGGCTCAAATCGCGTCCCGCAAGTTCCCTCCTCAATGCAACTTACAGCTTCACGCAGGAAAAGTGCAATGAATGGGACAATGCCAAAGTCGATGTCTTTGGCGAGCCGACCTTCCAAGGGACGGTGGAATGGGGCGCACAGAACGGTCTCAAGGTGTATGAGGCGAATGAGGTGACAGAGCTCGGCTATGACCTCGGCGCCGACTACGACGATCCCATGTGGGAGGACGTCCTCGCGCAGGTCACGGTCAGCGAATGCCTGAACGTCATCAATAAGTCGTACGGAACGCCTGCGATCCCCTCCGTCGGCAAGCCGAGCTGCCCCGAACTCGACGGTCCCGCGCAGATCAAGTGCTACTATCAGGATGCGCCCCGCGGCACGGGGTACCCCTCCGCCGTCGTCATTGCGCAGACATGGAACAAGGAGCTTGCGGAGGACTTCGGCCTCTCCTTTGCCCAAGATATGGCTTCGGTCGGCATCAACGGGCTGTGGGGCTGGGGGACAAACATCCACCGCACGCCCGTCGGCGGCAGAAACTGGGAATACTATTCCGAAGATCCCTTCATCTCGGGCAGCGTGCTCGCAAACGCGGTGAAAGGACTCAACAAGGGCGGAAGGTACTGCTATATCAAGCACTTCTGCCTCAACGAATCGGAGAGCAACAAGGTGGAAGGGTTCACGTTTACCACCGAACAGGCCCTCCGCGAGATCTATCTCAAGCCCTTCCGCATGGCCATTGAACAGGGCGGCGCACTCGGCATCATGACCTCCTTCAACCGCATCGGTGCGGTGTACAGCGGCGGCAGTCAGGCTGCCATTGCGGGCGTCGTGCGCGGCGAATGGGGCTTCCGCGGCAGCATCATCACCGACTGGGCCAACACGGGCGGCTACATGTCCATCGACCATCAGCTCCGTGCGGGCGGCGACCTCGGCATGAATACCAACCTCAACGCGGGCGTCAGAGCAGAGTACAGCGAAAAGGGAACTCCCCGTCTGCAGTATCAGATGAAGGAAGCCGTCCACCACGTTCTCTATACATGGCTCCGCAGTCAATATCTCAACAAGGAATACAACGAAAACCCCGAAACGACGGAGCAGGTCATTCAGACGGCGTCCATCGAATCGTGGAAATGGTGGAAGACACTGCTCATCGACGTAGACGTCGCACTCAGCGGCCTGTGTGTGCTTTGGGTGGTCATGTCCTTCCTGCCCGACAAAAAATCAGAACAAAAGGAGGAGCTCTGATATGAGTAAATTGAAAAAAATCGTCCTCTTTGCGGGACTCGGTGCGATCGCCCTCGCGGTCATTCTCATCACTTCCATCTCCTATATCAAATATCAGATCTACAGAAGCCAATTCAAAGATACCGACCCCGAAGCGCAGGTTGTATTCATGCTTGAATAGTTCTCATTCCGTCCCCTTTCGCTCCCTCCGCACAGCTCTTGCGGGGGGAGCTTGTTTTTTATGCCGACGGGGAATGATCGAATTTTAAAAGTGCACACTTTTTTGAACTCTTTCTCAATCGGGGTAATTGACACTCCCTATCATTATTATATAATAAAATTACTAATATTCTTATACAGGCGCCGCCTCGCGCAGGTATCAAGATCAAAAGGAGAAAAATTATGAGGAAAACAGGCAGAAATGTTGTTTCCGTGCTCACGGGGCTCCTGCTCATCGTCACGATGCTGTTCGCGTGTATCGCGTGCGGCTCGAGCGGTAAGGAGATCAAGAGCATTGAAATAACCACTCCCCCCACCAAGACCGACTATATCAAGGGCGAAAAATTCGATCCCGCGGGCATGGTCATCAGTTTGATCTACAAGGAAGAGGGCGCAGAGAAGGAAGTTCTCCCGTCAGACGCCTATCAAATTTCCCCCGACGCATCCACACCTCTTGATACCAACAACAGAACGGTCACCGTGACCTACGAAAAGGACGGCAAGAAATACACCGCCAAGCAGGTCATCACGGTACACAACAATGCAACGGCCGTAACGATCAAGAGCCGGCCGACAAAGACGGAATACATGGCAGGCGAAAGATTCGATCCCACGGGTATGGTCGTCAATGCCACGTTTGAGGACGGCACCACCGCAGAAGTTGAGATCACCTCCTCGAACGCACAGTACAAGACCGATCCTCTGAGCGATGCAGATTCCGAATTCGTCATCAAGTACAGCGGCTTCGAAATCAAATTGCAGCTCACCATTGCGACGGGTGTTTTCATCGAGGCAGAAAACGCCAACATCAACGCAAAATCTTATCAGACCAATACCGACTCGGAGAAGGCTTCAGGCGGCGCTTACATCGGCAATATGTTTGCGGGCGACAGCATCACGTTCAAATTTATCGCAGAAAGCGCAGGCAAGGCAGATATCGCCTTTATCCTCTCCTCCGTGTATCTGAAAGAGGGCACAGGTGACGGCGGCTGGACCCCCGTGGAGATGGGCGACTGCCAGTTCAACAAGATCGTTGAATTCACCGTGAACGGCACGAAATACGACATTCCCGACTCGGCCGTGCTCCCCGGCGGCGTTGCCGCGGACAAAACGGCAGGCGACCAGACCCTTTGGTTCAACTGGAAGGAAGTCACATTCAAAGATGTGGACCTCAAAGCGGGCTCCAATGCCATCAAACTTACCTTTATCGAGCACGACTACGTCTCCAGCCAGAGCGGTTGGACGGGTACGTTCGGCGCCAATATCGACTGCCTCCGCGTCAACAGCAGCGTCAAGTGCTCGCAGCAGACCTATGACATCACCGTGACCGATTCCTATGTGGAAAAGAGCGGCGACAATGTCATGCTCAACATTTCGGGGACTGCGGTCGGATACGATCAGAGCGACATCTCCGTCACATTCGGCAGCGGCGCGACCCTTCCGCTCTCTGAATACGCGCTCGACGAGTCCAAGGGGACCTTCACGGCAAAGGTTGCTCTCAGCGGCCTCAGCGCAGGCCAGTACACCAGCATCCTCGTTGTGACGCGCGACACCAGCGTTCCGCTGAAGACGACAAAAGACGGCGGGGAATTCTCCGACTCTGTCTCCAGCTATACCGTTTCTAAGTCTGAAAGCGGCCTTTTGACCATTGAAGTTGTGGGCGGCTCCATGTACAAGGTCACGAAAGTCGAACTCAAGGAGATCGACGGCAAGCCTTGCTACGT
Organism: uncultured Clostridia bacterium; assembly: GCA_947629345.1. Lineage (GTDB taxonomy): Bacteria > Bacillota > Clostridia > Christensenellales > Borkfalkiaceae > Gallimonas. The sequence continues at coordinate 14,638 of CANRDK010000003.1, forward strand.
CATCACAGGCGAAGTTGCGGGATACACAAGCGATCTGTTCTCGCTCGATATGCAGGAAAACAACACTTGGGCAGGGAATAATCCCGCATTCACGATGGACATCGATACATCCGCAAAGACCTTTACGGTCGCGGTCGATCTCTCCTCCCTGAAAGCATCCGAAAACGTCTATATCCCCCACTTCAAACTTGCGATGGAGTCGGGAGAAGGCGCGGGCGACATCAAAGTTGCAAACGGCGTAGAGGCGACGATCGGTCAAAGCATCACCGTCGGCAGTATGGTCTATACGCTCGATGATTCGGCGTTCTCATGCGTCTGCGTCAAGATCGTCTCGACGAAGAATTACGAGAACAAGTCGGTCTCCCTCGAAACCAAGGACAACAAGGCCTACCTCGTCATCAACGGGACCTATTCCCAATATGAAAAGGATGAACTCACAGCCGAGCTCACCAAGTCCATCTATGCCGACACGCAGAATATGCCCAAGGTGGACGGAGACGAGAGCAGCGAGTCTTGGGACGACAACACGAAAGTCGTTCTTACGCTCAACGATACCCTTCTTGTGGAAGTCAACGACGACGGCACCTACAAGATCTATCTCGACCTCTCTGCAGGGCAGAACGGTCAGGCGCTCTTCTCCCATTTCAACTTTAACGGGGCAACAAACAGCAATCTTGCAAACCTTCCCCACAAGGAGGGCACGCCCGAATCCATCACCGTCGGCAATCAAAAATACAGCTTTGTAGATATGTCGTCGATGAGCACCATGGGTGACGCTTGGAGTTGGGCGACGACGCTCATCGTTGTCAAGGTCGAAGCAGCAAACTGACATTCCCAAAGCCATAAAAGACAGCACGGCTGAGCCGTGCTGTCTTTTTACCCTCCTCTCGGTCACAAAAAAATCGTGCGATTCCGCTTTACTTTTGGGGCACGATTTTTTATAATATTGCTATGAGCTATGAAATTTTCTTGAAAAAGGGCGAAGAAAAGCGCATTGCCGCGGGGCATCCGTGGGTGTATGCCAACGAGGTCGCCCGCATCGAGGGCAAGGATAAAAACGGGTCGCTCGCCACCGTCAAGAGCTTCGACGGCCGCTATCTCGGCAAGGGATATATCAACCACGCATCCAAGATCCTCGTCCGCATCTTCATCCGCGGAAATGAGGAGGACGGAAAGGCTCTCTATCTCGAGCGCATCCATGCGGCGAACAGCTATCGCACGTCGCTTGGGCTCAGAGACGCCTACCGTGCCGTGTTTGCCGAGGCAGACGATCTCCCCGCCCTCATCGTCGATAAATACGGGGACTATCTCTCCGTGCAGTTCCTCTCTCTCGGCGTGGACCAGCGCAAAAAACTCATTGTGGAGGCCCTCGTCGAGGAGTTCTCCCCCAAGGGCATCTATGAGCGTTCAGACGTTGCCGTGCGCAAAAAGGAAGGGCTCGGGGAGACAGCGGGCGTCCTCTACGGCGAGGTGCCCGATGAGATCGTCTTCACCGAAAACAGCCTCAAGATGGCTGTGGACGTAAAAAACGGCCAAAAGACGGGCTATTTTCTCGACCAAAGGGAGAACCGCCTCGCCGTGCGCCGATACGCAAGCGGAGAAGTGCTCGACTGCTTCTGCAACAGCGGCGGATTCTCCATGAACTGCGCCCTCTCTGCAGAGCATGTCACCTCGCTCGACGCCTCCGCCCGTGCGCTTGAGAGCGTGAAGCGGAACGCCGAGCTCAACGGATTTCACAATATCGAAACGGTGTGCGGGGACGCGTTCGACCTCCTCCGCGCCTATCATGCGGAAGGGAGAAAGTTCGACCTCGTCATTTTAGACCCGCCCGCGTTCTGCAAGTCTGCGGCGGAAGTGAAGGATGCCCTCAAGGGGTACCTCGACATCAACCTGCTCGGGCTCAAACTCGTGAAAAAGGGCGGATTTCTCGTCAGCTCGTCCTGCTCCCACTATGTGACGCTGCCCCTCTTCCAAAAGATGCTCACAGAGGCGGCGGTGCGCTCCAAGCGGCGGGTGCAAATTGCGGAACTGCGGGCACAGGCTCCCGATCACCCCGCCCTGCTCGCCGACGATGAGACAATGTATTTAAAGTTCTTCGTCCTGCATGTGGACTGAAGTTACAGGCTCGCCTTTAAGATCTCCACGATCTCGGGGCGGGTGAGGACATGGTAGCCGCCCTTCTGGATGCGGGTGGCGTCGGCGATCCCCTCGATCATATCGGGCGTGGCGCCGAGGTCGGAAATGTTAAGTGTCAGCCCCAAATCTTTCATCCAATTCTCCATGGCGGAGAGGCCCCTTTCGGCGATCTCCTCGTCGCTCCCCTTCTCCTTCACGTTCCAGACTTCAATGGCGAAGCGCTTGAATTTTTGCAACCCATAGCGCAAAATATAGCGATAGTAGGGAAGGGAAACGGCGGCGAGCGTCATGCCGTGCGTGGCGTCTGTGTATGCGCCTACGGCTTGGCCAAGCATGTGGACTTCCCAATCCGTCGTCTTACCTTTGTCAAGTAAAGTATTCAATGCCCATGTGGCTGCCCACATGATATTGCTCCGCGCCTCATAGTCGCGCGGATTCTTTTTTGCCCTGTAGGAGGCGGAGATAACGGACTTCATGAGTCCCTCGCAGAGGTAATCGGTGACGTTGTCGTCCTCGCCCGAGAAGTACTGCTCGCAGATGTGGTTGAAGATGTCGTAAATGCCCGACACCATCTGCCGTTCGGGAAGGGTGTAGGTGAATTCGGGGTTGAGAATGGAGAACTTGGGCATGACGTCGCTTCCGAACACATGGCCGATCTTGAGCTTCTGCTTGCGGTTGGTGATGACGGAGCCGCCGTTCATCTCGCTCCCCGTGCCCGCCATGGTGAGCACGCAGCCCACGGGAAGAATTTTGCAGGTCGGGTCCTCGAAACGGATATAGTACTTCTCCCAAAAGTCCTCTTCGCAGTAGGCAGAGACGGCAACGGCCTTGGCATAGTCGCACACCGACCCGCCGCCGACGGCAAGGAGCAGGTCGACCTTATTCTCCCTCGCCCGCTTTGCGCCGAGCTCGACGCGCTCGCTGGTGGGGTTTGGCATGACGCCGCCGTCCTCAACGACTTCCTTCCCGCAGGCGAGAAGGATCTCCATGATCTCCTGATAGATGCCGTTCTTCTTGATGGAACCGCCGCCGTAGATGAGCTGGACGGTCTTGCCGTAGTGCTGAAGCTCGTCGCCCAAGTACTCGAGGGCGTCCTTGCCGAAATAGAGCTTTGTGGGATTGTGGTAGCTGAAATTTCCTAACATTGTATTCTCCTTTTTTTGGTTTTAGAATTGATGGGGTCTTGGCTCACCTCTTAGGGGAGCTGTCACGCTGTCCTTGCGTGACTGAGGGGTTTCGAACCCCTTCCCCCCTTCGGGGTACTTCCCCTAAAAGGGGCAGCGAGACGGCCCTCCGACTCCCCTCGTTGGGACAACGGGGGGAGAGAAAAACAGACGCCGAGGCGTCTGTTTTTTTGAATCAGTCTTTCCTCTTCATGAGGACGAATGCCGCCGCACCGATGAGAGTGACGAGCGCGATCACACCGCCGCCGATCCCAATGACGGAACCGCAGCCGCCGTCATCTTCCTTGGGCTGATCACAGGGAGTTTCGCCGCCGGGCGTCTCCCCACCGGGGCCTGGGGTATCTCCGCCGGGGCCGGGGATGTCGGGGTTCGTAGGATGTGCCGCCTGATAGGCCGCGAGGAGCTTCGTATACTTATCCTGCACGAGGAGGCTCCTGTCGTCCGTTTCGAGGTCGCCGATGGCCGCCTCGAGCGCAAGGATCTCCGCATTCTGCTCCTCCGTGTTGCTGTAGGTATCGGAAAGCGCATCGATGCGGGCTTGAATGTCGCGGATGACTTTCTTGGCATACTCGATCTTGAGGCGGACGATCTTCTCGCGCGCGCCCGTCACGGCCGTGCGGAGCTCATTCCACTCATTCATATCGATGCCGAAAGTCTCGGGTTTCTGCTTGATGGCGTTGAGCGCAATGACTGCCTGCGAGACGAGGGCTTCGTCGTCGAGGGTGAGCGTCGCGATCTCGGCAACCTTTCTGCCGTATTCGAGGAAGTTCTTCATGGACTGCTCCATTGCAACGTATTCGCTACGCTGAGCATTCGCAACTGTCCCGAAGTAGACGAGGTAGATGACGTTGTCGTAGCCCGAGATATCCGAATTGCTCGGAAGGATCATCTCGATGGGCTGTCTCTTGCCGACAAGATCGACGAAGTTGAAGTAGCACTGCTTCTCGAACCGATACATGCTGAACTGGTTGCAGAGGATGTTGTACCCGGGATCGGTTTCGGCGAGGCTGGGTGCATTTTCATCGTAGCTGCATTCGAGCGAGGGAGCATTGACCGAACGGAATTCCACACTCGCAAGGGCAGTGTAGCCATAGAAAGCGTATTCGCCGATGCTCTCGAGGGAATCAGGCAGAACGATCGAGGTGATTTTCTTGTTCTCGTTCCCCGCATAGGCGGCGATGTACGTCGTCCCCTCTTCCACCGTCAAGGTGGTACCCGTCATGCCTGCGGGAACTGCCGCAAGCTGCTGTTTGCCGTTTTCGAGATCCAGATAGAGCACGCCGTCCTTGATGTGCGCATGCGCATTCTCTGCGCCGTTCACCATGGTGAATGCCGTAATGGAGGTGCAGCCGCGGAAGGCCTGTTCACCGACATAGGTGAGTGCACTGCCGAAGCTGAAGCCCGTGAGAGCGGTGTTTCCATAGAATGCCCCATCGCCGATGGTTGCAAGGGCGGGTGCGTTGAACGCCGTGAACTTTGCGTTGCGGAAAGCATAACTGCCTGCAAACACATAGTCGCCGAGGTCGATGTCATTTTCGTCGATAATCTCGGGCATGATGATCGCGATTTCGGGCATGACGATCTCCGCATAGCTGAGGCTGACGATATTTCTGTCGAGAGAGGTCTGAGCAAGCGAAACAAGTTCGGGGGCATTGACCGTGCCTGTAAGACCTGTGTCCGCAAAGGCGAGGCTTCCGATCGTCTTGGCCTTTGCGAGGTCAACCGTCGTAAGTTTTCCCGCCAAATAGAATGCTGCGGCGCCGATCTCCGTGACCTTTCCGAGGTTCACCGTCTTTAAGGACGTGCAGTTCATAAAGGCAAAGTTGCCGATCTTGGTGACGTCTGCAAGCTCCACGGTCTGCAGAGCGGTACAGCAGGCAAACACGTTGTCGGGAAGTTCCGTGATCCCGCCGGGGATCGTCACGCTTGTAAGGCCTGCACAGCCATAAAACGCGGCCTCGCCGATCTCAGTGACATGGGAAAGGTCGATGGACGTGAAGGTCGGGCCGTGGTTTGCCCTGCCGCCGCGCGTGAAGTAGGTGTAATCCATGAATGCGCCCGTGCCGATCTCGGTGAGGTCGTTGCCGAGAGTGACGCTTGCAAGGCGGGAGCAATCGGCAAATGCAAGTGTGCCGATCTTCGTCACATTCGTGAGAGTCGCCGCCGTAAGATTGCTGCAGCCGTAGAAGGCCGCCTCTGCAATCTCGCCCTTGACTTTGGAGAGATCGATGGAATTCAACGCAGTGTCGCCATAGAACGCATACGAGCCGATCGCAGTGTCGCCGCTGAGCGTGACCGTTGCAAGTTTTGTGCATTCGCGGAAGGCCGCCGAGCCGATCGTGGCTCCGCCTTGGAAGGTGACGCTCGTAAGCCCGCTCTGGAAGAAGCTCGCATCCCCGAGCGTGACGCCGTCTGCAAAGGTCACTTGCGAGAGGGCCGTATCGCCGTTGAAAGCCAGATTTCCGACCGTGGAGACCTTTTCGAGGTTGACGGAATTGAGCTTGGTGCAGCCCGCAAAGGCGCCGTTGCCGATCGTGTTGGTTCCCTCTGCAAAGGTCACAGTGAGGAGCTGTTTACAGTCCGCAAAGGCATATTCGCCGAGCGAAACGGGCCCTGCAAAGGTGACAGAGGTGAGCTTTGCGCCCGAGAACGCACCCGCACGCACGGACTTGACGCTCGCGGGAACGGTGACGCTGTCCGTGCAGGCATTGACTGCCACGAGGACGATCTCCTCCCCATTCTTTGTGAGAAGCTGAGTATTGTTCTCGTTGAGTTGATAGTTCGCGTCGGCACCCGTTGCGAGTTCAAACTTGTTGAGACCGCAACCGTTGAAGATGGAGCCCTGTGCGGAAGAGATCTGCGTATTCGCCTGAACCGCGACCGTTGCAAGGTTCGTACAGCCGTTGAACACCTTCTCGCCGAGCGCAAAGCCGCTGTTGGGAAGGGTGATCTTGGTGAGGTTGGTGTCGCCCGCAAAGGCATAGTCGCCGATGGAAGCGAGCCCGTTCTCGCTTGCAAACGTGAAGGACGTCAAGCTCTTGTTGTTCGCAAAGGCGTAGGCGGGAATGACGTTGGTTTCGTAGCAAGTGACATCTTTGAGCCCGCAGCCGTCAAACATATGCGCGGAGAGCTTGGTGAGGCCATTCTCATCAAAGACGACATTTGCAAGCTTGGTGCAGCCCGCAAAGGCAGATTCGCCCGTGTTGCGGAGGTGCGTGAGGTCGAGAGACGTGAGCGAAGTGCAATTTCTGAAAGCGCGTGTGCCGATCGCATAGCAGGAATTCAGCTTGAGAGGATTCCCATCCGTAGCAACGCCGTCGCCGAAGTCGTTGAGCTTGGTGCAGCCCTCGAATGCGGACGCGCCGATGACTTCCACGTCCTTGCTCAGATTGATCTTCTGAAGGGAGGTGTCCCCCATAAAGGCGTACTGGCGGATGAACTGGATGGTTTCGGGCAGTTCTACCGTCTTGAGCGCCGTACAGTTGTAGAAAGCGGTCTGCTGGATCTCCATGACGCCGTTGGGGATCTTCACAGAGGTGACGGTATCGTTGCCGAGTGCGATACGGTTGGCGTAGATATCGTCGGAGGGAAGTTTCTGGAGATAGTCCTCGTCGTCCAAATAGAGGCTGAAAGCGAAGGGTCCGATATAGAGGATGCCCTCGTCGTCGGGAATGACAACGTCCCCGCCGAGGCCCTTGTAGGCAACGAGCGTACGCGCATCGTCGATGACGAATTCGCTGAGGACGGTGATACGGAGGGAGGCCATGAGGTTGGAGCCCGCAACGGTCAGCGTGACCGTGGCGTTCCCCTTCTTCAGCGCCTTGATGACGCCGTTGCTGTCAACCGTCAGAACTTCGGGACGGTCGCTCTTGAAGGTGAACTGATAGGTATCCTTCACATACCACGGTTCAACATCGTAGAAGAGCTGGATACTCTCGCCGGGGAACATTTCGATGCCCCCGCGGTAGGCCGTCAAAAAGGTGGTATCGTTGACGTCGCCGATGTCGCTCGGGTCGCCCGCCACCTGCGAATAGGCCTTTAGGGTCTTGAAGTAGGCAAAGCGCACGTCTGTGATCTTGGCATCCTTATAGTTCCCGACGTCTTGGGCGGCAAGGAGGGAGATCCCGTTGTTGCCCTCAACGGAGAGAGACTGCGCAGCGCCCTGATCGGTACTCTTATTGACGACCTGAATGTTGATCGTCGTCCTGTTGCTGTAAACGGGGTCGGACACGGTGATCGTGACCTTGCCGGCCTTGAGGCCGCGGACCTGACCGTATTGCACGTCCGCAGTGGCCTTATTGGAGGAATTCCAAGAGAGGTGCCTGAGATAATCGGTCACATCCTCCACCGTGGAGGCCGTTGCATCCGCAGAGTAGAGATACTGCGTGAGATCCAAAACTTCGCCGATCCCCACTGTCTTGCTCGTGAGCGTTTTCCCGTTCGCAGTGCCGTCCTCGGTGAACTTGAAGTTGCCGCGGGTGCCGGGAAGCTGGCAGATGAACATGTTCTCGTTGAGCGCATAGTCCATCACCGCAAAGACGAGAGAATTGGGCACCATCGAATCGTATTGGAGATTGGGAAGAAGGTCCGTGATCTCGTAACGGAAGGTGTAGTCCTGTCCCCTCTCGCCGTAGAGCGGGATGGGATAGTTGTTGACAGAGGTAAACTGGATCTGCGGCTCACCCGAATTGGGGCCCGTGTAGTCGGGATTCGGCGTGAAGATGCCGGGGATGAGCGCCATTGCATAGGCGTTATCGTAGACGGTGAGGTTGACGTAGTAGCGGTCCTTCTTGAGCGTCTTGTCGTACTTCTTCTCGTAGGTCGCGCTCTTGATGATGGGAGCCTCCGTATCGAAGGTGAAATCGAACGTGAAGGTGTTCCGCGCGTTGGTGTACTCGCCGCCGTCCTTGCCGTAGTCGAGGAGGCCAACCATCTTGAATTCGTACTGGCGGTTGTTGATGAGGTTGTAGTCGCTCGATCTGAAATCGAACGTCTCATCGTAACCGGGGATGGGTGAACCGCCCTGCGAATATGCCTTGCGGGCGTTGTAGTCGTAGTGGTCGAAGATGACTTCCCCCGTCACCTTGTCGGTAATGGTGTAGTGCATCGTCTTGCAGCCGCGGAGGAGCCCCTCGTAGACTGCGCTGATCCCGTCGAGCGTGTTGAGCGTGTTGGAGATCGCGGCATGCTCCGAAGTTGCGGGGATGGGGTCAAAGCTCGATTCGTCCATCGTATAGAGATAGGTCCCGAGCGGGATGATATAGTTGTATCTGTAGGAACCGTAGGGCGTGGTGGCGTAGTAATCGGCCTTGATCTTATCTTCCTCGTCGATGCCTGCGTTGTGGGCCTCCGTTTCCACTTCAAAATAGGTCTTGTCGAACACGGGAGCCTGCGTCCAGTCGCCGTAGAAGGCAAGGAAGGGAACGTTGAGATCGACTTCCCCCTCTGCCTTGAGGGTGACAAAGCCCTCAACAAACATGCCGTAAGGGAAGGAATTTTCGATGAGGTCCTTATCTGCCTGCGAGAGCGTATAGGTGACCTTGAGTTTGAGGACGTTGGGGGTGGCCCCTGCGCCCGACTTTCCGTTCACCGTGACGATGTTGCCGCTGACGCTGCCGTTGTTCGCCGAGAGAGCTTCCACCTTGACGCTACCGTTGAGGAGCTGGGAACGCTCTGCAACGAAGTCGTCGTCTGCCGTGGAGACGCTCTCCGTCATGCCGAGAACGTCAAGCGTGTATTTGAGAGAATTGGTGGAGGTGTTGACGACGTTGAGGTACATTTCGTACACGCCCGTCTTCTTTGCGTCGTCGCCGAGCTCGAGCTTGGTGCGATCCTGCACCTTGCCGTCCTTTTCGACCTCGATATATGCCTTTGTGGTGACTGCGTTCTTGAGGCTTGCAAGGCCTGCGCCCTGCTTTCTCGGCGAATACGGATTGCCCTGCTCGTTGAGAACGATGCCCGCCGTGGACATGAGGAGCTTGTTCGTCAGATTCTTGACGTCCTTCATGTAGGTGGCGTTGGTTTCTGCATCTTCGGTGGGCTTTTCGTTGCCCGTGAGGTCCTTATAGTTGTCTCTCACATACTGACGGATGAGAAGGACGATGCCGCAGAGGTTGGGGCAGGCCATGGAGGTACCGCTGATGGTGCCGTAGCCGCCGCCCGGGAAGGAGGAAGTGATATTCCCGCCGTGCGCCGTGATCTCGGGCTTCAATGTGAGGTCGGGAAGAGGACCCCAGCAGGAGAAATCGGACATGAAGGGCCCTGCCTGCTGGTCGTAGCTGAAGGTGAGCGTGCCGTTCCGCTTTTGGGCGAGCTGAACGCCGTCCTCCTTGGAGATGGAGACCGTGGGGATATGGTCGCTCTTGCCCATCGACATGCGGATGTCGCCCTCGATGTTGTTGTAGATGATACATGCGATCGCGCCTGCGAGCTTGGCCTGCAAGGCCTTATCCTCGAAGGTGTTGTCGCCGCGGCTGACGAGAGCGATCTTGCCCTCGACGTTGATCGTTGTATAGTTTGCACGGTAGCCATAGCCGGGGACCGTGACGTATTCAAGCGTATGTTCTGTACTGTCCTTCGCCCACTTCATGTCCTCATAGAGTTCGGCGAAGAAGTCGTTCTCCTCGCCCGAGATGGAGCTGGACTCTATGAAGAAGAGGTACTGGGAATCGTTCCCGACGAGGTATTTGCTCTTTACGCCGCTGATGGAGGCGACGGAGAGAGAGGCGGGATAGGATGCGGGCGAGCCGATGGTGCCCGAATCGGGGTTGGTGACGCGGTTGGTGTTGCCCTGTGCGCCGCCGTAGCCCGAGCTGTACTCATTGCCCGCGGCGATGATGAGGCTGGTGCCGCTCTCGTTGATCTTGTCGTAGATTTCGTTGACGGTCTCCTTGTCCTCTTCGCGCGTGAAGCCGCAGGCGGAGCCGAGGGACATGTTGATGGCGTCGACGCCGAGCACGACCGCGTCCTCAAGGGCGGCGAGAATATCGGGCGTCTGTGCGCCCGACTGAAGATCGGGGAACACTTTCATGAGGACGAGCTGGGTATCGATGGCGATGCCCTTGAACGTCTTCGTTGTGACTCCGTCATCTTCGTAAACGGTGTTGTGGTCCTTATCCTGATAGGAATTGGCATAGCCGCCGATGATGCCCGCGACGTGGGTGCCGTGTTCGGAATCGTAAGGGAACACGTCGGAGTCCTTATCGGCATAGTCGTATTTATAGGGGATCTTCTCGCTGTAGTAAACGTCGGTGACGGAGAGGCCCGCGGTCGTCTGCGCCGCGTTGAGTGCGAACGTTCCGTCCTCTTTCAAATTCACCTTATCGTTGATCTCATCGCGGGAGAACATGGGCGTTCCCTCGATCTGATGGGTGTTGTATGCAGGGTGGGAGAGGTCGAAGCCGGAGTCGAGCACGGCGACAGAGGTCCCCTTCCCCGTGTAAGGATTTCCGTCGGGATCCTTTGCGCTCTCGGAGTTGAAGATACCTGTCTCGTACACGTCAACGTCGTTGACGATCGCGGAGACATCCGTCGTCCCCTCCGCCTCCTGCGGGTGGGAATAGGTCTCCGCAAGGGAGACGCTCTTGCAGTAGCCTGCCCTCTCGAGCGTGAGGAAGTTGCCGTAGGTCATGGTGACTGCCACGGCATTTGCGATCGTGTTATAGCGGTATTCGACCCCCTTGATGAGCCCCTCGGACTGAAGCCTGCGGATGAGGTCGGTCTGCTCGAAGTTGATGCCCGCCTGCTTCTGCGAAGCCGCGGGGCTTGCGGCGTATTCGGCAAGGGAATACTTTGCAGAGAGTTCTTCGTCCGCAAGATAGCTGTCGATCAAAGCGTCCCCGTTGAGGGAGAGAATGGCGACGACCTCGTCCCCGTCCCGATAGCCTTGGTTCTCGATGAGATATTCCGCCTTGATGCGGGACATCTTCTCGTCGGCGGGAATGGAGTAGTCGCTCTTGAGGATCTCGAGCTCGCCGCTCTCGTAGGCGGTGTCATTCCCCTCCGTCTGCGTGTCGGAGGAATCGGGTGCACACGCCGTTGCGGCACCCGCTCCCATCACACAAACCATAAGTATAGATAATAGTTTCTTGAGTTTCACGGTCGTTTCCTCTTTGTTTTTTATTTGTTACATGAGCCAAAAGTACATGAGCAGGGCCACGAGCGAAAAGCTCGCAAGCACGATGAGCACGGGCGGCAGATAGTGGCCGAACGCGGCGCGGATGAGCGCCCAACGCTCCTTTCCCGTCATCTGCGGACGGTCTTTCTCCTCGGGGAGCTTCCCCGTCAGAGCCTCCATGCTGTACACCGTGTGCCCGTCGTCCACATACTTTACCTTAGGCTTCTTCCTTTTCTTCTTTTTGGGCTCCGTCTGCTGCGGGGGCTCCGTCGGTTGATTGGGCTCCGTCGGCATCGCTGTGTTTTCTTCTCTTTCCGTGGTGTCTTGCATTTTCCTCCGCTTCCTTTTCCGCCTGTATGCGGAGCTCTTCCTCATACATTGCGTCGTACTTGCCGAGATCGGAGATGATCTCCTGATTGTAGAGGTGGCATGCGACGAAGTGATTTTCCTCCGCCTCGAGATATTCGGGCTGGATCATGCGGCAAACGTTCATACATTTGCTGCAACGGGTGTGGAACTTACAGCCGCGGGGAGGATTTGCGGGCGAGGGAATGTCCCCCTCGAGAATGATGCGGTTCATCTTTGCATCGGGATCGGGCACGGGGACTGCCGAGAAGAGCGCCTGCGTGTACGGATGCAGGGGGCTTCTGAAGATATCCTCCGTCTTGCCGTGTTCCATGACGTTGCCGAGGTACATGACCACGATCTGGTCGGTAATGTACTTGACGACGGAGAGGTCGTGCGAGATGAACACATAGGTGAGCCCCATTCTCTCCTGCAGGTCCTTGAGAAGGTTGATGATCTGTGCCTGAATGGAGACGTCGAGGGCGGAGACGGGCTCGTCGCAGATGACGAGCTTGGGCTTTACCGCGAGCGCCCTTGCGATACAGATACGCTGGCGCTGGCCCCCCGAGAACTCATGGGGATATCTGTCGTAATATTGGGGCTGGAGGCCGCACTGCTTCATCACGCCGAGGACGTAGTCGTGCACTTGCTCCTTCGGGACGATATGATGGACTTTGACGGCCTCTGCAATGATGGAACCGACGGTCATGCGGGGCGGAAGGCTGGAATAAGGGTCCTGAAAGATGAGCTGGATATCCGTTCTGTACTTTCTGAGCTCCTTCTTCTTGAGCTTGGAGAGCTCTGCGCCCTCGAACCAGACGTCGCCGCCGTCCACATCGTAGAGACGGAGGATCGTTCTGCCGAGCGTCGTCTTGCCGCAGCCCGATTCCCCCACCACGCCGATGGCGGTGCCCCGTTCGACTTCGAAACTGACATCATCCACGGCATGGAGGAACTTTACGGGCTTTCCGAAGAAATTCCTCTTGATCGGGAAGTACTTTTTGAGATGGGAGACACGAAGGATGACGGGATCCTGTTCCTCGGGCTCCGCCGCCGCAACTTCGGCAAGCGGGAGCGCTTGGGGTTCCTCTTTGGGCTCCTCTTTGTCCTCCGAGATCTCCTTTTTGGACCAGAGCGCAAACACGACCGCACCTGCGATGATGACGGCGAGCGCGATGGCCATGACGGTGATACAGGCGATGACAGAGCCGCCCGCAAAACCGGATAGAATCAAATTCTGGAATGTCATATTTGCCGTCACTCCTTTGCGTAGAGGTAGCAGGCCACGGAATGTGTTTCGCTCACCTTGAATTCTTCGGGATATTCACCGTCGCAGCACGCCATGCACTTTGTACAGCGGTTGCGGAAATAGCAGTGATTGGGAAGATTGATGGGATTGGGGACCTGCCCCGGAATGGAATAGAGCGGCTCTTTCGTGTTGGAATCGATGAGCGGCTTGCTCTTCTGAAGCCCGACGGTGTACGGGTGGAGCGGGTTTTTGAAGATCTCCCGCACCGTTCCCCTCTCGATGACCCTGCCCGCGTACATGACGACGACTTCGTCTGCCATTTCGGCGATGACGCCGAGGTCATGGGTGATGAGCATGATGGAGCACCCCTCTTGCTTCTGCAATTCACGAAGAAGCTCCAAGATCTGCGCCTGAATGGTGACGTCGAGCGCCGTCGTAGGTTCGTCGGCGATGATGAGCTTGGGCTCCCCCGCGAGGGCCATTGCGATCATGACGCGCTGGCGCATGCCGCCCGAGAGTTCGTGCGGGTAGCTCTCGTAGCAGTGCTCGGGCATGGAAATGCCTACCTTTTTGAGCATTTCGATACTGTAGGCCTTGGCGTCCTCTTTCTTGATCTGAGGATTTTTGAGGAAGGACACCTCGTCGAGCTGGTAGCCGATCGTAAACACGGGGTTGAGGCTCGTCATGGGCTCCTGAAAGATCATTGTGATATCTTTCCCGCGGATGTTATACATTTCCTTGGTGGGAGTCTTGGCGATGTCGTAGGCGAGCTTGCGCCCCTCTTCGTCGTAGCCGAGCTGATCGGAGTTGAAGCGGATCTGCCCGCCGACGACCTGACCCTGCGGAGCCTGCACGAGCTGCATGATGGAGAGAGATGTGACGCTCTTGCCGCAGCCCGATTCGCCGACGATGCCGATGACCTTGTTCTTCGGGACGTTGAAGGAGACGCCGTTCACCGATTTGACCGTGCCCGTATCGGTAAAGAAGAAAGTCTCCAAGTTTTCGACCTCGATGAGGTTGTTTTCGTCCTTCATCGGGACGGTGTATTCGCTGATGTCCTTTTTCTGCCGCTTGAGCTTTTCGTAGTACTTCATCTGCTTGAGATTGTACTTGATGATCTTGCGGCTCTCCTTCATGGAGATATAATTGGAATATTTCTGTGCCATTGTCTATTTCCTCGCCTTGGGGTCCATTGCGTCTCTGAGACCGTCCCCGATAAAGTTGAAGCCCAGCACGGCGATGACGATGAGGATACCTGCGGGAAGCCATACGTTCATGTGGTAGATGAGGACTTCGCGCGTCTTTGCGAGTGCGATCATCGTCCCCCATGCGGCCTTGGGAAGCTGGACGCCGAGGCCGAGATAGCTCAATGTGGACTCATACAGAATGACGGAGCCGAGGCCCAAGGTCATGGAGACGATGAGCTGGGGCATGACGTTCGGAATGAGGTGCTTGAAGATGCGCCGCCACGGCGAGAAGCCCATGACTTCCGTCGCGGTGATGTACTCCTGTTCCCTGAGCCCCAAGATCTGCCCGCGGACGAGCCTTGCCGTCCCGCTCCAGCCGAACAGCGTGATGATGACCATCAACACATAGATCTGTTGGTCCGGCTGCAGCCCCCACGAGTCGATGACGAAGGAGCCTATGAGGAGGATGGGGAGCGTAGGGATACAGTTGAAGATGTCGACGACACGCATGAGGATATTGTCGATCCATCCGCCGAAGTAGCCCGAGATGCCGCCGATGACGATGCCGATGAGCGTTTCGAGAATGACGACGATGAAGCCGATGATGAGCGAGATCCTCCCGCCGTACATGAGACGCACAAAGACGTCCATGCCCTTGTCGTCCGTGCCGAGAAGGTGGCCCTCACCGGGGTCCATCAGCTTGTTCGCGTCGCCCGTGTTGTTCTCGAGCTCCACGACTTCGGTCACGGTGAAGGTGTTCCCGTCGAGGTCGGTCATCGTTTGGGGGGTGGGCGGAGCGAGTTCCACATGGTAGCTCCTGTCCACCGCCTCCTCCAGCGTAAGGTTCTGCTCATGCGCCTCGTGGATCCAAGGCACATTGTCGAATGCGTTGTAGATGATGGGACCGAGGAAGGAGAAGAGGAAGAGTGCGACGATCATGACGAGACCGACGATGGAGAGCTTGGAGCGGAAGAACCGCCTGAGGATGAGCCGCAGCGGGCTCATTTCCTTATACGTCTCCTCCGCAACGCCGAGTTCCCTTTCCTCGCCGCCCTGCCGTTCGGCCGCTTCCGCCGCCTCTGCCGTTTCCGCCGCCATGGTTGCCTCCGTGCTCACGTTGTCAAGCCCGACGGTTTCCCCGATTTCGAGATTGTTGTCTTGTTGTTCTTTCATTTGAGATCCTGCCTGTTATTGTAGCTTGACCCGAGGGTCTACGATGGAATACATGATATCCGACAGCAACGTTCCTATGACCGTGAGCACGGCGAGGAACATATTGTAGCCCATGACGAACGGGATATCCCCCTGCCGCAGTGCATTGTAGGCGAGGTTCCCGATCCCGTCGATGGAGAACACCTGCTCGGTGATCATCATGCCGCCGAAGAGGGACGGCAGGATCCCCGCAAGAAGGGTCGCCAAGGGAATGAGGGTGTTGCGGAATGCGTGCTTGTAGATGACCTTCTTCTCGCTCAGGCCCTTCGCACGGGCCGTCCTGATATAGTCTGCGCTCAGCACCTCGAGGGTGTTCGTCCTCGTATAGCGCATGAGACCGCCGATGGACAGGATGACCGTGACGAAGATGGGCAGGATGAGGTGGACGAGAATGTCGCCGAACTTTTCCATCTGCCCGCCGAATGTATCGGCATAGTTTTTGGAGAGGTCGATGAGGCCCGAGTTCGGCAGCCAGCCGAGCTCGACCGAGAAAAACCTGATCGCAATGTACGCAAAGAAGTATGTCGGCAGAGAGATACCGATCATGGTGAGCACCGTCGTGACATAGTCGCGGACGGAGTACTGGTGCGTTGCGCTCGTGATGCCGAGCGGGATCGCGATGAGGAATTGCAGAACGGTCGCAACAAGCGCGATCGCAAATGAGATCCACATGTTCTCCGCAATGACCTGCCCTACGGGTTTCATATAGATAAAGGAATTCCCGAGATCCCCCCGCACGAGGTTGCCGAGCCAGCTGAAGTACCCCCTCAAAATGCCCATGAAGGAGTTATCGTCCAGCCCGTACAGCTTCTTGAACTCCAATATGGTCTCCTCATTGATACCGCTGTTGGGGTTCTGCAACTGCGAGGCGAAACGGTTATCGATATAGTCCGCCGGCATGAGTCTCACCAAGAAATAGATGATGATCGAGACGCCGAGCAGGATCACGATGGATATTAAGAGCCGTTTTACAATGTATTTGAACATGGTTTCACCGATTTAGCGCTTGTTGTTTGTGTATTACCTTATTTATAATAGATTATTTTGCCACGTTGAGCGAGATGAGATGCATATTGGACGTCAGGCCCTTGAAAGCGGAGAGCTCGGAGTCGGGCGTGAAGGTGCTCACATCGATCTTATTGGTGTTGTAGGCAAAGAGGTCGTCCCTCTGATAGGTGGGAAGCTCAACGGCGAGTTCCATAACGAGGTCGAGCGCGGACTTGTAGATATTCGCACGCGTGATCTTGCCGTTGTCCGTTGAATCGTCGACCTTGCGGCCCTCTTCGATCAGCTCGGAGAGCTCATCGATGATATCCCTCTCTGTCTGATACTTGCTTGTCGTGTCGCGGAGGATCTGCTTGTATCCCCAGTTGTTGACGGAGGTCGCCGTGGAATCCTTGTGGTAGACCTGATACATATCGGGGTCGATCGTGGAGCCCCACGCTGCCGCCCAAACGGTGAGGTCGCCCGTGGAGAGCTTCTGGAGGCCGTAGGTATCCGTTTTGACTTCGATTTCGAAGCCCCAGTTGTTGAGGAGTTCCTTCGCGTGCCAGAGGGCTGCCCATGCGGGGTGGTCGCTCTCATCGCCGACGACGGTGAAGGTATATTTGCAGGTGTCGCTGCCCTTAAAGTAGACTTGGTCGGAGTTGAGCGTGTAGCCGCCGAGATCGCCGACGAGGTGACGGATGAAGTCCTCCTGCTCCTGCGAGGTCAGGGTGTCCCCCGCTTTCTTGTTGAGACGGGTCACATAATCCCTGTAGTCGGGATCGACGACGTTGAGGTTGGAGGGAACGGGACCGTTGATATAGGGATAATAGCTCGTGACGTTCTGCAGTGCGAGGGTGGAGACCCAGCTCGAGAGGGACATGGAGCGGTAGATGGGCTTCGCCGTCGTGCCGTAGTAGTTGACCGTCTCCTGCGTGTTGATGCAGTACATAATGGCGCGGCGGACATAGATGCTGGGCACTTTGCCCGCGTTGATGCCGATATAGCCGTAACCTGAAGTCTGGACGTTCTTGTTGCCGATGCCCTCATCCCTCTTTCCGTTGAGTTCGGTGATGGTGCCGGGCTTTGCATTGGGTTCGACGAAGTCGATGGAGCCCGTGTAGAGGGAGTCGACCATCTGGTTCTCCGCAACGACGCTGAAGCGAACCTTCTTGATCTTTGCGGGGCCCTTTCCGTCGGGATTGAAGTAAGGGTTGCGCTCGAAATAGACGCCGCCGAGGTCATAGAACTGCCCTGCGGTGATGTTGTCGATCCCGCCCGACGCCTTACTTGCGGCATAGGCACCCGCACCGACGGGAACGCCGACCTTTTCGGTGGAGTTGACGACGTTGTTCATGAAGGACTGCGAGCGGTATTCCACGCCGAAGTTGCTCTCATAGTCGAACGCGGCGATATGCTCCGCATCCGAATAGTAGTACATGGGTGCGACGGAGAAAGCGAAGTTCCAGATGGCCTTGGGGTCGATCTCCTTGATGGTGATGGAGAGGACTTCGTTGTAGCCGTCCTTTACATGGGTGTGTGCGTCGTCCTCATACTGGGGAACGTCGTACTCTTTGTTGTTGACGGTGACCTTTTGGTCCTTGTTGGCAAACTTGATACCTGAGACGTTGGGGAATTGCAGCGACCCTTCGGTGTTGTCCTTCTCCATTTCGTCGCCCTCGAGGTAGGTGCGGAACTCCTCCGACGTCTTCCAATATTGAACGACCTCGTTGAGCTTGTCGGGAATGTTGTTCTCATAGACGTAATTGATCGCCTGTTCCTTGGTCCAATTGCGGAAATCTTCGGGCTTGCTCGAGCCGCTCGTCAGCTCGCCGTCTCCCCCGTTCGCTTTCTTGTTCCAAGTGATCACGCCCTCGTTGTAGAGGAACTGTTCGGCGTCGGAACCGAGAAGGTTCTCCACCGTCTCCCCCTTTCCGTTGGTGAACTTGGTGTCCTGATAGGTGCCTGTCGAAGTCGTCCAGTCGTTCTCGAGTTCCTTATTGAAGAATTCGATGACCTTGTCGAAATCCTCTACGATATTGGGATAGGAGGAAGGGTTCTTAAGTTTTTCGAGCTCAGCTCTGAACCCTGCCGTATCCAACGCCTGATTGTCGTCGTTGTCGTAAATTTCGTTGAAGGCGGAGAGGAGCGCGTCGATACGGGTCTGTGCCCTCTGCCTGTACTTGTCGCGGAAGGAATCCTGCTCCGTTTCGCTCGCTTCCTGCGTGCGGTATTCCTGCAGGCCGAGGATCTCCGTCGAATAGATGGTGCTCGAGCCCGTGTAGGCGGGGTCGAGATAGACATAGAGATTGAAGAGCACGTCCTTCATCGAGAGATAGCTGCCGTTCGAGTAGCGGATATTGTTCTTGAGGACGAACTTGTACTCCGTCTGGATGGGATCGGTCTTGTTGACGGGATCCTGATAGGTCGTATTGATCTCGAGGTCCTTGACGACAACTGCCTCGTCGTCGCCCCAGATGGGGTTGCCCTTGGAATCGTTGGCGAGCATGCCGATCTGCGTCATGCCGACGATGTTGCCGTCCGTTGCGGAGGTCGAGAAGAAGGGATTGAATACCTTGTCGAGTGCGAGCGTTGAGAACACGAGCGGGTCGTTCTCGTTGTCAAAGTTGCCCTTGCCGCCCGTGCCGCCCTCGTCTCCGTCGCCGCAGGCGGCAAAGAGGCCGAGCGAAAGCACGCATGCAAGCCCTGTTGCCAAATAACGAAATACCTTTTTCATGCTATTTACTCCTTAAAACTGATTTTCTGTGTGAAATTTTATTCCGTAACGGAATCGGTCAGTGTGACCGTTGAAGCGGAAACCGTGTTCGTCGTCCCCACGCCGAGATGGATGACCTCTTCCCTCTCGACATAGAGATTGCTCTCGGAGAAGCCGCGGGGGAGCCTTGTGCAGCTGTAGGTGCCGTTGAATGTGACATTCTCAAAGACGGAATTCGTTGCCATGACGGCGAGCGGTGCAACGTAGATGCTGCCGATACGGGAGTTATCCGCCGAGAGATCGATCGTGACGTTCTCAAAGGAGATATCGGATACCTTCACGTTGTCGAGAATGCCGAAGAGGCTGATGATGAGGCTGTTGCTGAATGTTTCGTCCGAAACGAGGTTGGCGTTCGCCGCAGAGTAGCCGAGCTTGAAGTTCTTGATCGAGAATCCCTTGCCGTCGATATAGAGCTGCAGGGGGGATCCGTCGATATCCTTCTTGCCGCCGTACTTCCTCGTCTCCCCGTCGGCAAAGCCCGAGAAGGTGTTGCCGCCGAAGTCGATGTCGCACATGAGGACGATGTTCTCCGACCTCGCGATCGCGGAGTTGAGCTCGGACGATGTAGAGACATAGGTGAACCTTCCCTCTACGAACTCCACAAAGATCCGCACCGCATATGCCTTGGAGCCGTCCTCGTTGACGATGACGTGGGTCGTTTCCTCATCTTCGCCGGGATGGACGAAGTCGGGATCCCAAGGCTCCTTGCTCTCGCTGTAAAAGACGGGACTGCTCTTGCCGTCCACAAGTTCCTTTTTGAGCGTGCAGCCCAAGGTAGATGCAACGGACGATGCGTCACGGTCGGCGCTGTTGATGTTGAACGCGGAGAACTTGGAGCCCTCTGCCACCTGATAGGTGGTGATGGACTGCACTTCGCCGTTTTCGTCCCAATAGCAGAGCTCGTACGTGCAGACATAGCTCTCCTTCCAAACGGCATAGAGCGTCAGGCTCTCCGTTTCGGAATCGATCGTGTCCCTGTCGAAATCCCAAGGGTCGGAATAGGACACTTCGCCCGTGGCCTCGTTCACCGTCTTGGTTCTGCACCAGCTGTCGATCCTGTAGCCCGAATAGGTCACGGAGTCGCTGCCGTAGTTGTCGGGCGAGACGATCTTGCAGGAAGCCCCGGGGGCGAGATCGTAGTAATAGGTGGGCGCGCGGGTGCTGTTCTTGTATCTGCCGCCCTCGAGCTCGAACACGACCTTGACCCCCTCGAAGGAATCCTCTCCGCCGCAAGCTGTAAGAGTTCCTGCAAATATGCAGGCAATGCACGCGCAGATGAGGAGAATGATTGCTCTTTTTCTTTTCATGAATACCTCGCTTTGCCGCCTTTGGTATTAAAATTCAGGAAGTGAATGAGGCGGAAAGTCCAATATGACATAATATTACAATATAACATTATACCCAAAACCTCCCCTTTCGTCAAGGAAAAAGCGTGATATCTGCGTGAATTATTTATAAAATAATCTTATATTTGCAAAAAGTTTGGCTTATACGGGAAAATTATGCAAATATTCAACAAAAAATGTAAAATTTGGCGTAGAAGACCCCTCTGCACGGAAAAGGCGGAGCCGAGCTCCGCCTCATTTCACTTTATTTTTTGTTTTTTCTCTCCGCACGCCGCAGGAAAATTTTGGATATTTCAACACCCAAGAGCGGCACAAGGCACAGCCCCGCGACGATGAGATACTGCAAAGGATTCAAGATGGTGAATCCGAAGAACGCTTCCCCGCCCGGGATGAAGGGGGTGACGAAGAGCAGGAAGAGCACGATCGCAAAGGAACCCGCCATCGCGGCATACAGGGCCTTGTTGTGCCCGCTCCCCCTTGCAAAGGCGGAGGCGGTGTCCGACCGCTGGTTGGCAACGTGGACGAGCTGGGAGACGGAGATCGTGGCAAACGTCATCGTCATGGCATCGGCCGCGCTTCCGAAGCCGTAAAGGCCGATAAAGTATGCGCCGAGCGAGACGGCGGAGAGCAGGAACCCGTGGAAGAGCACGCGCATCACGAGCCCCTTCTCAAACAGCGTTCCCGACCTCACGGGCGGATGCTCCATGATATCGGGTGCGGCGGGATCGACGCCGAGGCCCAAGGCAGGCAGTGTATCCGTCACGAGATTGATGATGAGCACATGCACGGCGAGGAGCGGCGCAGGCAGGTTGAAGAGAGTGGCGACGATGAGGGTCAGGATCTCCGCAATGTTGCCCGCGAGAAGGAACTGGATGACCTTGCGGATGTTGGCATACACCCGCCGTCCCTCCCGCACCGCGCTCTCGATGGTGGTGAAATTGTTGTCGAGGAGAATGATGTCCGAGGCGTCCTTGGCAACATCCGTTCCCGCCCCCATCGCGACGCCGATGTCCGCCGCCTTGAGCGCGGGAGAATCGTTGACGCCGTCCCCCGTCATGGAGGCGACCTCCCCCGTCCGCCGGAGGGACTTGACAATACGGAGCTTGTCGGAGGGAGAAACGCGGGCGTAGACGGAGGTCTTTCCGACAACTTTGTCGAGCTCCTCGTCCGTCATGGCGGCAAGTTCGGCGCCCGTGAATGCGGCGTCCCCTTCCCTGTAGATGCCGAGTTCCTTCGCAATGGCCACAGCCGTCGTCTTGTGGTCGCCCGTGATCATGACGACGCGGATCCCCGCCGAATGGCAAGAGCTGACCGCCCCGATGACTTCCTTCCGCGGCGGGTCGATCATGCAGGTGAAGCCGAGGAAGACGAGATCGTTTTCGACGTCGTCCCCCTCCTTCGGAATGAAATCGATCTCCCGTGCCCCGAAGCCGAGCACGCGGAGCGCCTCGGCGGACATCTCCTCCGCCCTTTCGAGGAGAAACTTTCTATCCTCCTCCGTGATGGGACGCACGCCGTCCTCCGTCAGAATGGAGGAACAGAGGGGCAGGAGCCCGTCGATCGCGCCCTTGGTGTATACTTTTTTGGTCTCCCCCTCCTTGACGACGACGGACATGCGCTTTCTGTCCGAATCGAAGGGCTGTTCAAAGAGGCGGGGCTCCTCTGTCTTCAGTTTCCCGCAGTCGATGCCGTAGGCCTCTGCAAAGTCGATGAGAGCCCCCTCTGTCGGGTCGCCGAGCCATTCACCGGGGCGCTCGGGATCCCTTGCGGCGTCGTTGCAGAGCGCAGAGGCAATGAGAAGCGGTCTTGCCGTTCCGATCTCCTCCCCCTTCTTCACGTCAGTGAGGCCGCCGCACGCGAGGTAGCGGGTAACGGTCATGCGGTTGAGGGTCAAGGTCCCCGTCTTATCACAGCAGATGACGGTGGCGGAGCCGAGCGTCTCCACGGCGGGCAGACTTCGCACCAACGCCTGCTGTTTGGCCATGCGCTGGACGCCGAGCGCCATGACGACGGTCGCCGTCGCGGGAAGCCCCTCGGGAATGACGGAGATCGCGAGCGAGATCGCCATCAAGAGCGGCTGGACCCAGTTGTTTCTTACGCTCCAATCGTCGATGCGCAGGTAGCTGATCCCGAGCATCACGAGGGCGACGATGATGCCGACGAGGGAGAGAACTTTCCCCACATGGTTGAGTTTGCGCTTCATGGGAGTGGCGAGCTCGTCCGTCTCATCGAGCATGCCTGCGATCGAGCCGACCTGCGTGCGCATGCCCGTCTCCACCACGACGCCGACGCCCGTTCCCGCCGTGCAGACGGAGGACGAAAATGCCATGTTGATGCGGTCGCCCAAGGGAGCGTCCTCTTTCAGAACGGTGGGAGCGTCCTTTTCAACGGGAACGCTCTCCCCCGTCAGGGCAGATTCCTGCACCGCCAAATTCGCCTCTTCGAGAAGCCGCAGGTCGGCGGGAATGACACAGCCGTCCGCCAAGATGACGACGTCGCCGGGGACGAGCTCTTCGGCGGAGATGGTGCTCTCCTTGCCGTCGCGCAGCACTCTTGCCGTCGGGGCGGTGAGCGTCGCAAGGGAGGCGAGAGCGTCGGCCGCTTTCTTCTCCTGTACCACGCCGATGACGGCGTTCACGATGACGATGACGAAGATGACCGCTGCCTCAGCCCAATCGTGAAAGACGAGGGATAAGACCACCGCAAGGAGCAGGATGATGACCATGACGTCCAAAACCTGCTCGAGGAGCATCTTCCAGATGCTCTTTTTCTTGCGTTCCTTGAGGGCGTTTTTGCCGTAGAGCTCTCTGCGCCGCGCGGCTTCTTCGGTGGTGAGCCCTGATATTGTTGCCGAGAGTGCGGAAAGGACCTCCTCCGTCCCCATCGCATGCCAATTTTTTTGTTCCATATTCTTACTCCAAAGTCCGTATGTTCTATTATAACACAAAATCTTCGGAATAAAAACCATTTCTCGGATTGAAAATAAAAAATGTGGCGGGACATGATTTTGGACCGTTGCCCACCCCCTACCCCCCTCCTCAGGAGGGGGCTTCTCGGCTCCCCTCTTAGGGGAGCTGGCGAGCGTAGCGAGACTGAGGGGTTCAACCCTATCCCCCTTCGGGGTACTTCCCCTAAGAGGGGAAGCTGTCACGAAGTGACTGAGGGGGTGTCGCTCTAAATATGCCCCCGCCACAATTTTTAATTTTTAATTTTTAATTTTTAATTACTTCCGTGCGTTTAACGGGATCCTTCCCCTTCGGCTACGCTCAGGGTCAGGATGAGCGCGAGGGGCAGGATGAGCACGAGACGGCGGGGACGCACTCGACTCGGATGCGGAAAACCTGACCGTTTGTAAACGTCAAAAGCAGCGCATCCTCTTCCCTTACACTTTCGGCCTCAAAGATCCCCTCCGTCAGCGCCTCCAGATCGTTCAAGATCTTCCCTGTTGTCACTACGTACTTCGTTTGTTCCATAAAACTTTTCTCCTATTGCGGTATGTGTTTCTTTGTTACCCGCAAATCTATTGTACACAAAACAGGACATAATTGCAATAGGAGGTTTTGTCGTTTTTATGGACGTTTTGTCGAATTTTGCCGAAAAGCTCGATGAGTTAATGTTTGATGAAAATATCAACGGAAAAGAACTGGCAGATATCTTGGGGATCTCAAAACAGCAAATTTATTATGTCTTGAATCACAAACGCATGCCAAGCCTCGATGTACTCATTCGTGTTGCGAATCACTTTTCGTGCACAACGGACTTTCTGTTGGGGCGGGAGCCCGAAAGCAAGGCAAAGACCTTTCGCCCTGTTCCGCCTTTCCCGCAACAGCTTGCCTTTCTCTTGGACTATTTCCATGTCAAGAAATATCGGCTCTGCAAGGAAGTCCCCATCACCCACTCCGTCATCTATAACTGGCAACGCGGGAAGTTTGCGCCGAGCCTCGATTATATCATCAAACTTGCCGATTATTTCGGCTGCTCCGTCGATTTCGTCATCGGTAGAGAGAATTGAAGCGGATGACGTGATTCAGAACGTTGCCCACCCCCTACCCCCTCCTCAGGAGGGGGCATGAAGCGTTGGGGCGAAGACGGACCCTCGGCTCCCCTCTTAGGGGAGCTGGCGAGCGTAGCGAGACTGAGGGGTTTTTGAACCCTATCCCCCGCTGCGCGG
>CANRDK010000004.1 GCA_947629345.1 uncultured Clostridia bacterium
GTTGTGGACGATGTGCTCTGCCTCGAAGCGGGCCAGCAGATCCCCGCGGACTGCGTGCTTGCAGAGGGGGTCGTGGAGTGCAACGAGTCCCTCCTCACGGGCGAGAGCGTTCCCGTCAAGAAGGAAATCGGGGACATGATGTATGCGGGCTCCTTCGTTGCGAGCGGCGCATGCCGCGTGCGCGTTGAAAAAGTCGGGCGGGGGACCTACCTCAATTCCCTCACCTCCCGTGCCAAGAAGTACAAGAAACCGCGGTCGGAGATCATGAATTCCATCCATCTCTTCATCCGCATCATTGCCGTGCTCATCGTCATCATCTCGGCGATCACGGCATTCACGAGCTGGAAGGGCTCTGCCGACCTCGCCCTCGAAACGCGGGAGCGGCTCAACGCAACCATCATTGCAACGGCGGCAGTCGTCATCGGCATGATCCCCTCGGGACTGCTCCTGCTCACCTCGATTGCAATGGCCGCGGGCGTCAGGCGGCTCGCCAAGAAGAATACCCTCGTGCAGGACCTCTACTCCCTCGAAATGCTCGCCCGCGTGGACGTGCTCTGTCTCGACAAGACGGGCACCATCACCGACGGCAGGATGACGGTCAACGACTGCATGATCCTCAACAATTACACGGACTATACCCTCGAGGATATCATGGGTTCCATGCTCCTCTCCCTTGAGGACAACAACCAGACGTCCATCGCGCTCGAGGCAAGATTCGGGCACTCCACCGCCCTGCATGCAACGGCAAAGATCCCCTTCTCCTCCAAGAGAAAGCTCTCCGCCGTCAGCTTTGGGGAAGTGGGGACATTTGTGATGGGGGCTCCCGAATTTGTCCTCCGCCCCATGCCCCCCAAGATCGAAAAGATCGTCAAGCAATACGCGCAGTCGGGGCTCCGCGTCCTCGTCCTCGCCTATTCCCCCTCACAGATCTCGGGGGAGAAGATCCCCTCGCTGCTTCGCCCCATGGCGATCATCACCCTCGCAGACAATGTGCGTCCCGACGCCGTGAACACCATCAAGTGGTTCCGCGACAACGAGGTGGAGATCAAGATCATCTCGGGGGACAATCCCGTGACCGTATCCGAAGTTGCAAGAAGAGTGGGCGTGAAGAATGCCTCGAACTACATTTCCCTCGACGGGCTCACCGAGGTGGAAGTGCAGAATGTGGCAACGCAGTACACCGTATTCGGCCGTGTCACCCCCGAACAGAAGGCCATCTTGGTGCAGACCCTCAAAAAACAGGGCTCGACCGTGGCCATGACGGGGGACGGCGTCAACGATATCCTCGCCCTCAAGGAGGCCGACTGCGCCATCTCCGTCGCCTCGGGCAGCGAGGCCGCAAGGAATGTCTCCCACCTCGTCCTCACCGACAATAACTTCATGAATCTGCCCTCTGTCGTGTATGAGGGGCGGCGGGTCATCAACAATATCAAGTCCTCCGCGGCCCTCTATATCACAAAGACGCTCTTCATCACCATGCTCGCGATCTTGTGTGCCTGCATACAGCAGCCCTACTTCTTCCAGCCGAGCAACATGCTCCTGTTTGAAGTGCTCGTTGCGGCATTCCCCTCCGCCGTCGTCACGATCTTCCAGCCGAATGCGGCCAAGGTCAAGGGGAAATTCATTCCCTTTGTCATGTCGCGAAGTATCCCCGGGGCAATCACCCTCATTCTGTGTATTCTCACGGTGTATCTCGGGAACTTCTTCTGGCCTGAACAGTTTATGGGGACGGTCGCGGGGGAGACGCAGTCCCTCATGACGCCCATGATGACGCTTGCCATCTCCTTCGGCGGGCTCGTCATTCTGTATCGTATTTTGCAGCCCTTCAACCTTCTCAGGGGGATCGTGTATGCTATCTCCGTGGGCGTGACCATTCTCGTATTCTCCGTGCCCGTGCTCGGCAATATCATCTATGCGGGCTGGAGCACGGTGGAGCTCGGCTTCACGCAGGTGCTGTATATCATCGCGATCATCTTGGCGGCCTTCCCCGTCTCGGGCGCCCTCGTCAAACTCTGCGACATGATGAATCCCTCGGAATAGCGTTTCCTTCTTTGGGGAGAGGAGGGCTCCCTTGCTTCCCCTCTTAGGGGAAGTACCCGCGTAGCGGGGGATAGGGTTCTCCCCCTCAGTCACGCGGCCGTACGAAGTCCCTTGCCCACCCCTCGAGGGGTGGGTGCCCCGTAGGGGCGGAAGGGGTGTCATAACCCCTCAGTCACTACGTGACTGCTCCCCTAAAAGGGGAGCCGAGGCTTGCCGCAATTTTTAATTTTTAATTTTAAATTTTTAATTTAAAAAACCGCTCCCGTGGGAGCGGGTTTTTTATGCAAAGATCGTGACGATGGGAATGTGCGGCGGGTCGTTGATGCGGAAGGGAAAGCGGCTCCGTCCGATCCCGCGGGAGACGACAAGGTCCGTCCCCTCGGCAATGGGATAGAGCCCCGAGGTGTACTTCGGAAAGAGCCCCTGATCGGGCGCATAGATCCCGTGTCCGAACACGCGGAACTGTCCCCCGTGCGCATGGCCCGAAAAGATATAGTCGGGGCGAAGGATCTGTGCATGTTCCCCCGCACGCTCGGGATGATGGGCAAGCAATATCTTCACGCCCTTGCCCTCAAAGCGGGGCGCACCCTCCCTCTCCGTATCGCCTGCGATGAGCAAAACTTCTCCGCCAACGGTGAAGGAGAGGCATCTCCCCGTGACGTCGTGCACGCCGCAGTCCCTTAAAAGTTCAAAGATCTCTCCCCGCTGCCTGTGGCGGTATTCGTGGTTCCCCTCCGAAAAGAACACGGGCATGAGGGCGCTGAGCCCCTCCAAAAACTCCCGTGCGCCGCATGAGGCAAGGTCTGCCTTTCGCCACACGAGGTCCCCCGTGACAAAGGCAACGTCCACATTCCTCTCCTCGAGTTCCCGCAGAATGAGGGCGGGATCGGCACGCTGCCGCGGAAAGTGCAGATCGCTTAAGATGGCTGCCCTGATTGAACTTTCCCCCTGTCCGAGGCTGAACTCCTCATAGTCGATACGCTTGTTCTCGAAAATTCCCATACTTCCATTATATGCCGCGGATATGCCCTTTCAAACCAATGGGATCACTTGAGCCACACGCGAAAGGCCTTGAATGCGGAGGGAATGGCAAAGTTTTGGCGGATCTCCTCTGCCGTCGCCCAGAGAAACGCGGGGTCGGGCGTTTCGGTCTCGATGAGGTAGCCCGTCATGCGCCACTCCACATGGGTGAACACATGCGTCGCGTTCTTTTGGGCGAGGAGGGTGCCCTTCTGCGTCATTCCGAGCGCATGCGAGGGATCCCCTTGTATCGACAGGCCTCCGTCAGTTTTATGAGATCCTTCGCTACGCTCAGGATGAGCGCGCCCGGGGGAGGCTCTTTCGCCCACTACTTGAGCGTCCCCTCTCATGCCCCCTCCTTGTGTGGCCCCTCTCATGCCCCCTCCTTGGGAAGGCTCGGTCATGCCCCCTCCTTGGGGAGGCTCGGTCATGCCCCCTCCTTGGGCGTCCCCACTCATGCCCCCTCCTTGGGAGGGCTCGGTCATGCCCCCTCCTTGGGGAGGGGGGTAGGGGGGTGGGGAAACCTCATTCGGGAACTCCCACAGCCCCTTTAAGAGCCCCTCTTCCCGCTTGCGAATGGCATACTTTCCGCCGCACTTCAGCACATACACGTTGAGATATTCCACCCGCCGCGGCCTCTTCTCCGCACGGACGGGAAAGTCCTCCTCCCTTCCCTCGAGATGGGCACGGCAGAGGGTATTCCACGGGCACTGTTCGCACAACGGAGCGCCGTTGGGGACACAGACGATCGCGCCGAGCTCCATGAGCCCCTCACAGAAATCGGCCGTCTCGTCGGGATAGACCGCCCGCAAAACTTCCGTAAATTTCCTCTTTGCAGCGTCGTCGATGACGCTGTCGTCCGCAAAAAACCGCGTGAGAATGCGCAGAACGTTGCCGTCCACGGCGGGTTCCTTGAGTCCCAAAGCAATGGACGAAAGCGCCCCCGCGGTGTAATTTCCAACACCCGCCAAGGCATTTACCCCCACCCATGTCTGGGGGGTACCCTCCCGAAAAAGCGTCTCGGCGGCCCTTTTGAGGTTGCGGGCACGGGTGTAGTAGCCAAGCCCCTCCCACGCCTTCATGACCTCGTCCTCGGAGGCGAGTGCGAGCTCCCTTTCGGTGGGGAACTTTTCGAGAAAGGCGACGTATTTTTCCTTGACAGCCTCCACCCGCGTCTGCTGGAGCATGAGCTCTGCGACGAGGGCGGTGTAGAACGTCCTGTTGTGCCGCCACGGGAGATCCCGCTTATTTTGGCGGAACCACTGGAGCAGCCTCGGCACCGCCTGTTGTAATGTTTCGATATCGGTCATGGGGAAATTAAAAATTAAAAATTAAAAATTGTGGTGGGGGGCTCTTGGCTCCCCTCTTAGGGGAGCTGTCACGCAGTGACTGAGGGGTTTTTAGAAACCCTATCCCCCCTTCGGGGTACTTCCCCTAAGAGGGGAAGCAAGGGAACTACGCGCTCGTGCCGCGCTTAGCGAGCGGATCTCGTAAACTTACGGACTTCCGTTCTTAAAGCGAGATTCTCTCGCCCCTTCGGGGCTCGGAATGAGGGAACGGGCTCCCGTGCGGACCCCGTTCAAGGGCGTACCCCCACCCCTACCCCGCCCCCTTACGCAGGGGGCGGGCAAGAGGGACGGCCGAACGAAGTCCCCTTGCCCACCCCTAAGAGGGGTGGGTGGCACGGCTGCCCTTGCCGTGACGGAAGGGGTGTCAATTAAAACAGCCCTACGATTCTCCCGCTCCCATCCACGTCAATGCGGCAGGCGGCGGGGGATTTGGGGAGCCCCGGCATGGTAAGAATATTGCCCGTCAGCGCGACAATAAATCCCGCCCCCGCGGCAACCTTCACCTCCCGCACCGTGATGAAAAAGTCCTCGGGCGCGCCGAGCTTTGCCGCGTCATCCGAAAAGGAATACTGCGTCTTTGCGACGCAGACGGGCAGGTTCCCGAAGCCCAGCCCCTCCAGCCGCTCGATCTCCTTCTCCGCCTCGGGGGTATACTTCACCCCCCTTCCGCCGTAAATTTTGGTCGCAAGCGCATGAAGTTTCTCCCTGATGGGGAGCTCCAAGCCGTAGCAGTACGAAAAATCGTTCTTCTCCCCGCACAGCCGCACGACCTCCTCCGCGAGCGCAACGCCGCCCTTTCCCCCTTCCGCCCAAACGGTAGAGAGCACGACATTGACGCCGAGCGCACGGCACTTCTCCATGACGAGGGAGATCTCCGCATCCGTATCGCCGGGGAAGCGGTTGATCGCGACGACGGCGGGGAGATGATACACATTCTTGATATTGGAAAGGTGGCGAAGCAGGTTGGGAAGCCCCTTCTCGAGGGCGGTAAGGTCCTCATTTCCAAGCTCCGTCTTTTCGAGCCCGCCGTGCATCTTGAGGGCGCGAACGGTGGCGACGATGACGACGGCGCTCGGTTTCAGCCCTGCGGCACGGCACTTGATGTCGAGGAACTTCTCAGCTCCCAAATCTGCCCCGAAGCCCGCCTCCGTGACGACGTAGTCCCCAAGTTTCAGGGCCGTCTTGGTCGCAATGACGGAGTTACATCCGTGGGCGATATTAGCGAAGGGCCCGCCGTGGACGAGCGCAGGCGTTCCCCCGAGGGTCTGAACGAGGTTGGGCTTCAGGGCATCCTTCAAGAGGGCCGCCATGGCCCCCGCCGCCTTGAGGTCCCCCGCCGTGACGGGTTCCCCATCGTAAGTGTAGCCGACGATGATGCGGGAAAGACGGGTCTTGAGGTCGGAAAGGGAAGTTGCAAGGCACAGAACTGCCATGACCTCGCTCGCGACGGTGATGTCGAAGCCGTCTTTCCGCGGGACGCCGTTTTTGCCCCCGCCGAGGCCGTCCTCGATGGAGCGCAGCTGGCGGTCGTTCATGTCCACACAGCGCTTCCATGTGATCTTTGCGGGGTCGATGTTGAGCTCATTCCCCTGAAAGATATGATTGTCGAGCATGGCAGCGAGCAGATTATTCGCCGCGCCGATGGCATGAAAATCCCCCGTGAAGTGCAGATTGATGTCCTCCATGGGGACGACCTGCGCGTATCCGCCCCCTGCGGCTCCCCCCTTGATGCCGAATACGGGCCCGAGAGAGGGCTCTCGGAGGGCGACCACGGTCTTTTTGCCGAGAAGGGCAAGGCCGTCTGCGAGGCCGATGGTGGTAGTCGTCTTCCCCTCCCCCGCGGGCGTCGGCGTGATGGCTGTGACGAGAATGAGCTTGCCGTTCTCCCCCTCACGGTCCATGACGGAGAGATCGATCTTGGCCTTATATTTGCCGTAGTACTCGATCTCGTCCTCGGAGAGGCCGACCTTCTGTGCGATTTTGAGGATATGCTGCAATTTTGCCGCCTGTGCGATCTCGATATCCGACTCCATACCCGCCTCCTGATTTCAACAAAAAGTATAACAAATTCCCCCTCGGTTTGTCAATTCCTGAGGGGGAAGAGGGAAATTAAAAATTGAAAATTATGGCAAGCCTTGGCTCCCCTCATAGGGGAGCTGTCACGCAGTGACTGAGGGGTTTTAACACCCCTTTCGCCCCTACGGGGCACCCACCCCTCGAGGGGTGGGCAAGAGTCCGTCCTTTCCTCGAAGCGGGAGCATGACGTTCGGCCCGCCGCGTCACCCTGCCCCGCCGTCCTAATCACGTCACCCTGAGCAACGTCGAAGGGTCACCGCAGCAATAAGGTGATGGTTCGACTGCGCTACTTCGCGCTACGCGCTCGTGCCGCGCTTAGACACAAATAGAACGCGCGCGGGGCACCATGACGTGATCAGAACGCCGCCGTTCTAAATCTTGCATTACCATAATTTTTAATTTTAAATTTTAAATTACATGCTCCCTTTTCTACCTTTGATTGAACTTTCTCTTTACGAACCAATCAGTGACGCGTTCGGGCAAAATCTTGTACATATAGCGCAAAAAAGCGTTCCTGCCGCCTGCCACGTTCACCGTTGCGGGGTTCTTCTTGGTGGCAAGTTTTACGATCGCCTCGGCGACGAGAGAGGGGTTCATGCCGCCCTGCTCCATGTTCGCAAGCGCAGCGGAAGCCTTCTTCACCGACGGCGTGTACGACTTTGCGTCCTCCTCGCCGTACACCCGCCGCGCGTAGGTGAAGTCCGTGGCCGTGCCCCCGGGCAGGAGAGCGCTTACCCGCACGCCCTGCTTTCTGAGCTCCAAATCGCTCTCCCGCGCAAGCATGACGAGGGCTGCCTTGGAGGAGGAGTAGAACCCGTCGTAGGGAATGGGCATGTCCCCGCCCAAGGAGCCCACGAGCACCGCCCTTCCGCCCCGCTTTCTGAGGAAGGGAGCCGCCGCCTTGAGCGACTCCACCGCGCCGAAATAATTGACCTCGAAGAGGTACCGATAATCCCCGCTCTTGGCGTGTTCCAAGGGAGCCGCCATCGAAAAACCTGCAGAATATACGAGAATATCGATGCCGTCCGTCTCCGCCCCGATCCGCTCGACGGCATGCTTCAGCTCCCCCTCTTCGGAAGCGTCCGCCTCCACCGTCTGCACCCTCTCCCCCTTGAAGGGAGTGCGGGAGACATTGTACACCCTGTACCCGCGGGAGGCGAGTCGGAGAGCTGTCTCCCTGCCGATTCCCGAGGACCCGCCGACGACCACGGCCGTCCGTCTCTGCGGCAAGATTTTTTCCTTTTTCTCTGTTTCCATACCCAAATTATGGGCGATTTTACAGTGATTATACAGCTTTGCGCTCTTGGGAAGGGGGGACGCTCATCCTGTCCCGCGCGCATTCTATCTGCGTCTAAGCGCGGCACGAGCGCGTAGCGCGAAGTAGCGCAGCGAAGGATCCCGTTAAACCTACGGAAGTAATTAAAAATTGAGCGCTCCGCGCTCATCCTGAGCGCAGCGAAGGATCCCGCTAAACGCACGGTAGTCCGTTGGTTCAATGGGATTCTTCGGTCGGCTGCGCCTCCCTCAGAATGAGCGCGGGGGCGGGGGCCGAGGAAAGTCGGAACGTCATGCCCCCTCAGTCACGGCAAGGGCAGCCGTGACAGTTCCCCTACAAGGGGAGCCAAGGGCCCCTCATCCCAATGCCACGTCTAAAACCATCATCAAACAGAAGCCGAAGATGAGGCCGAGAGAGGCGAGCGTCTTGCTCTTTTCAAAGCATTCGGGAATGAGCTCCGAGCACACGACGGCGACCATCGCTCCCGCCGAAAAGGCAAGCGCCCAAGGCAGAAGTCCCGTGATGAATCCCGCTGCCAACGCTCCGAGGACGCAGGCGGGGATCTCCACCGCCCCCGAGAGCGACGAAAACACAAAGCTCTTCACGGCAGAGAGCCCCTTCGCGCGGAGCGGAAAGGCAATGCACAGCCCCTCGGGAAAGTTCTGGATCCCGATCCCGAGGGCGAGGAGAAAGGCAGAGAGCACGGCATGTTCCCCTCCCGCAACGGCAAAGGCGACGCCCACCGCCATGCCCTCGGGGATATTGTGCAGCGTGACGGCCAAAAAGAGCAGGGCGTTCTTCTCGTCTCCCAATTTCGTCCCCCTCTTTTTTCGCCGCATGAGAAGGACGTCGCTCACGATAATGAACCCGCCGCCGAGGAGAAAACCGAGCGTAACCGTCACATAACTCGGCAAAAATCCCTCATAGCTGAGGGCGGGAAGGAGTAGGGAGAAGAAGGACGCGGCGATCATGATCCCTGCCGCCGCCCCGTTCATGAGGGTGAGGAGGGCAGGCTTCACCCCCTTTGAAAAAAAGACGAGGGACGCGCCGAGCGTCGTCAAAGAAAAGAGCATCAGCGAGGCGAGAACGGCCTGCTGCCACTGTGCAAGGGATAAAAACCACTGCATATGCAGGACCTCCGAGAGTATTTCATGGGTACAGTCACTGCATTTTATGAAAGATAGACAATCCGCGTGCAACAAATTTTTTCACAATATTTTCAAAATCGGTCTTGACAACAAAAATCGTCGGCGGTATAATAAGGTAAAGTTATAAATTGGGGGGAAGATTTTTTATGGCAGCACTCGGCATCATTACATTGGTGTTGACGGGATTCATGATCGTGTACTATTGCTACATTGCAAATCACACGGAAGAACATGACGTCTCCTTCTTCATCAGCGTAGGTCTCATTTCCATGGTCATGAACCTTTTCACGAACGGCGGCGGCATCTACGGTCTCGCTTGGCTGTACCTCGTCATCGCGGTCGTGTTCCTCGGCGTAGGTTGGCTCATCGACCTCGAAGATTCCATCGGATTCTACAAATCCATCGGTCCTTGGTTCAAGAGCACATTTACGAACACCTCCCGCATCGGGTTGCAGGTTATCTCGTTCGTGCTCTTCCCCGTCGGCGCAGTGCTCTACTTTGTGAATTATAACAACAACGGCGCCCTCGCAAAGTCCTGCGGCAGAGCGGCATGGTTCGGTTTCCTGTGCGTGCTCCTGCTCCTTTGGGCGGTCCTCGGCCTCGTGCTCTGATCGGAAAAAATTCATCCGTCCTCGCAAAAGGACGGTTTTTTTTATTTGAAAGAGGCGGTGGCCAAAACTGCATGCGAGGGCAGAAGGACGCGCCCGCGCTCGCCTTGCCTTTCCTCTTGCCCGCCCCCTGCGCAAGGGGGCGGGGTAGGGGTGGGGGTACGCCCTTGAACGAAGTCCGCACGGGAGTTTTTTCCTCATTCCGAGCCCCGAAGG
Source organism: uncultured Clostridia bacterium (assembly GCA_947629345.1). GTDB lineage: Bacteria > Bacillota > Clostridia > Christensenellales > Borkfalkiaceae > Gallimonas. The sequence continues at coordinate 9,734 of CANRDK010000004.1, forward strand.
GGCGAGAGAATCTCGCTTTAAGAACGGAAGCCCGTAAGTTTACGAGATCCCCTCGGCTGCGCCTCGGGATGAGGGTGCCGCGGGATGAGGACGGGGCGGGGACATTCTCACCCCCACCGCAGCGGACAAATTTCATGTTATTTTCGCATTTTCGTCATATAAGTGTGTTATTTTTAAAAGAAAGGAGACATCTCTATGAAAAAATATCTCTGGATCCCCCTGCTTTTCGGCATTTTGCTCTTTGCAGGCTGCACGCCCACGGGAAACAACGGCTTTGTCAACCCCGGGGACAGTCTCGGGGGCGGCGGCATCGTTGAAAATATACCCGATGCGACCGATTCCGAGAGCATGGAAAATGCCAACCAAACGGCAGGCGAAACGGAAAAGGGCGAGGCCGTTCCCGAAGGCGCGATCCCGCTCACGCAAACGGGAAAGATCACGGAGAGCGGCGGCTATCTCGTGACGGGCTCCCTCGAGGGCAAGATCAGCGTAAAAGCGGAACATGTAACTCTGTTTTTGAACGGCGCGGCCCTCTCCTCCGCCGACGATAAGGTCATCACGAGCGATTACGATCTCACGCTCACCCTTCTCGGCGAGAACTCTGCCGAAACTTCCGCCGCATCCACCAATGCCATCTCCTGCGACGGGGATCTCGTCATCAACGGCAGCGGGAGCCTCACCGTGAAATCGACCAAAAATGCGATCAAGGCGAACACGATCTCCGCCACTGAGGCGACGCTCGACATCCGATCGGACGGCGACGGGCTCCATGCCGAGATCGACGCCTACGACGACCTCACTTCCGCCCCTACCTTCTCCTATGAGGACGGCGGCTGGGTGAAGCTCGACGGCGCATTTGTCACCGTGAACGCGGGCGATGACGGCATTCAGGCGGATACCTTCATCCTCATCAAGGGAGAGGGGAAACTCGACGTCACGACGAACGGCGGCGCACCGCAGACGATCACCGAATCTTCCTCCGACAATGGGGACGGCAAGGGCGTCAAGGCGGGCGCGATCGACTGGGGTGCAGACGGAAACGAAATCATATCCGACGAATATTTCATCGGAATCGAGGGCGGCGAGGTCCATATCAACGCCAACGACGACGCCATTCATTCGGACGGCAAGATCGAGATCTCGGGCGGCACACTCGACATTGCCGCGGGGGACGACGGCGTCCATGCGGAGGCCCTTCTCACCGTCACGGGCGGGGAAATTGCCGTCACAAAGTGCTACGAGGGACTTGAGGCCGCCAAGGTGGAGATCTCAGGCGGAAAGATCTCTGCGGTCTCCGTCGATGACGGCATCAACGCCGCCGACGGGACGACCCTCCCGATGGGACAGGCAAATTCCAACTGCCATATCATCATTGCAGGCGGGGACATCAAGGTCAGCGCAGAGGGCGACGGCGTGGACTCCAACGGCTCCGTCCGCATGACGGGCGGCACGCTCGTCGTATACGGTCCGACGAGGGACGGCAATGCTGCGCTCGACGCGGACGGCGGGATCTTGATGGACGGCGGCTATCTCTTTGCCGTGGGTCCCATCGGCATGGTGGAGACGCCTGCAAGCAATTCCAAACAAAATACCCTCTCCTATGCGCAAAATCAGACGATTTCGGCGAATACCAATCTGTCCCTGACGGACGACGGCGGAAAGGCGATCTTCTCCATCACGGTGAAGAAAGTCTGCCGCTCCGTCATCATCTCCTGCCCCGAGCTCGCCATGGGGGAAAGTTTTGGGCTGTACGGCGGGGATACGCAGCTGTGCACCTTCACCGTTTCGTCTGTCATCACAACGGTGGGCTCCGCGGGGAACATGGGGAATCCCGGCGGCATGCCTCCGCAGGGCCCCGGCGGCGGGTTCGGCAACGGCGGTTTCGGCCACGGCGGCCGCTTCTGATTCCCACGCATCCTGCCCCGCGTCATCCTGCCCACCCCGCTCATCCTGCCCCGCGTCATCCTGCCCCACGCGCTCATCCTGAGCGTAGCGAAGGATCTCATAAAACCAACGGATCAGGGTTCAATGGGATTCTTCGGTCGGCTACGCCTCCCTCAGAATGAGCGGCTGGGCGCGTCATCCTGCACATGCGCTCAGCATGAGCCCCCTTCGCACTCTTCTTCTCAGCATGACGCCGCACACGCCCCCCAGCGTTCTCCATTCTTTGGCAGGACGCTTTTTTTCTTTCCCCTCTTTACAAAATATGCAAATTATGATACAATAAAGAAAAGTCATTCTTCGGAGAAAAAATTATGGCAAAGAAAGACAAAATCGAAGAAAGCGCCGAAAAAAACGGCGACAAAATGACGATCTACGAATACGAGCAAAAGTATGTAAAGCGGCAAAACGTGCGGGGCGCAAAGATATTCCTGCGCATCTTCGCCGCGATCTTGGGCGTATTCCTCTTCGTCTTGCTGTTTTTAACAGCTCTCCGCGTCTATGAGATCAACGATATCGCGGGCTATGCAACGGGGGCGGTCTGTCTCGTCCTCTATATCTTCATCTTCGTCATTCCGCTCATCAAGATCATGCGCGCCCCCTATTTTGTGACGAACGTCAACGCGCAGACGGCCTCTGCCGCAAAACGGCACAACCGCAAAGTGCGGCAGGAAATTGCCGATAAGATGATCAATTTCACGGCAAAAGTTGACGGCGCAGGCTGGTATGATTCCGAACTCGTGGGCAAACTCGCCATCGCGCGCAACGCAGGGGACGACGAGGCGCTGAAGGAGCATCTCACCGCCCTCTACAAAGGTTCCATCAAAAAGACGGCGAAATCGCTCATCATGAAGAGCTCCATGCGCTCGGCAATGTATTCCGCCCTCTCGCAGTCCGAGAGGATCGACGCCGCGCTCGTCATCGCCGTCAATACGCAGCTCATCAAGGACCTCGTGTTCCTCTATGGGTTCCGCCCGTCGGACGTGAAGCTCGCAAAGATCTTTGTCACCGTCATCAAAAATTCGATGGTGGCGCTCGGCCTCGGCGGGCTGAATGTGGGGAACGCCGTCGTCAAGACGATGGGCGACGCGGTAAAGGGCATTCCGATCCTCGGCAGCCTCATCTCCACCATCGTGGATTCCTCGGTGCAGGGGCTTGCGAACGGGACACTCACCGCCCTCATCGGCTTCCAGACCATCAAATACCTCAATACGGAATACAATTTGCAGAACATTCTCGACGGGATCGACGTTTCCGAATCGGAGACGGAACTGCAGGAGACCTGCTCGGAGATCGAAACGCAGCTCAAGAAGCGCAAAAAACTCGCCCCCGCCGTCTAAGCAAGGACGAGAGATTTGGAATGACCCGCGCGCTCATCCTGACCCGCGCGCTCATCCTGAGCGTAGCGAAGGATCCCGTTAAACCTACGGACTTCGTTCAATGGGATTCTTCGGTCGGCTACGCCTCCCTCAGAATGAGCGGTCGGTGCGTTCCCTGCTCCCGCGCTCAGCCCGAACGGAGTCCCTCTTGCTTCCCCTCTTAGGGGAAGTACCCCGAAGGGGGGATGGGGTTCCAATAACCCCTCAGTCGTCTGCGACGACAGCTCCCCTGAGAGGGGAGCCAAGGGCCCATCCTTGGGAGGACATTCACCCCCTGCCGAAGCCTTCCGAAATATCGGGGACGAAATCAGCGTCGAGCTCCGCCGTCAAAACATAATAATTCTGCACATATGTGCCGTTTTCCTCAGTCGTCTCCGCGGCGAACAAGACCCAGAGAATGGAGCCGTCCGCAACGTCGAACTGGAAGGAGATCGCCCCCGAACCGATGTCCCGCTGCGGTTTTCCGATCCGCCGCACGACCTCTTCAATCTTCATACCGCTCACGATCTGCTCGCACTCTTCCCGCGCGGGCAGATTTTTTTTGTCCCTGTCGAGCCAGCTCACGGGATCGTTCTTATCGAACTGCTCCACGTCGTCGATGACGAGGTCCTCCCCCTCTTCGGAGAGCTTCAGGCGGCGGATATAGCCGTCATCCATGGAATAGTCGAGCGAGAGTTCGTCCGAAAGCCCCACAAAGGAGGGAATTCCGATGATGGCGACCGCCTCAATGACCGTTTTATCGCGGATATCTTCAAAATTTTCCGCCTCCGCCGTGACTCTGTCGTAGCCGTAATGCGTGACGATTTCCTCGTTTTTCAGCACATAGATGTGATTTTTTTGGCCGTCATCGTAAAAGGCGAGATCTTCAAAGAACAGGCACCCCATCCCCCTGAGATCCCCCACCGTGAGAGGGTCGCCTCCTCCGACAAAGCGGGAAAGGGCAAGCGCCGTCGGCACGGCGACCGCGGAGATCACTGCAAGAACGAGCACGGCCGCAAGGGTGCAGAAAGCCGCTTTTTTCGCATATATGTTGCGTTTTTTGAATTTGATGACCTCCCCCTCTTCCCTCGGAGGGTCGAATTTCGTCTCTGCACCAAGCGACGCTTCAAACTCCCTCAAGAAAGTTTCTTCCGACCTCTTCATGCCTTTTTCCTCCAATTTCTGTATTTTTTCAGAGCGCGGTAATACCTCGTCTTCACGGTCCCGACCTTCTCGTTCAGCCTCGCCCCGATCTCGTCGAACGGCAGGTCCTCCGAGAGCCGCAGGAGAATGATCTGCACGTCCTCCTCGGGCAGGATCCGCCTGAGATCTGCTACCAATTCCCTGAACTTTTCATGCGCCAAAACGTCGAAATCGTCGCATAAGTCGCAAATTTTTTCGGGATCGAGGGGAGAGGTGCGGCTGTTCTTCCGAATGAGCGAGAGCGCATGGTTCTTGACGCTCGCCGCAAGATACCCGCGGACATTGCCGACGTCCGCGGCATGGGCAAAGAAGCCGACAAACGTCTCTTCGACCGCGTCCTCGATATCCGCCCGCTCCGCAAGATAGCGTGCCGCTATAAATACCGCTAAAGGCTTATATTTTGTATAGAGATATTCAAACGTCGCCTGCGGTTCCCCCGCCTCATGCGAACTGAGGGCACGCTTCAGCCTTTTTTCGTCGGTCATCCTTTGCTCCTTCCTCTCTTTAAGACGCGTTGCCCCGCCAAAAAATTTCAAAAGTCAGAAAAAAATTTCTACAAAAAATCGCCCCGCAGGGCGATCTTCCGATCAGATCATTCGATTTCGATGAAGTTGTTCTCGCTCTTTTTCTCAGGGCCCTTCTTGGGAACGGTGAGAGAGAGGATGCCGTTTGCATACTTTGCCCTGATCTGCTCGCGGGTGATGTCGCTGCCCACATAGTAGCTTCTCGAGGTCTGCTCGCGGATCTCCCTGCGGAGATACTTCTTGCCCTCCTCTTCCTTCTTCTGCTTGGCCGCGCTCACGGTCAGATACCCGTTCTCGAGGGAGACTTTGATCTCATCCTTCGCGTAGCCGGGGAGTTCGAGGTCGAGCTCGTAATCGGTTTCCGTCTCCTTGATATCCGTGCGGAGTTCCCGCGTCTCTTCAAAGAACATGGGCTTGAAGAAGTCGTCGAATACGTCGAAGAGGTCGTAGTTGTTTTGTCTTGTCTGAAGTTCGTGTTTCATGATAAAAATCCTCCTAATCTTTCTCGGGAGGCTGCGGTGGATCGTTCCCGACGCCTGCCGCTTCCTTTGTTCACTTATATTATACCGCCCTTCCGAAAGTTTCAAACAGATTTCTGAATTTTTTGAAAATTTTTTCGTATACTCCCCTTTGGGAGGAAAGTATGATAGAACACGACACGGGGGAACTTTGGGTATTTATAATATAACATATGTTATATAACGTATGTTATTATTGGTTTTATGCTGAAAAGGAGAGTCCGTCGGTCTACGAGATCCACTCGCTACGCTCGGGATGAGGACGGGGACCCGTACCCCCGCGCGCTCATCCTGCCCCTGAGCGAAGCCGAAGGGGAAGGATCCCATTAAACGCACGGAGGTCCGTTCGTTCAATGGGATTCTTCGGTCGGCTACGCCTCCCTCAGAATGAGCGGTCGGTGCGTTCCCCGCTCCCGTTTTCAGCACGAACGTATTCCTCGGCTCCCCCTCCGAGGGGGAGCTGTCACGGCCGCCCTTGCCGTGACTGAGGGGGTGTCACCCCCATGATTGCAATTCACAAAATTAGAAAAAATTTTTCAAAAAACTATTGCAAAATCAATTTGTTTGTTGTATAATATATAGCTAACCAAAAAAAGAGGGGAAAAACTATGATACAGGTCACATTCAACAATCAAACTTTATCTGTGGAGGACGGCACGAGGGTGCTCGATTTGATAGATAAGAACGAGCGCAAAAACCTCGTCGTCTGTCAGGTGGGCGCACAGGTCAAGGAGCTCAACTACCGTCTCTCCGAAAAGAACAACGGCATGACGATCCGTCTCTTGAACCTCAGCAACGAGGAAGCGGGCAAGGCATACAGTGCAACGCTGCGCTATGTCGTCGCGATGGCGTTCTATCGCCTCTATCCCGACGTCAAGATCCGCTTCTCCTACAACATCTCCCGTTCCATCTCCTGTCAGGCGCTGACGAAGAACTTCAACATGTCGCATGCGTTTGAGGAGATCGTGAAGGAGATCCAACACATCATCGAGGAGGACCTCCCCATCGAACGCGTCACCGTGACCATTGAGGAGGCGACGGAGATCTATAAAAAGTTCCACCTCGACGACAAGATCGACATTTTGAAATACCGTCCCGAGAACACGGTCCATCTCTACAAGTGCGGCGAGTACTACAACTATCTGCACACCTACATGCTGCCCTCCACGGGCTGCATCCACAACTATACGATCACGCCGTATAGCCCCGGCATCATCATCCAATACCCCCGCCACGACTTCGACACCAACATTCCCGAATTTGAGGAGGAATCGGTGTACTGCCGTTCCCTTCAGCGTGCCTACGACTGGACAGTCAAGGCCAAGGTGCAGACGGTGACGGACATCAACCGCAAGATCGAACGGGGCGAGACGCTTGAATTTGTCCAAATGTGCGAGGCCTATCACAACCGCCAGCTCACCAAGCTCGGCGACATGATCGAGAGCGACATCGAAAACGTCCGCCTCGTCGCGATTGCGGGCCCGAGTTCGAGCGGCAAGACCACCTTCTGCAACCGTCTCCGCATCGAGCTTCTCTCCCGCGGCATCAATCCCGTGACGATCTCGATGGACGATTTCTATTTTGAAAAGGACAAAATCAGTCAGATACAAGGCGTTCCCACTGACCATCTCGACCTCGAACACATCAACTGCCTCGATATCGAACTCTTCAACAAGTGCCTGTTCGACCTCATCAACGGCGAAGAGGTGACGCTGCCCCGCTTCAACTTCCAGACGGATAAGCGCGAGGCGGGCAAGACCATCCGCGTGGAGCCGAACGTTCCCATCATCATCGAGGGCATCCACGCGCTCAACGAAAAGCTGACGAAATCCATTCCGAAACATCAGAAATTCAAGATCTATATCGCGCCGCACAACCAGCTCAATATCGACAATCACTCCCCGCTCTCCATCACAAATTCGAGACTTATACGCCGAATTGTGAGGGATATGCAGTTCAGGAACTGCTCTGCGGCCAACACGATCGACATGTGGCAGTCGGTGAGAAACGGCGAGTTCCGCTGGATCTATCCCAATCAGGAAAACGCTGACTTTGTGTTCAATTCGAGCCTCGGCTACGAGCTCTGCGTGCTCAAAAAGAAGGCGATGGAGGCCCTCACGAAAATCGAACCGACCGCGCCGCAGTACCTCACCGCCAACCGCCTCATCAAGATCTTGAAGTACTTCCGCGAGATCGACGACGACTCGATCATTCCCTGCAGTTCCCTCATCCGTGAATTCATCGGAGGCAGCTGCTTTAATGTGTAAGAACTCACCCCCATCAGTCACGCAAGGGCAGCGTGACAGCTTCCCCCCTCTGAGGGGGGAAGCTTTTTCATGCCCCTCCTTGGGGAGGGCCGAACGCAGTCCCCTTGCTTCCCCTCTTAGGGGAAGTACCCCGAAGGGGGGGATAGGGTTCAGAAACCCCTCAGTCACTGCGTGACAGCTCCCCTAAGAGGGGAGCCGAGAGAACTCCTCAGCTCAAGTCCCTCCCTCTAAGGGCGGAAGAGGCGTTTGCCGCCCTTGGAGGTAAAGACGGAGCTATCCAAAATGCCCGTCGTCACCGTCGGCTTTTCAAGAGCGGGGCGGCTGAGGGCCTCTTCAACGAGAGAGACCAAAAAATTCTTGGAATCGGTGAGCGAATTCCCGAACAGGTAGCAGGCCAGCGAGCCCGGCACGGTGTTGAGCTCATTAAAAAAGACCTCCTCCCCCACGAGCAAAAAGTCCGCCCGCACGACCCCCGTCACATGGAAGCCTTCATACAGTTTTTCGGTGCATAAGTGCACTTTTTTTGTGATCTCATCGGAAATTTCGGCGGGGATCTGCGAGTGTTTTTCGTTTCCCCCCTCGTATTTTTCGTGGAAGGAGAGAATGTCCCCTTGGGAGAAAACTTCCTCCACGGGCGATAGAATGATCTCCCCCTTGACGCGGCAGGCGGCGCAGTTGAGATCGCGCTTTTTTGCAACATATGGTTCAATTAAGGCCGAATCGTCGAGCGTAAAGGCAAGGCTCAAAGCCTCCCGCAGTTCCCCCTCGTCCGCGGCGACCTTGATGCCGATGCTCGAGCCGAGCTTGGCGGGTTTGACGATGACGGGGAAGGGAAAGGGCAGTTCAACCTTCTCCCCCTCCTTTACAGTGACCCCCTCCAAAACGGGCAGGCCGAGCCCACGCGCGGCGATCTTGGTGAGCGATTTATCCATGAACACGGAAGAGACGGCCGCCTCGGGCGACGCGCTTCTGATACGGTGCCATTTGAACAGGGCAGAGAGGGTGCCGTCCTCGCCAGCTCCCCCGTGACAGCAGTTGAGCGCAACATCCACGGGAAACTTTTTGCCCCGTTCCGTCTCCAGCCCGCCCGTGCAAAAACGCAGCTTTTTCCACTTTTTGGAGACCGTCCGAAAGTCGGTGACGGCGTGCATTTCGCCCACATATAGCGCGTTTTCGCGGGTGATGTAGACGGGGAGAACGTCATAGTCCGCGCCGCGCAGAAGGTTGGCGCAAAGCATGCCCGTGATGATGGAGATCTCATGTTCGTTGGAATTTCCGCCGAAGAACACGGCGACTTTTTTTTGCATAAAAAAACACCTCCGAGTTGATTTTTCCTCTTTGGTGGTTGTGGTTGGTCCCCCCCGCTCATTCTGAGGGAGACGACCGAAGAATCCCATTAGACTTACGGACTCCCGTGCGTTTAAAGGGATCCTTCGCTGCGCTCAGGATGAGCGCGCGGGGCGGGATGAGCGCGGGGGCAGGATGAGCGCGGGGGCAGGATGACGCCGCTGCCCGAACGGAGGCCCCTCGCTTCCCCTCTTAGGGGAAGTACCCGCGCAGCGGGGGATAGGGTTCAAACCCCTCAGTCACGGCAAGGGCAGCCGTGCCAGCTCCCCTACAAGGGGAGCCAAGGGGACTGCGTTCAGCCCCTTCCGCGTTTAATATTTATCGGGCAGGTCGTTGAGAAAGAGAACAGTGTCGCCGAATTGCAGCATATCCCTCAATTTTTCCTGCGCGGCCGCGAGCGTGGGAACGATCTGCAGCTTTCCCTCGTCGCCGCCCGCGTTCTTGTAGCCGTTCCGCACGGCAAGCACGCGCGTCTCCCCCACGAGAATGACGCCGTCCAGCCCGACGAGCGCTTCGCCCAAGGCCTCGTTGGCGGCCTCCTCGATCTCGCCGAGCTCCACGAGCCCCGGGGTGACAACGACCTTCCGTCCCGCCGCCGTCTTTAAAACCTCCACGGCATTTTTAGCGCCCGCGGGATTGGAATTGTAGCTGTCGTCCAAGATGACGACGCCGCCATTTTCAGACCGCTCCAGTCTGTGCGGCACGGGCGCAAGCGTCAGGACCGCAGTAACGATCTCCTCGAACGTCATGCCGAGCGTAAGGGCGAGCGCGGCGGAAATTGCAATGTCCTCGGCGGCATGGCGGCCCAAGATTTTGGTCTCAACGGCCGCTTCTTTCTCCCCGAGAACGAGGGTAAAAGTCGTTTTATCGCAACATATGTGAATGTTTTTTGCAGAAAAGTCCCTACCCTCAACGACAGCGTCCTCTCTGAGATCGGCGGCCGATTTGCCGAGCACGACCTTCTCCGCCGCCCTTGCGAGCTCCCCCTTTTCGCGGCGAATGTTCTCAAGGCTTCCGAACGTTTCGAGGTGCTGTTCGCACACCCCCGTAATAGCGCCGACGGTGGGCTTCACCATCTCGCAGAGCTCCTTGATGTCGCCGACGTGCCGTGCACCCATCTCCGCGAGGAAGATATCGCATTCCGCCCCCTCCCCGTTGACAAATTTTGCGATCCCGATGGGAGTATTGTAGGAGGAGGGCGTCGCCTTCACGCTGAACTTATTTGCAAGCATCTGCGCGGCGAAGGTCTTGACGCTCGTCTTGCCGAAACTGCCCGTGATCCCCACCTTGACACAGCCGCTCCCGTCGAGGGTGCGCTTGGCCTTTTTGATAAAGTGGCGGGCGCGGGGGACTTCATACACCTTCATGATGCAGTTGGCCGCCGCTGCAAGCACAAACAGCAGAGCGGGAACGAGGCCGACGGGAGCCAGTTTCAGGGCCTCCGCCCACGGCTTTCCGATCGCTTTCGCGGCGCAGAAGAGGCCGATCTCCGCCCCGAAGATGACGGCAAAAATCAACACATATGTGCAAATTAAGAGCCTTGCGAGCCGCTTCGTGAAGTCCACGGGGACCTTGAGCGACTTGCGGAATGCAAACACAAAGAGGGCGCACAGCCCGACATAGCCCGCCGCGCCGATGACGTCCGCAAAGGGTCCCAAAAAGGAGAAACAAAGCCCGAGGAGCGCAGTGACGAGCACGACGCAGAGCGCGAGGAGCTGATACCTGCGGCGGAGCATGTTCTTCTTTTTGACATACCACTTCAAGGCGTCGCCGCTGCGGTAGCCCTCCTGCTGCAGAATGCCGAAGAGGGGCAGTGCGCAGTACGTCAGAATGGTGGTGAATGCCACGGCATACGCCGCCATGATCAAGAATTCAATTGTATTTGGCATCGTAAAAACTCCTCAGCCGCCAAGTTGAAGGCGAGCGGGTCATCCAAAAAGGGGAAATGGCCGCAGTTCTTTAAGATCTTCAGGCGGCTTCCCTCGATTTTTTCAAGATAGATTCGAATGGATGAGAGCGGGACCTCTTCGTCCCTCTCCCCGTGCAGAAACAGAACGGGCGCGGAGATCGAAGCGGCGGTCTCCCTCAGGTCCTCGTTGACGATCTTTTTGTAGCTCTCCCGCATGACGGGGGAAAGGGCCCTGTACTCCTCGCTCCCGAAGTGTTTTTCCGCAAATTTCGGAGCGATCTTTTTGCAAATTTTATAGCTTCTGACGCGGAAACGGTAACATAAGTTGCGTTTTTTTACGATTCCCGCACAGCCCGTGAGCACGGCGCACGGAAAGAAGTTTTCGCTCAGAAGCTTGACGGCGACCCTCCCGCCGAAGGAGTGGGCAATGACGCGGGGACGGGAAATGTTGAGCTCTTTCAGGGCCCCCTTCACCCATTCCGCATAGTCGCCGACCGACCACGGGAAAGGAATCGGCTCTGCCTGCCCCATGCCGGGGAAGTCGAGCGCGGTGACGCGGTAAAATTTAGAAAAATAGCTTATCTGCGGGTAAAAACTCTCCTTATTGGCGAGATAGCCATGCAGGAAGAGGAGGTCCTCCCCCTCGCCCTGCTGCAAATAGCTTACATTCACCCAAGCTCCTTCATCATGACGACGGCGTCCTCTCCGTCAGAATAGTAGCGCGTGCGGCAGTAGACGCCGTGGAAGCCGTTCTTGAGATAGAGGATCTGCGCGGGGGAATTGGAGACGCGGACCTCGAGATAGACTTCCTTCACCCCCTTCTCGGCGGCGACTTTCAAAAGTTCTGAGAGGATACTGCTCCCCCTGCCGCAGCGGCGGAACATTTCGCTCACGGCAATGAGCTGGATCTCCGCCTCGTCGAGCACGACGCTCATTCCCCCGTAGGCGACGACGTTTCCCTCCTCCTCGAGAAGGACGCCGTGGAATTTATCGGAGAGAAAGGACTCCGCAAGCATGCGGCGCGTCCACGGGTCGGGAAAGCACTCCGCTTCGATCGCGGCGATCTGGTCGAGGTCGCCGACTGTCCATGTCCGCATGCTCATCTCCCTTCCTCCGCATTCGATTTTCTCAGATATTCCGCCTCGAGCCATGCGCAGGGACGGGCATTCCCGCTGAGCGCCTCCGCCGCTTTTAAAAGCCCCTCCGCAGTTGAGACGATCTTGCTTTCGATGGGGAGCTGTTCCCCCGAAATGGGCACATAACCCTCAAAAATCAGCGATTCCGCCTCCTCTTTCGGCATGTAGCGGGCAGTCCCCGCCGCCCTTCCGTCGTAGGGGCAGGCGTAGAAGTAGCCGTGGCCCGCGTCGATGAGGCAGAGCTTTTTTCCGCTCCCTTCAGCATATGCGAGGGTGTCGAAGGAGGTGACGGCAAGGGCAGGCTTCTCCGCCGCCGTTGCGAGCCCCTTGACGGTGGCAATGCCGATGCGGATGCCCGTGAACGACCCCGGGCCCACGACGCAGGCCAAAAAGTCGCAGTCGGAAAGGGAGATCCCCGCTTCCTTCAGGGCGATGTCGATCTCGCCCATGAGGCGGACGGAGTGCTGGGCGGTGCAGTCGGGAAAGTCCCGTATCGCCGTCTTCTCCCCCTTTGCTATCACGGTGAGCCGCTTTGAACTTGTATCGATCGCAAGAAACTTCAAAATTCTATCTCCCTGCCGCTTGCTGTCTTTCTGATTTTGACGGTCTTGGCGTCCTCGGGGAGAAGGGAGGGGATGTTCTCGCTCCACTCCACGAGGCAGACGCCTCCCATTGAAAAGTATTCCCCGAACCCGAGTGCACGGGCGAAGTCCTCGGAGGGGACACGGTAGCAGTCGAAATGGTAGAGGGGAAGCCTGCCCTCCTCGTAGCTGTTGATATAGGCATACGTCGGGCTCGTGACTTCGCTCTCCACCCCGAGACCGCGTGCGATACCCTTGGCGAGGACGGTCTTTCCCGCCCCCATTTCGCCCTCGAGAAGGACGGTATCGCCCCCTTTGAGCGCCTTTGCGAAGTTTTCCGCAAAAGCAAGCGTCTCCTCTTCGGAATGTGAAATAAAAACAGCCATACACGGATATTATACCGCATATGGCCGCAGTTTGCAAGAAAATTAAAAATTAAAAATTAAAAATTATAAATTGGCCATGCGCTCATTCTGAGGGAGCACCGGCGACCGAAGAATCCCATTCATTGAACCAACAGACCCCCGTGCGTTTAACGGGATGCTTCGCTGACGCTCAGCATGAGCGGTTGGTGAATCATCCATGGCCCGCCGCATCATTCTGCCCTTCCTCTTGCCTGCCCCCTGCGTAAGGGGGCGGGGTAGGGGTGGGGGTCCGCCCTCAAACGAAGTCCATGCCGCCGCGTCATTCTGAGAACGTGAGTGGGACGAAAGAACGAGAACTAACCCGAAGAATCTCGCGGCGACTGTCCGTAAAGCATGCGGCGAGATGCTTCGGTACAGCTCGCAAGGACTGCGTACCACTCCCCTTCTCAGCATGACGCCGCACAACGTCTCCCGTGCGTTTAACGGGATACTTCGCCGGTGCTCAGCATGAGCGGGGGGGGATTACGACCAGAAAAAGTACCTGAGCAGGGCGAAGAGGACGAGGAGCAGGACGACGGCGATACAGGAGACCGTCACGATGAGGTCACGCCGCTTTGCCGCAGTCTCCTTCCCCTCCTTCGGCTCCAGCCGCTCCCCCAAGCGGTTGATAAGGCGGGAAATGTGCTTATACACGACAAGCGTCAGAATGCTCGCAATGAGGCAGCGCATCACGTTGAAGGGCAGAACGGAGACCCAGAGATAGAAGTCATAGAATGTCTGCTCTGTGACGGACGGAAAGAGCGGCCGCATCATGCCGAGAAGGACTTCCCAATTCCCGCCGAACTGCAAATAGACATAAAATGGAATGAGAATGAGCCAATTCGTCAGAATCGCCACGGCGACGGAGGAAAGAGAACCGACGGCAAGGGCGATGAGGGCTCCCTTAAAGGTGCGGTTGTGCTTATAGATGAGCCCCGCGGGGATCACGAACCCGACGCCGATGAGGAAATTTGCAAGTTCCCCGACGAACACGCTGCCCGTTCCCTTGCACACGAGGCGGATGAGCAGTTTGATGACGACGATGATACACCCCGAAACGGGTCCCATGGCGAACGTTCCGATGAAGAGCGGAATGTCCGAAAGGTCGTATTCCAAAAATCCCGGGAATGCGAACGGGAGCGAGAAGCTGAATACGTGCAAGACCCCCGCGAGAGCGCCGAAGAGGGCGATCATGGCGATCCGCGTCGTGCTGAAAAACGTGCGGCTTTCCTTCATAAAGAACACCTCTGAAAAATTTTTTTCGGATATTCTTTGAAAAAACGCCCCGCAAGTGTACGCGGGGCGTGAAAATATATGCTTCTTTTCTCATCCGGACTATACCGTCGGTGCGGGAATTTCACCCGCTCGGCCCAAGAGGGTTCGCAGACTTTACTGCCGGTGGAGACTTTCACTCCGCCCCAAAGAATATTCGATCGATTCGATATTATAGCTTCCGTTTTTGCGTTTGTCAAGCGTTCACATGACATCGTCGCGGTAGACGGGAAATTTTTCGCAGAGGGCGGCGACCTTTTCCGTCACTGCGGGGATGGCCTCCTCCTTGCCGCGGATGACCTCCGTCACAAGGTCGGCGATGTAGGCCGCTTCCTCCTCTCCCATGCCGCGGGAGGTGATCGCAGGCGTCCCGACGCGCAGTCCGCTCGTCACAAAGGGGGAAGCCGTCTCGAAGGGGATCGTGTTCTTATTCGCCGTGATATGGGCCCTGTCGAGCAGACTTTCAAGCTCCTTCCCCGTGATATTCTCCCCTCTCAGGTCGAGTAGCATCAGGTGATTGTCCGTCCCGCCCGAGACGAGGCGAACGTTTTTCTGAAGGAACCTCTCGGACATGGCTGCCGCATTTTTGATGATCTGCCTCTGATATTCCCTGAACGAGGGGGAGAGCGCTTCCTTGAATGCGACCGCCTTTGCCGCGATGACGTGTTCGAGCGGTCCCCCCTGCGTACCGGGGAAAATTGCCTTGTCGAGCGCCTTTGCGTACTGCTCCTTGCACATGATGACGCCCCCTCTCGGCCCCCGCAGCGTCTTGTGGGTGGTGGAAGTCACGAAGTCGGCATAGGGCACGGGGGAAGGATGAAGGCCCGCCGCCACGAGCCCCGCAATGTGGGCGATATCCACCATCATCACCGCGCCGACCTTGTCGCAGATGGCACGGATGCGTTCAAAGTCGATGACCCGCGGATACGCACTCGCGCCCGAGACGATCATTTTGGGCCTGCATTGAAGGGCGATCTTCTCCATTTCGTCGTAATCGATCAACTCCGTCTCCGCGTTCACGCCGTAGGGGACAATGTTGAAGTACATGCCCGAATAGTTGACGGGTGAGCCGTGGGTCAGATGGCCCCCGTGAGAGAGGTTCATGCCCATGACCGTATCCCCGGGCTTGCAGACGGTAAAATAGACGGCGAAATTCGCCTGTGCGCCGCTGTGGGGCTGAACGTTGGCGTGCTCGCACCCGAAGAGCTCCTTCAATCGGTTGCGGGCAAGTTCCTCCACCACGTCCACGTATTCACAGCCGCCGTAATACCGCTTCCCGGGGTACCCTTCTGCATATTTATTGGTGAGATGGCTGCCCATTGCCGCCATCACGGCGGGGGAGACGATGTTCTCGCTCGCGATGAGCTCGAGATTCCCCCTCTGGCGTGCAAGTTCCTTTTCCATGGCCTCCGCGATCTCGGGATCGGCGTTTCGGACCGTCGTCAAATCGATCATTGTGCTTCCTCTCTTTCATGATTTTTGTCCATCATAGCACAAAGCAACCAAAAAAGCAAGGGAATCACCCTTGCTTCTTCTCTTAGGGGAGTATCCGCGCAGCCCCCTCTCGCTTCCCCTCTTAGGGGAAGTACCCGCGCAGCGGGGGATGGGGTTCAAAAACCCCTCAGTCACTGCGTGACAGCTCCCCTACAAGGGGAGCCGAGGGGCCGACCTTGCCCGAACGCAGTCCCTACCCCCTCCTTGGGGAGGGGGTAGGGGGCGGGAACGTTCTCAATCTCGCCCCCGCCACAATTTTTAATTTTCAATTTTTAATTTTTAATTCCCCAACCCCCTTCGCCTTTTCGACCAGCGTCTTGAACTCCGACTTATATACGTCCCTTTCAAGATAGGCGGGAAGGTCGGCAAGACGGCTCAACACGGCGTCGTAGCTCGCGTTGCCCTTGTGGACGGAATTCCGCAGCAACAGGCCGAATTCTGCGACGCAGGAAATGAACAGCGCATCCTCATTTTGGGACAATATGTTGCGAATTTCCGCCGTTGCGCTGCCCGCAGTCTCCTCCGCGTCCGTCTTTTTATAGCGGATCTCCACATTCCCCAAAACGGCCTCTTCCGCGACCTCCTCCTTGAGTTCCACCTCAAACAAAGCTGTCACGCAGAGGTTGGAGCCGATCTCCCCCGCGTCCTTCTTTTCATTGTTGAAGTCGTCCTCGCTCATGATCTTCATGTCGTAGCCGATGAGGCGGTACTTTTCAACCGTCTCCTCGGAGAAGGTCACGCCTGCCTTGGCGTCCTTGGCGACGGTGACGAGCATGCCGTTGAGTTCCTCCCCCATGACCTTTTCGGCCTCGGTGGGCGTATCGATATAGGCGTAGTTGCCGTTGCCGTTCAGGGCAAGCGTCTGCATGAAGTCATCGCGCATGTTCCCCATGCCTACCCCCAAAACGGAGAGATAAACCCCAGATTTTGCCTTTTCCTGAATGAATTCGAGGAGCTTGTCGCTCGATTGCAGACCGACGTTGAAATCGCCGTCGGAGAGCAAAATCACGCGGTTATTGCCGTTTTCGGAGAAGTATCTTTCGGCGAGATCGTAGGCGACCTCGAGCCCGCCCGAGCCATTCGTCGAACCGTAGGCGGTCAGCCCCTCAACGGCGTGGAGAATGGTCTGTTTCCCCGTTTCTGTCGCCATGGTCGGCTCCAAGAGCTGTCCCGCTTCCCCCGCATAGGTCGCAATGGAGACGGCGTCGTTGTCGCCGAGTCCCCTGACGAGCTTTTCAACGCCCGTCTTTACGAGGTCGAGGCAGGAGACTCCCTCAAGCCCCCGCACACGCGCCGCCATGGAGCCCGAGACGTCGATGAGGAACACATAGTTGTTGCGCTCCGCCGTGAGAACTTTCTCCTCCGTCTTGACACCGACAGTGACGAGCTTGTGGGAGGGCTCCCACGGGCAGTCGGTGAGATAGGCCGTGGCCGCCATCACCTCCCCCTCCTGAGGAGCGGGATAGTCGTAGGAGAAGTAGTTGATGAGCTCTTCAATGCGCACGGAATCTGCGGCGATAGAGTTTCCCATGTTGAGCTGCGAGCGGACCTGCGAATAGTTCGCCGTGTTCCTGTCGAGGGAGAAGTAGATGCTGTTCTCCTCGGCGGCGGTGTGGAAATTTGTCTCCACGATGCTGTCGTATTGGTAGTTTCCGCCCGATTCAGGGGAATCGGGCGCAGAGCCGGATTCCGGCTCTATCCACGAATCCCCGGGAGCTATACTGCCGCCCCATTCGCCATCGCCGCTGTTGAAGGACGCGCCACACCCCGCAAACGCAAATACCGCCGCGAGCACAATGCCTGCAAAGAATTTCTTTTTCATGATGAGACCTCCGTATCGTTTTACGCAATATACAACGAATCATCCCCCGCCCTTGTCCCGCCTGTTCGAAAAAAAATTTAAAATTAAAAATTAAAAATGAAAAATTGTGGTGGGGCCTCCGCTCATTCTGAGGGAGGCGAAGCCGACCGAAGAATCCCATTAGACTAACGGACCTCCGTGCGTTTAATGGGATGCTTCGCTAACGCTCAGCATGAGCGCGCGGGGCAGGATGACGTGGCACGGACTTCGTTTGAGGGCGGACCCCCACCCCTACCCCGCCCCCTGACGCAGGGGGCAGGCAAGAGGAGAAGCAGGATGACGCCGCCCCTTCATCCCGAGCGAAGCGAGCGGATCTCGTAAAGCGACCCCCGCTCACAACAAGTATTCCATGAAGGAGGAGAACGCATACTCGTAGGACGATTCCACCGACACGCAGTATTCCGTGCCCTGCGCCGTGAAGTTGCCGAGACATGCGTATTCCCCGTTGATAAATGTCTTTTTGAACGTATAAGTTGCATTTTTTGAGGGAAGGTCGTCGTACTCGGCGAGCTCCTCCGCCCTGTATTTTCCGCCCGAGAGGTCGGTGTAGACGGTTGCGGCCACGCGGCGGCCGTGCTGCGAATACAGAAGCTCCGTGCCGAGCAAAACTGCCTCGCCGTCCACGCAGTACAGCGTATATTCCGCATTGATATTGGAAGAGAGTCCAAGGCGCGTCAGTTTCTCAAGGCTCTGCCCGTATGCCTCGGAGAGTTCATTGACCCCCGCCGCCCTTGTCTCTGCCGCAGAGAGCGAAAAGGTGATCGCTTCCGTCGGCCCCTGCGGATCCGCCGTTTCACCTCCCTGCGGATCGTCGCCTTCCTGCGAATCGCCGGGGGCCTCTGCCCCATGGTCGGGCGCCAAATCGGAGCCTCCGAAGGAGGGAAGTATGCCCACGAGGACGATGGCGATCAGGACAAGGCTTGCGCATGCGGAGGCGAGCGCGATCCACATTCTGCGTCTTGCGCTTCTCCGCCTGAGCTGTTCCTCGAAGAGGGCACGCTTGGCCGCCGAGAGGTCCACGTTGGGCGTCTCGGTCCCTTCCGCATAGGAATTCAGTTTTTCCTCAAGAAATTCGTCCTTTTTCATGTCCTTCATGATAATAACGTTATTCCCCCTCCGTTTGTCCCGCCTGAAGGGATTTTTTTAGCATTTCTTCTGCACGGGAAATTGCACGCTCGGCGGCGGACTTGCTGATATTTTCCTCCCGCGCGATCTCCCGCACCGTGTAGTCGAGATAGTAGCGGTAGTAGATCATCTTCTTCTCGAGGGGCGGAAGGGATCTGATCGCTTTTTCCAAAAAGAGCGCATCCTCCCTCCTTTCGGGAGAATAGCGCTCGTCTGCAAGCGAAAAGATCGCGTCGATATCTTCAGTCGCCGTCCGCCTGTTCCGTCTCAGATAGTCGAGGGCGGTATTGCGCACAATGCGCATCAAAAAGCCATAGGCGTTCCCCTCCCGATAGGAAGAGGCATGCCTTGCGAGTTTGAGAAAGCTCTCCGACACCACGTCCTCCGCATCCGCCTGCGTCCCCACGATGCCGCGGGCGAGCGCAACCATCCGCTTCCCCATGAGAGCAAAGATCTCGTCGAGAGCGGCGGCATCTCCCCGCTTGATGCGTTGGAGGAGGGCATTCAGTTGTGCACTGTCGTAGGGCACAGAGAGGCTCCAACCGATTTATTTTTGGTACACCGACGGCTTTAAGATGCCAACGTAGGGCAGATTGCGATACCGTTCGTTGTAATCGAGGCCGTAGCCGACGACAAACTCGTTTTCGATATCGAAGCAGTTGTAGTCGGGCTCGATGTCGTATTCCCGCCGTCCTCGCTTGTTGAGCAGGGTGACGATGTAAACGGAATTTGCGCCGCGGGCATAGAACATTTTTTTGACCTCCATGAGGGTCAGGCCGCTGTCGATGATGTCCTCCACGATGACAATGTCGCGGCCCTTCACGTCGGTGTCAACGTCCTTTTTCATGCGGAGCTGTCCCGAGGAAGAGGAGCCGCTGCCATAGGACGAAACGGCCATGAAATCGAGCGTCACGGGGATGTCGAGATTGCGGATAAAGTCGCTGTAAAAGACGATGCTTCCCTTGAGAATGCCGATGACGACGGGATTGCTGCCCCTGTAGCGTGCCGCGGCCATTTCCGCCGCCTCTTTGACCTTTTCACGAAGTTCCCCTTCGGTGATCAGAACCCTTTCGATATCAGGATGCATATGTACTCTCCTTTGTAATTTTTTGTATGATATGTGCGATTTTTCGGCCCTCACCGCAAGGGAGGTAGGGGGTCCCTGAACGGAGTCAACCTTGCTTCCCCTCTTAGGGGAAGTACCCGCGCAGCCCCCTCTCGCTTCCCCTCTTAGGGGAAGTACCCGCGGAGCGGGGGATAGGGTTTCAAACCCCTCAGTCTCGCTACGCTCGCCAGCTCCCCTACAAGGGGAGCCGAGGGGCCCCTCACACGATTATGCCGCGGCGGAGAGTGGTCTCCGTGACCTTTACGCTGTCGGCGATCTCCACCCCGACAACGGCGTACACCTCGCTCCCCTTGGCGATGACGGGCAGATTTTTCGAGAGCCGCGCGGGAATTTTACGGTCGGTCAAAAACTTTTTGAGCGTCTTTCGCGGGGCGTGGAAGGGGGTGAACATGTCCCCCTCCTGCCGCGTTCGCACGACACAGCCGTCGGGAAAAGCGTCTAAATCGACGTATAACCATCGTTTTTTGTCTGAACGCTCCGCTTCGTTTGCCTCTTCCCTCACCTCAAAGGGGGTGGGAAAAAGATAGAGCTGCGGCTCTTTCGTGAAAGGATACGGCCCAGACAGCGGCGTGCCGTTGATGCTCAAGCAAAAGGCGATATGGTCCCCCTCGCGGACGGCATAGAGGGCGGCAAAGCCCTTTAAATCTTCGGGAAGAGGCACAGAAACCTTTCTCCCGCTCTGCAAGTTTTTAAGTTTTTCGATCTCGGCAATGTTTGCACGAGAATAGCCCCCGTCGTCGGCACTGCGCCGCATGCAATAAAGGCAGGCGCGGCGGAAGAGCACGTCGGGCAAGTCCACGGGGACCCGCTCCTCCCCCGCAACGTGCACGATCGCATCCTCGGCAAGTTTTTGCAGAAATTCATCCTCCTCTGCGGCGAGCGAGGCAAATTCCACGAGATGCTTTGCGGCGTTCCCGTGAATCTTTTCAAAGGCGGGAAGGGCGGTGTGACGGATATAGTTGCGGGTGTAATTTTCGTCCGAATTGGTGGAATCTTCCACGTGCGGAAGGCCGTTTTTCGCAACATATGTTGCAATTTCTTCGCGCGTGACGGAGAGAAGGGGGCGCACGATGCCGTCGTATTCCGTGATCGCACGCATGCCGGATAGGCCCGTTCCGCGGGCGAGGCGGAAGAGGACGGTCTCGGCGACGTCGTCCGCATGATGGGCCGTTGCGATGAGGTCGGCCTTGTCATTTTTGAGAATTTCACGGAAAATGCTGTAGCGCACACAGCGGGCGGCCTCCTCCACGCTCCCGCCCTGCTCCCTGACGAGCTTGGGAATGTCGGCATGCTCGATTTGGAGGGGGATCCCCCATTTTTCGCACATATCTTCGCAAAAATGCATGTCGCGCAAAGACTCTTCGCCGCGGATGCCGTGTTCGATATGGACGGCCGAGAGGATGATATCGTACTTTTCCGCCTGCATTTTGAGGGCATGCAGGAGACAGACGGAATCGATCCCGCCCGAAAAAGCGACACATATGCGTCGGTTTTGATATTTTTTGGCGTCGAACAGCAACATTTGGAACCTTAGTATAGCATATCCGTTTTGAAAATGCAAGCCGCCGCACGCAGTTTGGACGAATTCAGTTTTTTGGTTGCTCCCCGCTCCGTTGGTTTTACGGGATCCTTCGAGTAGCCCCGCGTCAGGATGAGCGGGGGGTCTCGCTTCCCCTCTTAGGGGAAGTACCCGCGTAGCGGGGGATAGGGTTCAAAAACCCCTCAGTCACCTACGGTGACAGCTCCCCTACAAGGGGAGCCAAGGGTCCGTCCTCGCCCCAACGCAGTCATGCCCCCTCCTCGGGAGGGGCAAGAGGAAGGGCAGAATGCGCGCGGGGGGCCTCGCTTCCCCTCTTAGGGGAAGTACCCGCGTAGCGGGGGATAGGGTTCAAAAACCCCTCAGTCACCTACGGCGACAGCTCCCCTACAAGGGGAGCCAAGGGACCTTTCCTTCACTTCAAAATAAAACGCTTAAATTTTTCCAAAACCATTGCCAAAAGAAAATTTCATGCTATAATGGAACAAAGGGAGGAAATATCATGAAAAAGAAACTTTTGGCACTGGGTGCGGCGGCAGTGTTCGCGCTCACGGGACTCTTTGCGGCGGCATGCGACAACGATTCGCAGCAGAACACGGGCTCGGACGATACCCAGCAGGAACAGGGCTCGGACGACATTCAGAAGGATCCCGACGACGGGAAGGGGGATGACGTGAAGGAGAGAGAACTGCGCGTCCTGCGCGAGGGATTCACCTATAAGATCGACCAGACAGAACACACCGTTGCCTATACCGACAGCGAGGGCAAAAATATCACCCTCTACGGAAACGTATGGGCTCCCCTAAAAAACGGCAAATATCCTGCGAAATATCCCGCCGTCATCCTCTGCCACGGCTTTAACGGGCACTATACCGATTTCCCCACAGAGTGTCAGGCATTTGCGGAACGGGGGTATGTCTGCTATGCGTTTGACTTCTGCGGCGCACAGGCGGACGGCAAGAGCACGGGCAGAACAGCTGCCGATTACACCCCCTTCACGATGAAGGAGGACCTCCGCGCGGCCATCGCCGACATCAAGACGCTCGACAATGTAGACGGAACACAGATCTTTCTCTTCGGCGGCAGCCAAGGTGGGTTTGTGACGGCTCTGACGGCGGCAGATGAGGACATCAAGGATCAGATCGCTGCGGTCGCCATGTACTTCCCCGCGCTCAACATTCCCGAAGATTGGCACGGAAAGCCCGAGGTGACCACTTCCCCCTTCCCGGGATTTTCCATCAGCGGGAAATATATCCATTCGGTACAGGACCTCGACCCCTACGCCGTGATCGGCAACTATGAGAAGGATATCTGCATCATTTGGGGAGACCAAGACAACATTGTCCGCCGTGAATTTATCGACAGGGCGGTGGAGGCGTACGGAAAGGAGCGGGTGGAGCTCACGGTCATCAAGGGCGCGGGGCACGGGTTTGTCCCTGCGGTGTCCGCCGAGGCGGCCAAAACGGTGCTGAAATTTATGGAATCCCGCACTTATGTTGTAGAATAAGGGGATAGTGCACGGGGGGGAATTAAAAATTAAAAATTTAAAATTAAAAATTGTGGTGTAGATGTTAGGAATGTCTTGGCTCCCCTCCGCGGGGAGCTGTCACGCCGCCCTTGGCGTGACTGAGGGGGTAGGCGCAGAACCCTATCCCCCCTTCGGGGTACTTCCCCTAAGAGGGGAAGCAAGAAGGGGCACCCCCTCATCCCGAGCGTAGCGAGCGGATCTCGTAAACTGACGGACTTCCGTTCTTAGAGCGAGATTCTCTCGCCCCTTCGGGGCTCGGAATGAGGAAAAAGCTCCCGTGCGGACTTCGTTCGGGGTTTCCTTGGCTCCCCCTTCGAGGGGGAGCTGTCACGCAGTGACTGAGGAGGTGTCATTCTTTTTCTCATGCCACAACATTACAATTTGTGTAATCAAATTACAATTCAGGTAAGGGGGCTTGCGGGGCGGCGCAGGCTCCCTTATAATGTGGGAAACCCGCATTCATCACGGGAAAATTGCATGATAAGGAGAAAATTATGGCAAAGAAGGGAATGTCGAATCAGAAGGCGCTCGCGATCTTTACGCCCTGCATGACGCTCGTTGTCGTCATCATGCTCGCGCTCATCATTGCCGCCTCCATGTTCTACGAGGACATCAGCCTCTTCCTCTACGGCCGTACGCAGGAAGCGGACGCGGCGGCCCTTGCGGACGGGGAAGCTCTCTGCGAGGACATCGTGGAAGAGGGCGCAGTGCTCCTCAAAAATGAAGACGAGAGCGGCACACCCGCCCTTCCCCTCTCGGAGGAGGAACTGCAGAAGGTCAACGTGTTCGGCTGGGCGGCCTACGACTGGATGACCATGGCGTTCGGCTCAGGCTATGCGAATACAGACCTGCAGAAGATCAAGTTCTTCCCTGCGCTCGAGGAGGCAGGCATCGGCTACAACCAAGACCTCTACAATCTCTATAAGGATTACTACACCGCCCACAGCAAAACGTACGGCGAACAGGACTATCTCGAATACCGCGGCGGCGTCTCCTTCGGCAGCGAGGAGATCTTTGTGCTCCGCGAGCCCTCCAAACAGCAATATCTGGACCTTTCGGAGAGCATTCAGAGCTATTCCGACGTCGGGCTCGTCGTCATCGGGAGAACGGGCAGCGAGAGCAAGGACCTCGAGCTCAAGCAGGTCAAACAGACGACGTCGGGGCAAAACAACAAGACGACGGTCACCGACCGTCACTATCTCGAGCTCTCCACAGAGGAGGAGGACATGATCGACGTCGCGACGCAGCTGTGCGAAAAGGTCATCGTCATTTTGAACACCGCCAACACGATGGAAACGGGATTTTTGGACAATGACAAGATCGACGGGGCGCTGCTCGTCGGCATCACGGGGCTCACAGGCGTGAGAGGTCTCGTGAACGTGCTGCGCGGCTATAAGGATGAGCCCGTCCCCGTCCTCGACGATGAGGGAAATCCGACCTATGACGAAGAGGGCATGGCGGTCTACAAAAAGAACGAGGACGGCAGCGTTATGACGGAGCGGGTGAAGGTCTCCCCCTCGGGCAGGACGGCAGACACCTACGCCTATGACATTCTCGGGACCACCCCCTCTGCCGTTGCGCAGGGCGACAAGGGCTCGGGCGAGGCAGGCGCAGGCACCGTATATGCAAATTGCAAGAATGAAGACAGCCGCTACCGTGCCTATGTGGACTACTCCGAGGGCATCTATATCGGCTATAAGTGGTTTGAAACGGCAAATGCCGAGGGATTCTGGGAGGACGTTCACAACGACTACGGCGACGGCTACGAGGGCGTCGTGCAGTGGCCGTTCGGCTACGGCCTCTCCTACGCCGACTTCTCTTGGACGGTGAAGGACATCAAAGTCGGGAATTCCTCCAAGAAATCGGGAGAACTTCAGAAGGAGGACACCCTCGTCTTTACCGTAGAGGTCAAGAATACCTCCCCCGAGGGCGGATACCCCGGGGAGGACGTCGTGGAGCTCTACTATTCCGCTCCCTATATCGAGGGCGGGATCGAAAAATCCTCCGTCGTCCTCGGCGCCTTTGCTAAGACAAAGGTCCTTCAGCCGCAGGAGAGCACAACGGTCACCCTCACCCTCCGTGTGCAGGACATGGCCTCCTACGACTGCTACGATCTGAACGGAAACGGGCACACGGGCTACGAGCTCGATGCGGGTGAATATCACATCATGCTGATGAAGAATGCGCATGAGCTCAAGAGCCCCGAGACAGATTTTGCCTATACCATGTCCGAGACCCTGTATGACGTTGACCCCGATACGGAGGAGAGAGTGGAGAACCGCTTCACCGATTTGAACGGGCAGGGCAACGATGAGACGATCGACGAAGCCGACCTCGACGGCTCCCATGAGGAGACACCTGTAAAGTACCTCTCACGGCAGGATTTCAAGGGGACGTATCCCCAAAAGATCACCTCTCCCCGCAACAGGACGCAGGAAGCCGAGCGCGTCTGCAAACAGGTGGACCCCACGCAGGAGCAGCTCGAGTATGCGGGCTATGCGGGTGCGACGCGTACGAGGGAAAGCAACGGACTGCAATTTTCCGACGTGCTCGACGTGACTGACTACGACGACGAGATCTGGGATCTGCTGATCGCAAATATTTCCGATCAGGAGCTCGTGAACCTCGTGCAGGACGGCTACTTCAAGACGGCTGCGCTCGAGAGCATCGGCAAGGTGCAGTATGTGGACCTCGACGGGCCCCTCGGCTTCAACACCCGTGTCACGGGCGGCGACGGCACGAGCTGTATGTTCATGGCCTATCCGAGCGGCACGATGCTCGCGCAGACATGGAACGAGAAACTCGCCTATGCGTTCGGCCTCTCCGTCGGCAGAGAAAAGAACTCCATGCAGGGCCTGCGCGGGTGGTATGCCCCCGGTGCGAACCTGCACCGCAACCCCTTCGGCGGCAGAAACGGTGAATATTACAGCGAGGATGGGCTCCTTTCGGGCTATATCTGCGCGGGAACGGTGAAGGGCGCAAAGGACATGGGGGTTTATTCCTATGTGAAACACTTCGTCGCCAACGACAGCGAGTACAACCGCGAGGGGCTGTTTACCTTCCTCACCGAACAGACGCTGCGCGAGACCTATCTGCAGCCATTTGAGATCATGATAAAGCAGGGCGGCGGCAATGCGCTCATGACGGCGATGAACCGTCTCGGCAGGGTCTGGACGGGCGCCAACTACGGCCTCGTCACCGAGATCGTCCGCGGCGAATGGGGCTTCCATGGCACCATCGTCACCGACTGGATGAATTCCAATGAGAGCTACATGACCCCCTACCGCGGCATTTGGGCGGGCAACGATATCTGGCTGACCAACGGCCTCACCGCCCCCGCGTTTGCCAACCTGAAGAACGAGACGGCATATAAAATATCCGAACATGTCGCCCACGACGTGCTCTGGACGCTCGCCGACACCATCCGTGCCGAGGCAGCCTATGACCCCAATGCTTCGATCGACACATCCGCAGGTGCGACTTACAACCTGACGTGGGTGTGGTATGTTGTGCTCGTGGAGGTCGCCCTCGCCGCAGGCGTCGCCGTGATGGGCTACTTCCTCGGCAGAACGATCGTACGGAACAAGAAGGCCATTCCCGAGGAGAGCGAGGCGTAGGGAATCAGAATGTCCCCGCCCCCTACCCCCCTCCCCAAGGAGGGGGCATGGATCCCGTAGCGGCGTCATGCTGAGAACGGGAACGGAGTCCCCCCTCGCTTCCCCTCTTAGGGGAGAGGGCCCGAACGGAGTCCCCCTTGCTTCCCCTCTTAGGGGAAGTACCCGCGTAAGCGGGGGATAGGGTTCCAAAAACCCCTCAGTCACGGCAAGGGCAGCCGTGACAGCTCCCCTAAGAGGGGAGCCAAGGGGAGCCCCAACGCAGTCATGCCCCCTCCCGAGGGGTGGAGCGGCGTAATTCTGCTCAACAGTGCAGTGCACTGTGAGCTACGCCGCGACAGGA
>CANRDK010000005.1 GCA_947629345.1 uncultured Clostridia bacterium
CCTATCCCTCACGCATATAACTCTGTCATTTGAACCATCCACTTTTGTTTCAAAAAATTGCCCCAGTTTCGGGGAGTTGTACGAAGTCAATGCCCCCTCCCGAGGAGGGGGGTAGGGGGGTGGGCAACGACCGCAGTCTGTGTCCGCCCCGCGAGATTCTTCGAGTTAGTCTCCGTCCTTTCGTCCTTCTTGCGTTCTCAGAATGACGCGGGGCTGCTCCGTAAGTTTACGAGATCCCCTCGCTACGCTCGGGATGAGGGAAGGGCGGGGAGCTTGCTTCCCCTTGTAGGGGAAGTACCCGCGCAGCGGGGGATAGGGTTCCAAAACCCCTCAGCCACGGCAAGGGCAGCCGTGCCAGCTCCCCTAAGAGGGGAGCCGAGGAGAGCCCGAACGGAGTCCATGCCCCCTCCTTGGGGAGGGGGTAGGGGGCGGGGACGTTCTGAATCCCCCCACCTCAATTTTTAATTTTTAATTTTAAATTTTGAATTCAAAAAAAGACGCCGTGAGGCGTCTTTTTTTGCACATATGTTGCATTATTTCATAAAGGCCAAGAAGGCTTTGTAGTTGCTGTAGAGGTCTGCCTTGGAGATGACTTCCCACGGCGCGTGCATCGAGACGACGGGCACACCCAAATCGACGGTGTCGATATTCAGATTGGCCACAAACTTTGCCACCGTGCCGCCGCCGCCGATGTCCACCTTGCCGAGTTCTGCCGTCTGCCAGACGACGCCCTCCTCAGCAAACATCTTTCTGACTTCGCCGATGAATTCCGCATTTGCGTCGTTGCTGCCGCTCTTGCCGCGTGCACCTGTGAACTTGCACATGGCCGTCCCGCAGGAGAGCATGGCCGCGTTCATCTTCTCGTACACGCCCGCAAAGTTGGGGTCGAATGCCGCCGTAACGTCAGAGGAGAGGCACTTCGATGCCGCTCTCACCCTTCTGAAATTGGCCCCGAGGGCAAGGGAGATCTCCTCCATGAGGTCCTCATAGACCTTGGACTGAATGCCCGTGTTGCCCTCGCTGCCGATCTCTTCCTTGTCCACAAGCATGGCAAGGACGGTGTGGGGAGTTTCGTTGTTGAGAACGGCCGTCAGCGCGGGATAGGCACACACCCTGTCGTCATGGCCGTAGGCGCCGATGAGGGCCCTGTCGAACCCGACGTCGCGGGCGGGGAAAGCGGGCACGGCGGAGAGCTCCGCAGAGAGGAAATCTTCCTCCGTAATGCCGTATTTCTCGTGAAGAATGTTCAAGACGTTGAGCTTGATCTTGCCATCGACGTCCTCATCGGGATAGGGCATGCCGCCGACGAGCACGTTGAGCTGTTCCCCCTCGATGAGCTTATTGGCGCTGCCGCTCATCTGTTCGCCGCCGAGGTGGGGGAGAAGGTCGTTGATATAGAACACGGGGTCCTTGGGATCCTCGCCGACCCTGACCGTGACCTTGGTGCCGTCCTTCAGAATGACGACGCCGTGAAGGGCAAGGGGAATTGCCGTCCACTGGTACTTTTTGATGCCGCCGTAGTAATGGGTCTTGAGAAAGGCCATGCCGCTGTCCTCATAGAGAGGATTTTGCTTGATATCCACGCGGGGGGCGTCGATATGCGAGGCGATGATGCGCATGCCGTCCTCTTCGAGGGGAAGGGTCCCGACGCGGAACACGACAACGGATTTGCCGCGGTTGATAAAATATTTCTTGTCGCCTGCCTTGAGGGGATCGCCGAAATGATATTCGGAGAAGCCCGCCTTTTCGGCCGCCTGAACGGCGTAATCGGTGGCCTCGCGCTCCGTCTTTGCGGCGTCGAGGAAGGATTTGTAGCCCTCGGCATAGATGAAGATGGCCTTTTTCTCGGCCTTGTCGGCCTGTTCATAGTAATTTTGCTTCTTGTAGGAAAGCTCCTTTTGGAGAGCCTTGCCCTTGCTCTTTTTGTCTGACATACTGAACCTCCGCGTTTTCTTTTTTTATACCACAGATTATAGCACACAAAACGCT
The DNA here is from genome assembly GCA_947629345.1 of uncultured Clostridia bacterium. GTDB lineage: Bacteria > Bacillota > Clostridia > Christensenellales > Borkfalkiaceae > Gallimonas. The sequence continues at coordinate 1,990 of CANRDK010000005.1, forward strand.
TGGAGGCAACAAAAAACCGCCGATTTTTGTCGGCAGGGGGTGGAATTGAAAATTGAGCTGGCGGCGCTCATCCTGAGCGTAGCGAAGGATCCCATTAGACCAACGGAGCAGGGTTTAACGGGATTCATCGCTTCGCTCTGAATGAACGGTCGGTGCGTTATCCTGCCCCGCAGTTCTGATCACGTCACCCTGAGCTCCGTCGAAGGGTCACCGCATAATAAGGTGATGGTTCGACTGCGCTCACCATGACGTAATCAAAACGGCTGGGTCACTCAGTATCAGCCAAGGGGCCTCACACATTGGTGCCGTCGCCGAAGCCAAGACTGATGAGGATTGCGCGGTTGACGCGCGACATGGTGGAGGGGGGAAGTTCCCCGATCCGCGCCATCAACCTCTTTTTGTCGATGGTACGGATCTGCTCCAAAAGAATAACGCTGTCCCGCGCGAGGCCGAATGCGGACGGCAGTTCGATATGGGTGGGGAGCCGCGCCTTGTGGATCTTGCTCGTCACTGCGGCCGCGATCACGGTGGGGGAGTATTTGTTGCCCGTATCGTTCTGCACGACGAGCACGGGACGCACGCCGCCCTGTTCGCTGCCCACAACGGGACTCAGGTCCGCATAATAAAGTTCTCCGCGTTTGACGATCATATCTTACCTCTTTTGTGAGCGTCCTCCGCTATCATTGTATGTAACGGAAGGGCCTTGTGCTCACCGTACCCCAATTTTTGACCTTTTCGGAGGAGATTATACGGGGGCGTGGTGTGAACGGAATCGTTGCCCACCCCCCTACCCCCTCCTCGGGAGGGGGCATGACTAAGGGCTCCTCGGGAGGGGGGTAGGGGGTGGGCTCCTCGGAAGGGGGAGCCGAGGGGGCACCGCAGCATTCGGGAAGAAATGCGGGCATATATGGAAAGAAATGCCTGAAAAGAATTGTGTTTTTTAAAAGAAAATGGTATAATAATTTCGTATCGATTTTTAAACAGGGAGATACAGATCATGGCAAAAGTTATCGTAGACGCGATGGGCGGCGACAACGCCCCCGCGGAGATCATAGAGGGTGCGCTCCTTGCGCTCCAAAGGAGAAAGGATTTCTCACTCATCTTTACGGGCGACGAGGCGCTTGTGGAGCGTGAACTCGAAAAACACAACTTCGATGCTTCCCGCGTCGAAGTCATCCCCTGCAAGGAGGTCATCACGGGGGACGATATTCCCACTTCCGCCGTCAGGACCAAGCGGGACAGTTCCCTCGTCGTGGGGCTAAGAATGCTCAAGGAGGAGCCCGACATTGCGGGGTTCCTCTCGGCGGGGAGCACGGGGGCCGTGCTCACGGGCGGCGTCATGCACATCGGCAGGATCAAGGGGATCATGCGTCCCGCCCTCTGCCCCGGGATCCCCAACGTGCACGGCGGGCAGACGCTTCTGTGCGACTGCGGGGCGAATGCCGAATGCAAGCCCCAATATCTTGTCCAATTCGCCCTCATGGCCACGGCGTACGCGCGGACACACGGCATCGAAAATCCCAAGGTCGGGCTCCTCAACAACGGCACCGAGGAGCACAAGGGAGATCCTCTGCATCAGGAGGCATTCGTGCTCTTAAAGGAATTTGAGGGCATCGATTTCGTCGGCAACGTCGAGGGACGGGATATCATGTACGGCGATGTCGATATCGTCGTTGCGGACGGCTTTTCGGGCAATATCGCCCTGAAGTCTGCGGAGGGCTGCGGAAAGACGGTCTCCGCCGTCCTCAAGAGCGAATTCAAGAAAAATCTCGGCAGCAAGATCGCCTATCTCTTTGCGAGGAAGCAGATCAACCGCCTCAGAGGCATGCTCGACTATGCCAAGCTCGGCGGAAGTCCCTTTTTGGGGCTCAAAAAGCTCGTCGTCAAGTGCCACGGTTCCTCCAAGGCAAACAGCATTACGCCGGCAGTGTTCCAGATCCTCGACGCCTACGAGGGAGACCTCATCGGCAAGATCACGGAGATGCTGAAGGCCTCGGGCGTGGCGGCGGAGGAAGCATGAGAAACGGCGAGGACTGGACGGAGGAGACCTTTGAAGAGGTGCAATCCGCCCTCGGCTACACCTTCCGCGACAGGGAACTCTTAAAGACCTGCTTCACCCACTCCACCTACCGCAACAATGTCGCCCACGGCGGCGAGGACAACGAGCGGCTGGAATTTTTGGGGGACGCGGTGCTGCAGCTCATCGTCTCGGACTATCTCTTCCGCACTTCCAAGAAGGATGAGGGAAAACTGACCGAAAAGCGCAAGGGATATGTCTCCAAGGAGGCCCTTACGCCAGTTGCGGAAAAGCTCGGCCTCATGAAGTTTCTCCGCCATTCCAACCGCGAGGAGGACATGGGCGGCAAGGACGGGAAGATCAAGTCGAGCCTCTTCGAGGCCGTGACGGCGGGGATCTACCTCGACGGCGGCATGGGGGCGGCGGCCGAATTTTTGAAACGGAATCTGGAATATATGGACATGGAGAGCCCCATCTCCGCCCTGCAGATCTATGTACAGGAGCGGGCAAAGATGACGCCCGACTATTTCGAACGGGCCGAAAACGGAGAATTCTCCGCCGAGGTCAGGGCGCTCGGAGAACGGGGAACGGGCAGGGGCAAGAGCAAGCAGGCGGCCAAGGAAGCGGCGGCCAAGGCGCTCCTTGAAAAACTCAAAGAGAGGGAAAAACATTGAATCTGAAGGAAATCAAAGTTGCGGGGTTCAAATCCTTTGCGGACAAGACCTCCATTAAGTTCGAGGACGGCGTCACCTGTATCGTCGGCCCCAACGGCTGCGGCAAGTCCAACGTCGCGGACGCCGTGAGATGGGTGCTCGGCGAGCAATCGGCAAAGGTTTTGCGCGGCACTTCCATGCAGGACGTCATCTTCAACGGCACCGAGACGAGACGGCAGCTCAGCTACTGCGAGGTCACCCTCGTCTTTGACAATACCAACCGCCTCTTCGACGTGGACTACAGCGAGGTCGCCATGACCCGCCGTCTGTACCGCTCGGGCGAGAGCGAATACCTTCTCAACATGCAGCCGTGCAGGCTCAAAGAGATCGTCGCCCTCCTCCATGACGTCGGCATCGGCAAGGAGGGGTACTCCATCATCGGCCAGAACAGGGTAGACATCATCATGAACGCCAAGCCTGAGGAAAGGCGTGCCGTCTTTGAAGAGGCAACGGGCGTCATGAAGTTCAAGATCCAGCGCCGCGAGATCGAGAGCAAGCTCCAGAACGCACGGGACAACCTCACCGTCTTTGTCCAGAGAATGGACGAGGCAGAAAAACAGCTCCGTCCCCTCGAACAGCAGGCAGAGACGGCCAAGAAATATCGCGGCTACTACGAGGACCTCCGCCACGAGGAAGTGAATACATACCTTCTCCGCTATGAGAATTTCACAGAGGAGACGGGCAAGCACAGGAGAAAGATCGAGGAGGCGGAACAGGAGCTCGTCGGCGTGGAGGCAAGGCTCTCTCAAGTGGACGATGAGGAGACCTCCGCCCGTGAACAGATCGAGGGCGCAGACGCCGTCCTCCGCGACCTCAACGACAATCTCCGCCTCTATGAGGTGGGCATGGCGAACAAGACGGGGGAGGCCAAGGTGCTCTCCGCCCGTATTGAGAGCTACAAGCGCGAACTCGCCGCCGCATCCGAGACGGTGGACTATTCCATCCGCCGCACCAAGACCATCGACGGGCTCGTTGCGGAGGGGGAGAAAAAGACGGAGAAGATGCGCAGTCGTGCCGCCGAGATCGGCAAGGAGAGCGCAGAGCTCACGATGAAGCTGCGCGAGGCAGAGGCGAGGATCATGGCGTATGAAAAGCTCTCCCTCGAACAGCGCGCCAGCGAGCTCTCCTCCGTGGAAAACCTCGCCGACCTCAGGGCGAACGCGGGGAGCCTTGCGGCCAAGCGCGATGCCGCGCAGGACCGTGCCGCAGAGGTGAGAGAGGCGATCGGAAAGGCGCAGACCCGCCGCACCGAATATCTCCGCCAGAAATCGGAATGCCTCGCGGAAAAGGCGGAGTGCGAGAACTTCCTCAACAAAAAGGAGAGAGAGGAGAGCGCGCTCGCGTCTGAAATTTCCGACCTCGCCAACAGCGAACGGCGCATTTCACAGGAGATCGTCGAGGCGAATTCCTCCATTGCAAGCTATCAGAACAATCTCGAACTCTACAAGAGTTTAAAGAACCAATACGAGGGCTACCGCGATTCCGTCCGCCGTCTCCAGCTCGAGGGACAGCGCAATCCCGACGTCGGCCGCCGTATCAAGGGGGCGATCGCAGATATCGTCCATACCGATAAAAAGTACGAAGTCGCCATCGAGACCTCCTTCGGCGCGGCCATGCAGAACCTTGTCACCGCCACGCAGGACGACGCGAGATGGCTCGTCGAATACCTCAAGCGCACAGGCTGGGGCATCGTCACCTTCCTCCCCGTGGACGGCATGCGCGCCCGTGTCAACTCGGCAGAAGTCCGCATGGCCCTCCGTGAGAGCGGGGCGGTGGGGCTCGCCGACGAACTCGTAAAGTACGACCCCTACTACAACAGCGTCGTCACCAACCTTCTCGGCAACACCCTCATCGTCGATACGATCGCGAGCGCGACAAGTATCGCAAAACGCTATCCCCATGCCTTCCGCATCGTCACCTTGGACGGCGACACGATCGCAACTTCGGGCGCCATCACGGGCGGCTCGAGGAAGAAGGAGAGCGGACATCTCCTCGCGGGAGAACGCCGTATCAAGGAGTGCGAAGAGGAGATCGCCAAAAAGACTGCCACTGTCGGCAAGCTCAAGGGTGCGCTCGAATCGTGCGGCAGGGACCTCGACGAGGCAAGGGCAAAGTACGAGGCGTTCCGCGTCAAAGTACAGGAGCAGACGGCAAATCTCGCCGCCCTCGCGCAGAAGGAGCTTGCCATCGTCTCCCTCATTGCCGACGCCGATAAGGACATTGCAGACTTCACCGCCCTCCTCGCCCAGTTGACGAGAAAGGCAGACGAACTCGAGAGCGAAGTGCTCTCCTCTGCCGAAAATGAGGAACTTTTGAGCCGCATCCGCAGTGAGGCAGCCAAGGAAGCGGGGGAACGGGAGGCCGAGAGCGGCAAGCTCAAGGAGAACCGCGACGCCCTTTCCGAACAGCTCCATGCGCTCGAAGTCGAGGGGGCGACCCTCTCCACCACCCTTGCCTCGGAGGAGGACAATCTCCTTCGCCTCAAGGACGAAAAACGAGACTTATTGGAGAAAGTAGAGGAGACGAGGGCGTCCATCGCGGGCACCGAGCGGCAGATCGAGGCATTGAAGCGGGACGAAGAAAAGGCCTCTCTCACCGAGGAGGAACAGGAGGCCGTCGGCATTCTCAGAAAGAAACTTTCGGAGGCGGAGGAGCAGAAAAAGACGGTGTACCAGCGTCAGACCCTGCTCGCCGAGGAGAAGCGGAAACTTCTCGCGCGGCAGATGACCCTCTCCGAAAAGAAGCACCAGTGCGAGCTCGAGATCTCCAAGGCGGAGACCCTTCTTGAGAACATGCAGCAGCGCATGGAGGAGGAATACCAGCTCACCTACGAGACTGCGCTCGAATTCCGCGATCCCGATTACGATATTTCGCAGGCGGCGGTCAATATTGCAAATCTCAAGCGGAAGATCACCGCGCTCGGGCCCGTCAACCCGCGTGCGGAGGAGGACTATGCCGCCCTCTTTGAACGGTACAGCGACATGCAGACGCAGAAGGACGACCTCGACAAGGGCATCGTTGACCTCACCACCGTGCTCGAGGACCTCAAGGCGGAGATGCAGAAGAAGTTCGACGATGGCTTCAACGAGATCAACACGAATTTCACCCAGATCTTCAAGGAGCTCTTCGGCGGCGGCAGGGCGGAAATGCAGCTCGACTACACCGACTGTATCGACCCCTTGGACGCAGGCGTCGAGATCATTGCCTGCCCTCCGGGGAAGAAGCTCGCCAAAATTTCCCTTCTCTCGGGCGGCGAGCGTGCGCTTACGGCTATCGCTATTCTGTTTGCCATTCTCAAGGCCAACCCCATGCCCTTCTGTATTCTCGACGAGATCGAGGCTGCGCTCGACGAGGCCAATGTCGATCGTTTTGCGAAATATCTCAAGAAATTTTCGCAGGATACGCAGTTCATCGTCATCACGCACAGAAAGCCGACGATGAATCAGGCAGACAGTTTGTTCGGCGTCACGATGGAGGAAAAGGGCGTTTCGAAGATCGTCTCCGTCAAGCTCTCCGAAGTCGAGGCGAAACTTGGCGGCGACACGGTCATGTAATTTTCGCCCCCGCGCTCATTCCTCTTGCCCGCCCCCTGCGTAAGGGGGCGGGGTAGGGGTGGGGGTACGCCCTCGAACGCAGTCTGCACGGGAGCCTGTTCCCTCATTCCGAGCCCCGAAGGGGCGAGAGAATCTCGCTCTAAGAACGGAAGTCCGTAAGTTTACGAGATCCGCTCGCTTCGCTACTTCGCGCCAAGGACGGCGCTCGTGCCGCGCTTAGACACAAATAGAACGCGCGCGGGGCGGGATGAGGGTGGGCGGCCCGAACGGAGTCCCCTTGCTTCCCCTTGTAGGGGAAGTACCCCGAACGGAGTCCCCTTGCTTCCCCTTGTAGGGGAAGTACCCCGAACGGAGTCCCCTTGCTTCCCCTTGTAGGGGAAGTACCCCGAAGGGGGGATAGGGTTCAAAAACCCCTCAGTCACTGTGTGACAGCTCCCCTAAGAGGGGAGCCAAGGGACCCCCGCCACAATTTTTAATTTTATTCTAAATCGCAACATAAGTGTGAAATTTTATGGGTTTTTTCAGTAAGATCAGGGACGCGCTCAAGAAAACGCGCGACACCGTTGCAACAAAACTGAGGCAGCTCTTCCTCAAAAATAAGCTCGGCGACGCCTTCTATGACGAGCTCGAGGAGATCCTCATCTCCTCCGACGTCGGCGTCAGAACGGCCGAGGACGTCGTGGAACAGGTCAAGGAGGAGGCCATCGGAAACAAGCTCAAGGATGAGCAGTTCGTCACAGACCTTCTCAAGGATATCCTCGAGGACACCCTCAACGAGGCACCCGTGCCCGCATTCAACTACCCCTGTGTCATCATGTTCGTGGGGGTGAACGGCGTCGGCAAGACGACCACCATCGGCAAAGTGGCCAACTATTTTGTGAAACAGCACAAGTCTGTCACCGTGGCGGCGGCGGATACCTTCAGGGCGGCGGCCACAGAACAGCTTGAGATCTGGGCGGAGCGGGCCAAGGTCCGCATTGTCAAGCACGAGGAGGGGAGCGACCCCTCTGCCGTCGTCTATGATGCCGTTTCCTCCATGAAAGCGAGAAAGACGGATGTGCTTCTCATCGACACGGCGGGGCGGCTCCACGTCAAGGAGAACCTCATGAAGGAGCTCTCCAAGATGAACAGGGTCGTTGAGCGGGAGTTCCCCGAGGCGACATTCTATAAATTTTTGGTGCTCGACGCCACGACGGGGCAGAACGCCTTTTCGCAGGCGAGCGTGTTCAATGAAGCCGTGGACCTCGACGGCATCGTCCTCACCAAGCTCGACGGCACGGCCAAGGGCGGGTTTGTGTTCTCTCTCTGCGGCGAGCTGAAGGTCCCCGTCGTCTTTGCGGGCGTCGGCGAAAAAATCGACGACCTCGAACTCTTCGACGCGGAACAGTTCGTTGAGGGATTCTTCTAACTCCCCACCCGCTCTGCATGACCCGCGCGCTCATCCTGAGCGGTCGATGGCGTCATCCTACCCCGCGCGCTCATCCTGAGGCGTAGCCGAAGGATCCCGTTAAACGCACGGGGGCTTATTCCCTCATTCCGAGCCCCGAAGGGGCGAGAGAATCTCGCTTTAAGAACGGAAGTCCGTAGGTTTACGAGATCCCCTCGCTTCGCAACTTCGCGCTACGCGCTCGTGCCGCGCTTAGTGCAACAAGAATGCGCGCGGGGCGGGATGAGGGGCTGGCCCGAACGGAGTCCCCCTCGCTTCCCCTTGTAGGGGAAGTACCCCGAAGGGGGGATAGGGTTCAAACCCCTCAGTCACTGCGTGACAGCTCCCCTAAGAGGGGAGCCAAGTCATTCCAATTACGCCCCCACCACAATTTTTAATTTTTAATTTTTAATTTTTAATTTTAAATTAAAGTCCGTTGGTCTAATGGGATCCTTCGCTACGCTCAGGATGAGCGCAGCGCGCTCAATTTTTAATTACTTCCGTTGGTTCAACGGGATGCTTCGCTGACGCTCAGCATGAGCGGGCTGCAAAAATTTCTCTCCCCGTCAAGGAAAAATGCTTGACAGGGGGATTTTTCTTTGCTATAATGTCCATACGATGAAAGATCTGAGATATTTGCAGCTGTGGGACGCCTATGGGCCGCTGCTCACCGACAGCCAGCGGGAGATCTGCGAAAAGTACTATCTGTACGATCTCTCCCTCTCCGAGATCGCCGAGGAGAAGGGCATCACGAAGCAGGCCGTCTCCGACGCACTCAAGACGAGCCGCGAACTTCTCGATTCTTACGAAGAAAAGCTGCACTTCAACGAACAGACGCAAAATTACTCGCTCGCCGTTTCCTTCATGATGACGGACGTGACGCGTGCGCTCGAGGCCTTTAAGCAAAAATATCCCACTTATGTGCGGGAAATCGACGAAATCATCGAAAAAGTCACGGTCGGCGAAACGGTCGATCTCGACAAAGAGGAGAATTGAATGGCGCTCTTTGCATCGCTCTCGGAGCGGCTCAACCATATCTTTTCAAAGCTCACCAAGCGCGGGAAACTCACCGAGCTCGAAATAAAGCAGGCCATGCGCGAGGTCCGCGTCGCCCTTTTGGAGGCGGATGTCAACCTCAAGGTCGCCAAGGACTTCATCGCAGAGGTCAGCGAAAAGGCGGTGGGCCAGCAGGTTCTGCAGTCCCTCAACCCCGCCCAGCAGGTCATCAAGATCGTCAACGAGGAGCTCATTGCCCTCATGGGTGCGGGGAATGCCAAGCTCGAAGTGAGCCCCAAGCCCCCGACCGTCATCATGATGTGCGGTCTGCAGGGCGCAGGTAAGACGACGATGTGTGCAAAACTCGCCGTCCAGCTCAAAAAACAAGGCAAAAAGCCCCTCCTCGTCGCCTGCGATATCTACCGTCCCGCCGCCATCGACCAGCTCAAAGTCGTTGCAAGCAAGGCGGGTGCGGAGGTGTTCGAAAAGGGCACGCAGGCTCCCCCCAAAACGGCCAAACAGGCCGTGGAATACGCTCTCAAGATGGGGTTTGACACCGTCGTCATCGACACGGCCGGGCGGCTCCATATCGACGAAAAGCTCATGCAGGAGCTTGAGGATATCAAGAAGGAAGTTTCCGTCACCGAGATCCTTCTCACCGTCGACGCCATGACGGGGCAGGACGCTGTGAACGTTGCCGAAACTTTCAACTCCCGTCTCGACGTCACGGGCGTCATTCTGACCAAACTCGACGGCGATACCCGCGGCGGCGCATGCCTTTCGATCAAGGCCGTCACGGGGAAACCCATCAAGTTCATCGGCGTGGGGGAGAAGATCACCGACCTCGAGCCCTTCTATCCCGACCGCATGGCCTCAAGAATTTTGGGCATGGGGGACGTTCTCTCCCTCATCGAAAAGGCGCAGGAGGCCGTCACCGAACAGCAGGCCAAGGAAATGGAGCGCAAGATGCGCGAAAATTCCTTCACCCTTGCCGATTATCTCACGCAGTTTGAAACGCTCAAGAAGATGGGCGGCGCGGGGGCCCTCCTCAACATGCTCCCCGGGGCGAACAAGATGAAGCTCAAGGACGGGGACATTGACGAGAGCAAGATCGAGCGGATCCGCGCCATCATTCTCTCAATGACCCCCAAGGAGAGGGATAACCCCAATATCATCAACTCCTCGCGCAAACGCCGCATTGCCTTGGGCTCGGGAACGACCGTGCAGGACGTCAACCAGCTTTTAAAGCAATTCGAGCAGACCAAGGAAATGATGAAACGCTTCCGCGGGAAGAAGAGACTGCCGTTTTAATGACACCCCCTCAGTCGTCTGTGACGACAGCTCCCCCTCGAGGGGGAGCCGAGGCGCGGCCTGGACGAAGTCACCTTGCCCACCCCTCGAGGGGTGGGTGCCCCGTAGGGGCGGGAGGGGTGTCGTTCCAATTATGCCCCACCACAATTTTTAATTTTTAATTTTAAATTTTCAATTAGAATGAGCGTCCGTAGGTTCAATGAGATGCTTACGCTCCCCCCCAAAATCGCAACATATGTTGCAAAAAATCAGTCAAAAATAAAAAATTATCATAGAGAGGTAACAACAATGGTCAAAATGAGATTGGTCAGAATGGGCGACAAGAAGTCTCCCGTCTACAGGATCGTCGTCGTCGACGCGCGCAAGGCCGCAACAGGTGAGTACATCGAGAAAGTCGGTTTCTACGATCCCAAGTCCAACCCCGTGACGCTCACGGTGGACGTCGAAAAGGCGAAGGATTGGCTCAGCAAGGGCGTGCAGCCCACCGAAACGGTGAAGAGCCTCCTCGTGCAGGCGGGCGCCATGGAGAAGCCCACAAAGCTCTCCGCTCCCAAGACCAAGGGAAAGAAAAAGAAGAAGTAAAATGAATTCGATGAATTCTTTTCAAGGGCGAAAAGAATTCATCGAGGGGTTAAGTGCCGTATTCCACAATTGCTTTAACGGCCGACAGCTCCGTTTTTCACAGGGGCAGGAAGCCGCAGGTATGCGGCAAATTGAGTGCGCTGCCGCAAAAGCGTGGTTTTGCTTCGCGCAGTGATTTGGAACGGTCCGTTGAAGCACGGGGTCCCCTCGGCTCCCCTTGTAGGGGAGCTGGCGAGCGAAGCGAGACTGAGGGGTTGGAACCCTATCCCCCGCTGCGCGGGTACTTCCCCTACAAGGGGAAGCAAGGGGGGCTGCGCGGGTACTTCCCCTACAAGGGGAAGCAAGGGGGCTTCGTTTATGGGATCCTTCGTTGCGCTCTGAATGACGCGGCGGGGACACAGACTTCATAAGGAGAAATTATGTTAGATTTAATCAAGTACATCGTCGATCAGTTCGCCGAGGACAAGGAACATGTCGATTATGTCGTGGAGGAGACGGACGACCGTATCAACGTCACCATTCTTCTCTCCGATTCCGACATGGGGAAGGTCATCGGCAGGCAGGGGAAGATCGCCAAGGCGCTCAGGACGCTCGTCCGCGCCGCGACCCCCAAAAATTCCAAGAAATACAGCATTGAGATCAAGGAACGTGAGGAATGACAAGATCGCCCTGCGGCAGCGGCCGCAGGGTATTTTATAGACCTCCCTTTTCCGTTCTCTAAAAGTATTGCTTTTTTGTAAGAAATGTGGTATACTGGAAAAAATTACATGCGGGGATACTTATGGTTCCGAAATACAAACGCGTTCTTTTAAAACTTTCGGGCGAGGCGCTTGCGGGGGAACAGAGATTCGGCCTCAACGCAGACGTCATCGCAAAGGTCGTCGATCAGCTCGTCAAAGTCCACGAAATGGGGGTGGAAATTGCCCTCGTCATCGGCGGCGGCAACTTCTGGCGGGGCAGGCAGGGCACCAATATGGACCGCACCACGGCCGACCAGATGGGCATGCTCGCAACCGTGATGAATTCCCTTGCCATGATGGACGCCATCGAGAAGCGGGGGATCCCCACGCGCGTACAGACGGCCCTCAACATGGTCTCCGTCGCAGAACCGTATGTGCTGAGAAGGACGCTCCGCCACTTTGAAAAGGGACGGATCGTCATCATCGCCTGCGGTACGGGGAATCCGTATTGCTCCACCGATACGGCGGCAGCCCAACGCTCCTGCGAGATCGGCGCGGACGTCCTGCTCATGGCGAAGAATGTGGACGGCATTTACGATTCCGACCCCGCCAAGAATCCCAACGCGAAGAAGTACGACACGCTGACCTTTGAGGAGATCATCGAGAAGCGGCTCAAAGCGATGGACGTCACCGCCGCCACCATGTGCATGGAGAACAACATTCCCGTGCTTGCCTTTGCGCTCGGCGAGGAGGACGCCATTCTCCGCGCCGTCTGCGGGGAACATTTGGGAACGATGATAACGAACTGAGCGCGATGGCCCTTGGCTCCCCTTGTAGGGGAGCTGGCGAGCAAAGCGAGACTGAGGGGTTCTGAAACCCTATCCCCCGCTGCGCGGGTACTTCCCCTAAGAGGGGAAGCAAGGGGGGACTGCGTAACGCTCCCGTTCTCAGCATGACGCCGCATCGGCCCCTTGCCCACCCCTTGAGGGGTGGGTGCCCCGTAGGGGCGGGAGGGGTGTCATACGAACACGCCACAACTTTTAATTTTCAATTTCAAAAAAAGGAGAATGATATGATCGACAACGAAAAAGTGGAAGAGATCTTTTTGAATCTCGAAGACAAGCTCGACAAGACGGTGCAGGTCCTGCAGGACGACTATGCGGCGATCCGCGCCGGCCGCGCCAATCCCCACATTCTCGACAAGTTACAGGTGGAGGCCTACGGCGCCATGAGCCCGCTCCAGCAGCTCGGCAATGTCTCCGTCGCCGACGCAAGATGCCTTGTCATCTCCCCGTGGGATAAGTCCCTCTTAAAGGCCATCGAAAAGGCCATTCTTGCCTCCAATATCGGCATTACGCCCACCAACGACGGCACCGTCATCCGCCTCGTGTTCCCCATGCTCACCGAGGAGCGCAGGAAGGAGCTCGTGAAGCAGGTCCGCAAGATGGGTGAAGACGCCAAGATCGCGGCCCGCAACGTCCGCCGCGAGGCCATGGAGGCCCTCAAGAAGATGAAGACGAACAAGGAACTCTCCGAGGACGAGAGCAAAAACTGCGAGCAGGACGTGGAAGATGCGGTCGGCAAGTGCATGACCAAGATCGACGGCGTCGTTGCAGGCAAGGAAAAGGAGCTCATGACCGTCTGATGACAGCAAGCCATGTTGCGATCATCATGGACGGAAACGGCCGCTGGGCAAAGAAGCGGCTGCTTCCGCGCGCCGCGGGACATCGGGCGGGCTTCAAGCGCATGCTCGCCCTGATCGACCATGCCTTTTCGTGCGGGGTCACATGCCTCACCCTCTTTGCGCTCTCAATGGAGAACCTGAGCCGCCCCAAGGAGGAGCTCGACGGGCTCTTCGGCATCTTCCGCGACTATTTCCCCGCCCAGTCGAGACGGCTGAAGGAGAAGGGGATCGTGCTCCGCGTCATCGGCAACACCTCCCTCCTCCCCGCCGACATTCAGGAGATGATCTCGGATGCCGAACGTCTGACAGCGGGAGGGGAGAACGGCGCGCTCGTCCTCGCCATTGCCTATGGGTCCATGCAGGAGATCGTGGGCGCCGCAAACAGGGCGGTGAGAGAGGGAAAGGAGGTCACCGAGGAGGAATTTTCCGCCCTTCTCGGCACGGCGGGACTGCCGCCCCTCGACCTTCTCATCCGCACGGGCGGCGAGGTGCGCCTCTCCAACTTTTTGCTCTATCAGGCGGCGTATGCCGAACTGTATTTCTCAAAAAAACTCTTCCCCGACTTCTCGAACGGGGATTTTGACAGGGTGATGGAGGCATATTCCCTGCGGGACAGGCGGTTCGGCAGGATCTGAAAGGTAGGTTGTATGGAGAACGAACAGATCGGCGCACCCGCGCCGAAAAAACTTGACGAATTTTGGGTAAGGCTCATCACGGGCATCGTCTACTGCGCCGTTCTTCTTGCCTTTTTTGCCCTGAAACTCTTTGTCAGCTACCTCTTTTTCGATGCGCTCCTTTTGGCGTTCACCGTCATCGGGACGTATGAGATGTTGCGTGCGTTTCACGACAAGACGACAAAGTCGCAGAAAGTCATCGTCATGCTCTTTGCGACGCTGCTCGTCTTGACCTATGCCATCAGCGATTTCATCTTTGCGGACATTCTCGAGATCGCCTTTCCGCTCCCCGGTGCAGACCCCTCCACGACGCCCGGCAGAAACTACTCCGTGTTTATCACGAGCGGCGTGTTCATTGCGGGACTCTCCATTCTCCTCGCCCTTCTCGTGTTCCGCCACGAGGAGACGACGCTCGAATCGACGGGTTATGCGCTGCTTTCCCTCGTGTATCCCTCCAATCTCATCGTCGTGCTTGCCGTCTGCAACCACTTCGAAAGTTACTCCGCCCTCGCGCTTCTCTTTGTGTTTGTGCTCTGTCCCTTTGCCGATTCCTTTGCGCTCGTGTTCGGGAGATGGCTCGGCAAGAGGTTCCCGAAGAAAATGGCCCCGCACGTCTCCCCCAAAAAGACGGTGGTCGGGGGGCTCGGCGGGCTGTTCGGCGGAGCGCTCGGCGGCGCAGTCATCTTCTTCTGTTACTACGGCTTAACGCTCATCCCCGCCGACATCCTTGCCCTCTCCCTCGCGCGGGAGGAATTCACCTTCAACCTGCCCGAAGCCCTCTTCTTCATCGGCCTCGGCGTTCTCACGGCGGTGTTTTCTACCTTTGGCGACCTCGTCGAGAGCGCGATCAAGCGCAAGGCGGGCATCAAGGACATGGGCAAACTCCTGCCGGGGCACGGCGGGATCCTCGACAGGATCGATTCCTCCCTCTATGCGGGGCTCATCGTCTGCCTCGTCATGGTCATCAGGATCATGATCTTCGGCTGAGAAGCATATCATATCTTGTATACGGCGTCCGCGAAGGCGGGCGTTTTCAATCCCTATGAAAAAAATCGCACTCATCGGCTGCACGGGCAGCATCGGGCGGCAGACGGTGGAAGTCGTCCGCTCTCACAGGTCAGAATTTTGTTTTACGACGCTCGTCGCGGGAAGCGACAGGGCGGCGCTTTCCGCGCTTGCGGCTGAATTCAAGCCCAAGATTGCCTGCCTCGCCGCGGAAATTCCCTCGCACTCCGCCCTCTTTGCGGATGCCGACGTCGCCCTCATCGCCGCGGGCGGCTTTGCGGGACTTCGCTACACCCTCGCCGCCATCGAGGAGGGAAAGACGGTCGCCCTCGCCAACAAGGAGAGCTTGGTGTGCGGCGGCGAACTCGTCATGAGCGCGGCAAAGCGCAAGGGCGTGGATATCATTCCCGTGGACAGCGAGCATTCCGCCCTCTTCCAGTGCCTCGGCATGCGAAGGGATACCCCCTTCAAAAAGCTCATTCTCACGGCGAGCGGGGGCCCGTTTTTGCGCTATAACCCTGAAATTTTGGGGAATGTGACCGCCGCCGACGCCCTCCGCCATCCCACATGGAAGATGGGGGCAAAGATCACGATCGACTGTGCGACCCTCCTCAACAAGGGGTACGAAGTCATCGAGGCGAAATGGCTGTACGGGGCGGACTTTTCGCAGATTCAAGCCGTTGTGCACCCCGAGAGCATTGTCCATTCCCTCGTTCTCTTCGAGGACGGCGCCATGCTCGCCCAACTTGGCTATCCCGATATGAAGCTCCCCATTCAGCTTGCCCTCACCTACCCCAAGCGGCTCCCCTGCTGCGAAGAGGTGGACCTTGCCAAAGTGGGAACGCTGCACTTTGAGCGGCTGCCCGAGGAAAAATTCCCCTGCTTCGGCCTCGCAGTTCAGGCGGGAAGGGAAGGGGGGACGGCTCCCACCCTCCTCAACGGGGCGGCGGAGGTCGCCGTGCAGGCCTTTCTGCAGGGGAGAATAGGATTTTTGAACATTGCGAAGACTATTGAAGATGTTCTCAGCCGCATTCCAACCGAAAAGGCAGAGAGCTACGGAACGCTTTCCCGTGCGGATGCGCGGGCGCGGGAGGAGGCGCGGCGCTTGATCGATGGATAATCTCATGAGCGTGTGGAGCACGATCGGCTCGGTCGCGCTCGCCATTCTGATCCTCCTCGTCATGATCACCATTCATGAACTCGGACACTTTATCGCGGGGAAGATCTTAAAATTCAAGATCGATGAGTTCTCGATCGGCTTCGGCCCCCCGCTCGTCAAGCTCGAGTGGAAGGAAACGGGGCAGATCTTTGCCGTGCGGCTCATTCCGCTCGGCGGCTACTGCGCTTTCCACGGCGAGGACGGCTTGGAAGAGGAGCCCACCCCCCTACCCCCCTCCACAGGAGGGGGCGAAGAAGGGGACCTCAACGGAGGGGGCGAAGAAGGGGACCTCGATGTTTCTTGCCCTCCCCCTGCGTCAGGGGAGCCCGATGTTTCTTGCCCTCCCCCTGCGTCAGGGGAGACGCCGTCTTCTTGCCCTCCCCCTGCGTCAGGGGAGACGCCGTCTTCTTGCCCTCCCCCTGCGTCAGGGGGAGGGGTAGGGGAGGGGGTCCGCCCCGAGCCTCAACCTGAGCCCAAGCGTCACTGGACGGACGACGGCGACTTCACCAACATGAAGCCGTGGAAGCGCATCATCGTGCTCGTCGCAGGCGCAACGATGAACTATCTTTTGGCCCTCCTTCTCATTCTCATCGAATTTTTTTCATACGGGCAGACCATGCTCGCCGTGTATGAGACCGAGGAGGCGACGGGCGAATACGCCGCCTACAGTTTACAGGATTTCGACATTTTCCTGCAGGCGGAGGGAAAGGATCTCTACCTCACGACGGACATTGCACAGGCCCTCAACGGCAAAAAGAGGGGGGATCTCGTTGAAATGCGCGTCTCACGCGCCATCGGCCTCACATGGGTCGAGGACAAGGAGGGAAACCTCGTCCGCGACTACGACCATCGTGAGGACATGGACATTCAGGTCATGCTGCGCGAGGACGTGACCGTCAAAAACAGCGCCGATTTGGACTGCGTATGGCGTGCGCTCGGCATCAAATACAGCGAGACGGACGAGACTTACATGCTTGCGAACGGCCTGCATCACCTCTCCTTCTTTGAGACGATCGGAAAGTCCTTTGTCTATTCCTTCAAGCAGGCGGGGTCCATTTTCAGAGTCCTCGGGGAGCTCCTTACGGGGCGGCTGGGGATCAATGCCATCGGCGGGCCCGTGACGACGATCACGATGACGTCGCAGATCGCATCGCAGGGATTCCGACAGTTTTTGGAAATTTCCTCCCTCATCGGCGTGAATTTGGCCGTGTTCAATCTATTGCCCATTCCCGCCCTCGACGGCAGCAAGGTGGTTTTCACCGCCATCGAGTGGATACGCGGAAAGCCCATTTCCCGCAAGATCGAGGCGATCATCCACGCCGTGGGATTTGTCCTTCTCATCGGTTTTGCGATCTTGGTGGACATTTTGCAATTCGTATAAATTTGAAAAATTTGCAACTTATGTAACGAAAAAGCGCCTCTCGGCGCTTTTTTGAAATTAAAAATTGAAAATTAAAAATGAAAAATTGCGGTGAAGCGTCATGCTGAGAACGGGAGAATAACGCAGTCCATGCCCCCTCCCGAGGAGGGGGGTAGGGGGGTGGGCAACGACCGCAATAGTATACGCCCCGCGAGATTCTTCGGGTCAAGTCATCGGACTTCGTTCAACGTCCGTTTCTCAGAATGACGCGGGGCTACTTCCGTCGGTCTACGAGATCCGCTCGCTACGCTCGGGATGAGGAGAGCCCGAACGGAGTCTCCCTCGGCTCCCCTCTTAGGGGAGCTGTCACGCAGTGACTGAGGGGTTTTTGAACCCTATCCCCCCTTCGGGGTACTTCCCCTACAAGGGGAAGCAAGGTGGGGTAGCCCTCACTCCTCTTCCTTCTTTTCGGCGGGGCGGAACTTTCTCGCCTGTTTCACAAAGGCCTTGGAGCTGAACACGACGATCCCGACCGCGATCGCAATGGCGATGTCAACGAACACGAAGGAGTTATAGGTCAAACTGTACACCCACGCTCCCACGGGGTCTGCGCCGAGGTCGGCAAAGGCAAATACGCCCGAGAGAATGTGCGCAAGGTAGCGGAAAGCGCTTCCGACGACGGCGCCGAGCGCAAATTGCACCTGCGGGAGCTTTTCAAGCGGTTTGAAGTCCGCAAACATGCCCGCAACGCCGATGCCCGCAAAGGCGATGGGATAGTCCAAGAGGAACTGTGCGGGATGGATAATGTAGGGGTCCTGCACCGCCTGCAAAACGCCGTAGATGAGCCCCGCAAACACGCCCTTTCTCGTGCCGAACATGTAGGAATAGATCATGAGGGGGAGAAGGGACGCGAGGGTCACCGAACCGCCCTCGGGGAGCTTGAAAAATCTCACATAGGAGAGTGCAAAGCTCATGGCAATGCAGACGCCCGCGTAGGAAATGGACTTGCTGTCGAATCCCTTTTTGTCCTTTTTTCCGAAGAAGAGAGCAAAGAGGGCGATCACAACGATGAGCACGGCGGCGCAGACGTACAAAAGAGCGTTGTCCGTAGCCGTAATGCCGCTGTCCTGCCCCGCGCCATAGACGCCGAAGCAGACGAGAGTGGCAACTGCCGCGGCCCCGACGATACATGCAAGCACGGTGACGACCGTTTTGGAGCGGTTGAAGAAGAGGGTGACTGCGCTTCCCGCGATCGCAATGATGAGAATGAGGATGGGCACGAAGAGCATGGTCACGATCCCGTCGTCAACAAAGGTCCAGATGAGGAAAAGCATGGCGACCGCACAGGCGTATGCAACTGCGGAAATCGAAGCATATCTGAGGAATTTTTGCCGCTGTTCACCCTTCAGCAGCAGTGCGCCGAGCACAAAACCGATGGCGAGCAGGACGGTCAGCCAAAACGCAACGCCCCGCGCAATGTTGAGGGGGGAGTCGAACAGGACGGGATACCAAACGGTATCCAAGATGGAATTGAGAAACATAAAAAACCTCCGTAAAATGTGTGTTTGAATTTCCGCGACGGAGAAAAATCCGCCCGCAAAAAAAGCGGGCGGAATAAATTTCCTGATGTCCTTCCGTTTCTTTCGTGCAAGCATTACCTTGTCCGATTCCAATGGTATCATCTCAGCCCCGCGGGGCACCCACGACGGATATTCAAATTGTGACCCTATTATATCACGTCGCCGCGGCATTGTAAATTGTTTTTTCGCCGATTTTGTGATATCATGAAAAAAAGGTGTTGTATCCCCGCCCCCCCTACCCCCCTCCCCAAGGAGGGGGCAAAGGCTCCCCCCTCGGGGGGAGCTGTCACGCAGTGACTGAGGAGGGGCATGTGCTCCCGTTGGTTTAATGGGATCCTTCGCTACGCTCAGGATGAGCGCGCGGGGCGGGATGAGAGGACGGGGCAAAGGCTCCCCCCTCGGGGGGAGCTGTCACGCAGTGACTGAGGAGGGGAATCGCGTTCGATCCCACAGTAGTAAAACGCACATAAGTCGCATAAAATAAGCACATATGAGTGTTTTTCGGGCGGCGGAAGGGAACGAACTCAGAGCAGACAGAATTCAATACACGGTGCAGGACGGCAGGGGCGGATACTTTCAGAATGTCAAACGGATCCTCGAATTCTCAGAGGAAAAGATCGTCCTCGCGGGGAAGAAGGGCTCCGTCACGGTGGAGGGAAAGGGGCTCTCCCTCGGCAAATGCTACTTGGGCGACGTCAGCGTCATGGGGGACATTTTCAAGGTGGAACGCGCATGACTGGGCTATATTATGCCTTTGAAGTGGAGGGCATCTCCTCATTTCGTGCCGTCAACTGCCTCCTCAGAGAGGGGATCCCGATCGTATCCGCCAAAAAAACCGCTAAAAATAGTTTAAAAATCGTTGTTTCCGCAAACGAACGAAAAAAAACCTTTGCAATTCTGCAAGGGTCGTGTTATAATATAAAAAAGTCTCACCCATTGGGGCTCATGCGCGCTGCCGAAAGCGCCCGCCGTGCGGTGGGGCTCCTCATCGGCGCCGTGCTCGCCCTTGCGTGCGTCCTGTTCGTGCAGAGCAGGGTACTCAAGATCGAAGTCACGGGCAGCGGAGCCTATCTCGAGCCGCAGATCCGCGCCGTCCTCAGCGGGCAGGGCGTGGGGTACTTTTCCGCCATGCCGCAGCCCAACGAGGTCATCCCCGAGATCTTGTCCCTTCCCCGTGTGCACTTTTGCTCTGTGAAGGGGAAAGGGGGGATCCTGACCGTCAACGTGGAGGTCGGCGACGAGAGGGAAACGCTTCGGGCGGAGCCCCTTCTTTCCCCCGCGGCAGGGCAGGTGGAGGAGCTCGTCGTGCTCCGCGGCACACCCCTCGTCTCCGTGGGGGACAGCGTGGAATTTGGACAGGAACTTGTGGGGGCCTATGCGCTGCATGGGGAGAAAAAAGAGGACTGTATCGTCGTCGCCCTTGTGAAGGTTGCATTCCCCGTCTCGAGGGAGTACATGCTCGACGAGGAGGGGGCGAGATTGCAGGCCCTCTTGGACTTTGGAGAAATTTCCGAGATACATACGACAAAGACGGCGCAGGGCTGGCTGGTCGAAGGTACGGGCCATGCCGAAGCATCCAAAAACTTCGGCTGAGGAGGAACATGGAAAAAGTTACAGCGGTCGATACGGGGAACCTTCCCTCCCTGAGTGCAGTTCTCGGCGTGTTTGATGAAAATTTGACACTTATCGCACGGGAACTGGGTCTCATGACGCACGTCGAGGGGACGGTCATCAAGCTCGAGGGCGAGGCGGCCGATATCGGCGCGGAGGTCATCAAGAGCCTTCTTGCCACCGTTGAAGCGGGCGGGAATATCGACAAGAGCAGTCTCTTGTACTGCATTTCCCTCGCGCAGGAGGGACATGCCTCCGACATTCTCGGCGTGATGCAGGGCGTTGTGGCCGTCTCCGCAAAGGGAAAACCCGTCAAGTGCAAGACGGTGGGGCAGAAGGAGTATGTGGAGGCGATCAAGAAGAACACCATCACCTTCGGCGTCGGCCCCGCCGGCACGGGAAAGACCTACCTTGCCGTCTGTTTGGCCGTCTCCGCCTACAAGGGGAAGCAGGTCGAAAAGATCATTCTCACCCGTCCCGCCGTGGAAGCGGGCGAAAAGCTCGGCTTTCTTCCCGGGGACCTGCAGACAAAGGTCGATCCGTACCTCCGTCCCCTCTATGACGCACTGCAGGAGATGTTCGGGCTCGAAACTTACCAAAAACTCATGGAAAAGGGGGCCATCGAGGTCGCACCCCTTGCCTATATGCGCGGGAGAACGCTCTCCAATGCCTTTGTCATTTTGGACGAGGCGCAGAACGCCACCCGTGAACAGATGAAGATGTTTTTGACCCGTCTCGGCGACGGGAGCAAGATGGTCGTCACGGGGGATCTGACGCAGACGGATCTCCCCGATGGAAAGACGAGCGGGCTCAAGCAGGCCGTCACCATTCTCAAGAGGGTGGAGGACATTGCCGTCTGCCGCCTGACGGAGAAGGACGTCGTGCGCCATCCGCTCGTTGCAAAGATCGTCCGCGCCTATGAGGCCACGGAGACGAAACGGAAGAAGGAGGAAAGGAAATGAGTAAACGGAAACGGGACGACAGTCCCGATCTCGGTCAGATGACGACGCAGCAAAAAATGCAATATATGCACGATAATACGGACGTCAGAAAGCCTCCGAGAGCCAAAAAGGATCCGCGGAAAAAACACAGGATGATCGCGAGCATCGGCATCTATGTCCTCAGCTATCTGCTTCTCCTCGCGGAAATTTTCATCATGGTCGTTTTGAATCAGCCCGTCGGCTGGGACATTTGGTTCAAAGAGAATGTTCCCTCCGTGCTCTTTCTCATCGTCAGCGTTTTCCTGCTCTTCGTCATCATCTTTTTCTATTTCTTCTTCGAGGACAGGGAGACCCTGCTGAGCATTTCAAACACCTTCCTCATCTTTGCCCTGACGCTCCTCTGCTCGGCGGTGTGCTATCTCTTCGGCAGATATGTCTCCCCCTATATCCGTCCGTTTGCGCTCTTTTCGCTGCTCATCCTGTTCCTTTTCAACAGGCGGAAGGCAATCTTTTTGAACTTTATTTTCACTTTCTTGACGTTCGTCATCGATATGTACACGAACAACAACGTGGGTGCGGCGAACGAGGTCTACTCCACGCTCATGCTCAGTTTTGCGAGCGGGACGCTCGCCGTATTCTTTGCGGGGAACGTCAAAACGAGGTCGGGCCTTGTGTTTACGGGGGTCATTCTTGCCCTTCCCACGAGCATCGTCGTCGCCCTCCTCAACGTCGCCTCCATGGGAGACCCGTGGCTGTACCTCACGAATATCGGCTACGGCATGCTCGGGAGTATCATTTCGGCCGTGCTTGCCCTTGCCCTTCTCCCCGTATTTGAGGCCATCTTCAACAAATTGACGGTGTTCCGCCTCAGGGAACTCACGAGCACCAATGCTCCCCTTCTCAACAGGCTCAAGAAGGAGGCCCCGGGCACCTTCAACCATTCGCTCATCGTTGCCCAGCTCTCCGAGGCATGCGCCGTTGCCATCGGCGAAAATGCGGAACTCGCCCGTGCCGCGGCCTACTATCACGACGTCGGCAAACTCAAGGACCCGCAGTGCTTCACCGAGAACCAGTCCGATTACAACGTTCACAACGAACTCACCCCCGAGCTCTCGGCAGACATCATCCGCTCCCATGCGCAGGACGGGTATCAACTTCTCATCTATAATCATCTGCCCAAGGCCATTGCGGACGTCGCCCTCGAGCACCACGGCACCCTTCCCATCAAGTACTTCTTCAACAAGGCCTTCCGCATCACGGGCGGCGAGGCGAAGATCGCGAACTATTCCTACTTCGGGCCCACGCCGCAGACAAAGATCTCCGCGATCGTCATGATCGCAGACGGCGCAGAGGCCGCCACCCGTGCCCTGAAAGACCATTCCCCCGAAAACGTTGAAAAGACCGTCCGCACCATCATCGAGGAGAGAATGGACCTCGGGCAGTTTGCGGCGTGCGATATCACGATGCGGGACCTCACCACCATCAAGCAGACCTTGGTCGAAACGCTCTCGGGCGTTCACCATCACCGCGTGGAATACCCTTCCATCCGCATCAAGCGGGACATGTCCGTCGATGAAAAGGCAGAAAAACAGGACAAGCAGGACAAGAAATGAAACTTGTGATCGAGGGCGGGCTTCCCGCCGCTGACAGAAAAAAGATCGCCGCCGCGATCTCGGAGGAATTTGAGACGGACACCCTCCTCGTCTTGGAACTCAGCATCGTCTCCGAAGAGGAGATCCGTGCGCTCAACAGCCGAGAGAGGGGGGTGGACGCCGTCACGGACGTGCTCTCCTTCCCCGCCTCGGACTATGTGTGCGGAAAGCCCATTCTCGCAGAAGAACATGCCGACTGCATCGAGCCCGTCATGGGCATGCGGAAGGGGGAATGGGTCCAAAAGGGGGAACGGCTCTATCTCGGCTCCGTTGCCGTCTGCAAAAAGAGGGCGGAGGAGCAGGCCGAGGAGTACGGCCATTCCTTAGAAAGGGAGATGTGCTATCTCATCGTGCACGGGGCGCTTCACTGCCTCGGCTACGACCACGAGAGGGAAGAGGACAAGCGCATCATGCGCGGGAAGGAAGAACAGATCATGGCAAGGCTGAATTTGAGGAGAGAGGCATGAGAAGCGGAACAGTCGCCGTCATCGGCAGGGCAAATGCGGGGAAATCGACGCTCGTCAACGTGTTGGTGGGGGAAAAGGTCGCCATCGTCTCCCCCAAACCGCAGACGACGCGGGACCGTATCATGGGCATTCTCACGCGGGAGGAGTATCAGATCGTATTTGCGGATACGCCGGGGCTCTATCGCCAGCGCAACGAACTCACCGACCGCATGATGCACACCACCGAGAATACATCCAAGGAAGTGGACGCCATTCTGTTCGTTCACGACGGCCATGCGGGGATCAAGGAGGAGGATATTTCGCTCATGAAGAAATATTCCGCCCTCGGCGTCCCCATGCTCATCGCCTATACCAAGACGGACATCATGCCCAAAGAGAACATTCCGCGGGACGCAAAAATTTTGTATGAGGCGGGGATCGAAACTGACGTCGTGCCCGTTTCGGCGCGGAAGGGGAGGAATATTCATCTCCTCGAACAGGAGCTCGTAAAACTTCTGCCCGAACAGGAAAAGCTCTTCCCCGACGACGTCGTCTCGGACAGGAGCGAAAGGTTCATGATCTCGGAGCTCATGCGGGAGAAGATCCTCTTGAAGTACGACAAGGAGATCCCGCACGGCGTTGCGATCGTCATCAACAAGTTTGAACGGCAGGAAAACGGCACATATGTGATAGATTTGGACATCGTCTGCGAGAAGAAGAACCACAAGGCCATTCTCATCGGCAAGCAGGGGAAAGCGCTCAAGGAGACGGCGTCCTTTGCGCGGCAGGACATGGAAAAGTTCCTCGGCGCAAAGGTATTTTTGACGGTATTCGTCAAGGTCCGCGAGGACTGGCGGGACAGAGCCGGGCTCCTCAAAGAGTTCGGATATGATGAGAATAATTAAAAATTTAAAATTAAAAATTAAAAATTAAAAATCGAGGTAGGATTTAGAACGGCCCTACCCGTTCCTCTTGTCTGCCCCTCCCGAGGAGGTTCTGTTCATGCCCCCTCCCGAGGAGGTTCTGTCCATGCCCCCTCCCGAGGAGGTTCTGTCCATGCCCCCTCCCGAGGAGGGGGGTAGGGGGGTGTGCAACGATTCCAATCATACAACACCCCTTCCGTCTCGCCGCTACGCGCCGAGCCACCCACCCCTCGAGGGGTGGGCAAGGGGACTTCGTACAGCCGTTCCTCGACTCCCCCCAACCGCTCATCCTGTCCCCGCGCTCATCCTGAGCGTAGCGAAGGATCCCATTAAACGCACGGGAGTCCGTTGGTTCAAAGGGATTCTTCGGTCGCTGACGCTCCCTCTGAATGAGCGGCGCATAACTCTCATGTTTTTCCGCATACTGCAAGCGGGAGGAATGGCATGAAAGAGAACAAAAAGGCGGCGGATATCGCGTGGGAACTCTTTGAAAAGACGGGCAATTTAAGCTACTATATGCTCTATAAAAGGCTCAAATAGATGGAATTCAAGACGGACGCGCTCGTCCTTCGTAGCGCGGATTATAAGGAAAACGACAGGATCGTCACCCTTCTGACGGCGGAGCGGGGCAAACTCACCGCCGCGCTGCGGGGCGTAAAAAAGGCGGGCGCCAAGCTGAATTTTGCGTCCCAGCCTTTTTGTTTTGCCGAATACGTCATCGCCGAAAAGGGCGGGCGGAACACCGTGACGGGAGCGAGCCTGCACGACGGATTCTTTGCCCTCCGCGAGGACATTTCCTCCCTCTATGCGGCCGTCTGCGTCACGCAGGTCTGCGATCTGCTTCTCTACGAGGGCATGACGGGCGGGGCGCTCCTCGTTGCCGCCGTGCGCGCATTGGAGCGGCTCTCCTCGGGGGAAGGGGCGGGGGCGCTCGTGGAATTTCTCCTGAGAGCGTTGGAGCTTGCAGGCTATCCCGTGGAGGCAAAATGCTGCCCTATGTGCGGAAAAACGCCCGTCGGCCGCATGCGGTTCGACATGGACCGCGGCGTCTTCACCTGCTACGACCACTCCGACGGCGTTCCCGCGAGTGAGGCGACCTTCCGCGCCGTCCGCGCTGCACGGGGGGAGGGGGAGGCGACCGACGACGGGAACCTGCGCGCCCTCCGTCTCCTCGGGGCATATCTCCGCGAAAAGACGGATGCGGAACCCGCAGCCCTCGGCGATTATCTCGCTCTTTTGCACCCTCTGCACTGAAACCCTTGACGGGAAGAGGGAAAAAAGTTATAATATAGCACGAAAAAGGACCGTGCACTTCAGCCACGGCGAAAAGCACAAAAGGAGCATACAATGGACCTTTTTGCCGCACTGCGGTTTACAGAGGATGAGAATCTTACGGGGCGCGTGTATTGGTATCTCGCGCCCTTTTCCGTAAAGGAGGGGGAGAGGGTGCTCGCGCCCGTCGGCCCGCACGACAAGCTCCAATGTGCCCGCGTGGAGCGGGTGGAGAACTTTTCGGAGGCGGAGGCGCCCTATCCGCCCGTCCTCTGCAAGAGCGTGCTCTTAAGGTACGGCGACAGAGAGGTGAAAGAGGGCGTTTTCGACCTCGGCGGCGTGCGCTACGACGACAGACATTACACGCGGCCGCGGCGCATTCTCATCGCAAAGAGCGAGGCGGCGGCAGAGGGCCTTTCCATCAAAAAATGCAACATATGTGACGAAAACTGGCTCTATGAAGCGGCGGAGAAGGGAACTTGCATCCTGCTTTTCGGCGAAGATGTGAGGGAGGCGGGCGAGCTGATTTTGCGCATCGTGCGCGGGGAGGACCCCGACGACGTCCCGCCCTCCGTTCTCCTCGCCCTGCGTGAAAAACTGCGGTAGGGGGACAGTCAGAACTCGTTGCCCACCCCCCTACCCCCTCCTCGGGAGGGGGCATGACTGCGTTCGGGCGAGGACGGACTCTTGGCTCCCCCTTTGGAGGGGGAGCTGTCACGCCGCCCTTGGCGTGACTGAGGGGGTGTCGTATCATTCAGGGCGTACCCCCACCCCTACCCCGCCCCCTTACGCAGGGGGCGGGCAAGAGGAGCGCACGAGGCGGAATGACGCGGCGCAGGGGGCGGGCAAGAGGAACACTCAAAACCAACAACATAAAATCCGATGACGGAGGCATACAGCATGAAAAAACACATCCTATTGATCGCAACGGGCGGGACGATCGCCTCAAAGAACGAGGGGAACGGCCTCGCGCCCGCCATTTCCTCCGAGGGCATTCTCTCCGAGGTGCCCGAAGTCAGGGAGATCTGCAACGTTGACGCCGTCCAGCTCTTCAATCTCGACAGCACCAACGTCTACGCCCGCCACTGGCTCGAGATCGCCGCTCTCATCCAAAAAAATTACAACTTATATGACGGTTTCGTCATTACACACGGCACAGACACCCTTGCCTACACGGCCGCCGCGCTCTCCTATCTCATACAGGATTCCCCCAAGCCCATCGTGCTGACGGGGTCGCAGAAGTCGGTGTATCTGCGCGATACGGACGCGAGGCAGAACCTGCTCGACGCCTTTTGCTACTGTGCCGACGGCGGGTCGTTCGGCGTGGAGGTCGTGTTCGACGGCAAGGTCATCTTGGGCACCCGCGCCAAAAAGACGCGGACGCGCAGCTACAATGCCTTTGCGAGCATCGACTATCCCGAGATCGCCATCATCCGCGAGGGCATTCCATATTATTATATAAGGGAGGAAAAGCCCGCCGCGCCGAAGTTCTATATAAAGCTCGAGGAACGGGTATTTGTGCTGAAGATGACCCCCGGGCTCTCCGCCGATATCTTCGACTACTGCGATACGCACACCGAGGGGCTCATCATCGAATCCTTCGGCTCGGGCGGCCTGCCGAGATATGAGGACGACATGTTTTTCACGCGGCTCAAGCGGTATTTGGACGCGGGGAAGGTGGCCGTGCTCACCACGCAGGTGGAACGGGAGGGCAGCGCGCTCGACAAGTACGAGGTGGGAAGGCGGCTGCTCGCGTGCGGCAATGTGCTCGAGGCGCGGAGCATGACCCTCGAGGCGACGCTCACCAAGCTCATGTGGCTGCTCGGGAATTTCCCGCGGGAGGAGATCCCCACGCTCTTCTCCCGCCCCATCCGCAAGGATATTTTTTGAGGGGGCGCTCATCCTGCCCGTGCTCATCCTGAGCGTAGCGAAGGATCCCGTTAAACGCACGGGGGCAATTAAAAATTGTGGTGGGGCATATTTAGAACAACACCCCCTCAGTCAGCCGCCCTTGGCGTGACTGAGGGGGTGTCGTATCATTCAGGGCGTACCCCACCCCTACCTCCCTTACGCAGGGGGCAGGCAAGAGGAAGGGCAGAATGACGCGGCGGCACTTGCTTCCGTTGGTTCAATGGGATTCTTCGCTGCGCTCAGAATGAGCGGTTGAGCGCGTGGGGCAGAACGACGCGGCGGGCGGGGTGGATACGGACTGCCTCGTGGGTGGCTAAAATGGCATAAATTTACAAAAAGTGCTCAAATCTAATAGAAAGAGGGGCGGGATACGGAAAGTTATAAAAATTCCGTATAAAATTTTTTTCAGCAAAGCTGTTGACATGATAAAAAATTTGTTGTAGAATAAGTACGCCATTCATAAGGTGGCAAAGAATAAATATCAATTTCATAAGGGGGAAAGACATGAAAAAGCTCAAAACAGCTTTGATCCTGCTGTTTGCTCTCGTGATGTCGCTCTGCTTGTTTGCATGCGGCGGCGAGGGCGACAATCCCGGGCCCGATCCCGGTCCCGGTCCTGATCCCGGCCCCGGTCCCGATCCGGGTCCCGGCGGTCCCGAGGACAGCGAATATGCCGGGCTCTCGCTCAGCCAGAACTTGATCCAACTGACCGATTCCGACGGGGAAGAACAGCTTCTTGCGGAATTCGAGAAGATCACCGTGACGGCAACAGAGTACGACGGGTTCACGACGAAAGATTTCAAACTTACGGAATGTGAGTATGATACTTCCGTCGTGCAGTTCCACACTGTCGGCGAATATTCCATCACGGTCGACCTCGATCCGTCGGTCGAGGAGCCCGAAGTCCTCACTGTTTCCATCGAACACGATTGGAAAGAAGAGGGCGGCGTCAAGGTCTGCCAGTACGACAATGCGCGCATGGAGGAGACCACGGAGGACGTCACCGTCCACTTCGGTACCTTCCATGAGGGCATCTATCCGAGCAACTATGCAACAGCCAAGGCGGCGGCAGGTTGGGCGGAGACCGATGCCTACACCAACAAGAACGTTGCCACTTCCAAGATCCAGCCCTTCGGCGAGGTCAACGGCTTGGAAGTTCCGTCTCTGACCGCGGGCCAGCTCGAACCCGGTATGACCATTACCATTTATGGTACTGCAAAGACGCAGGTCGCATCCGATCCCACCAACAGCCCTTGGGGCGCAGAGCAACAGTATTGGAACTCTCCTTCCCTCGGCATTGCCGACAGGAACAACACCACGATGAGGAACCCCGCTCACCCCACCTATGAGGGCGCGAACGGCGTCTCTGTCATCGTCAGACAGGAAGGTTGGGTGCTCTACAACGGCGTCGGCACGACCGCAACGAACCGTCTCGGCGGTATCATGGGCGGCTTCTTCGAAACGACGAACGAATGGCGCAACTACGGTTCCCACTCCTCCGAAAACGACACGCCTTCTCCCAGCCGCGGCGCAGAGGACAAGGGCTATTCCAACAAGTCTCTTCCCACCGATTGGTCGGCGGTCGAGGATTGGTGGGTCTGGTCCACGGGCGACGGCATGGATTCCGGTACATGCTACGGCGACAGCACCGAATATGTCTATTCGTGGTACTACCGCATGGACGGCGTCATCGAGATCACCTATCTCTACAAGGGCACGACCGAAAAGACCCTCAAGGCCTATATCAAGGTGCCCGACGGCGCTCTCGGTTACTACGACACCCTCATTCAGGGCGACTACAACGACATGACGATCACCAAGACGGAGATCATCACGACGAGCACCCCGAAGGAGAACGGCTTCAAGTACAACGGCGTGAAGAGCGGCGCACAGACCGTTTACGCCGAGAACATGAACTACGACGCTTCTGCACTCAACATCACCGTTGAATATGTGCAGGATCCCGGCAAGCAGAACACCGTCAACGTGACGAGGAATCAGGTCTATCGCTATATCGGCGAATTGGACCGTGCAGCTCTTGCTGCGAACAGCGATGAACTCTACGACAACAGCAAGTGGGAGTCCCTCGGCACTCGGAAACTTCAGCTCAAACCCGACGGCACCGACTATATCTATAAGGTACAGGTCGCCAAGGGCGGCGTGAGCTTCGCAACTCTCCTCGGCGAAAACGACCTCAAGGTCAAACCCAACAGCGTGGATTCCGCTCTCGGGTCCGACGTCACTATCGGGGAAGAGACCTTTAAGAACAACGGCAAGGCGGGCGATCTCGCATTCTCCTTCGACGGGACCAACGTTGTGCTCACTCTCAACGGCGGCTACGCGCAGAAGATGACCGCAGCCCAGAAGACAGCCATGGGCATCACCGACAATGGTGATTATGCCTACGTTGCACTCCGCCTGAACAAGGCAGACGGCATCGGCGAAGCGTTCTCGGCCGAAGTTTCGGCAGATAACGCCACCGTCAAGGCGAATGTGTCCGACGCAGGCGACCTCTATCTCGTCGTCGCGTTCAAGGCGGCCGCAAAGGTCACCCTCACGGGCGCACAGGATACGCCCATCCTTCTCGACCTCAGCGGGTTGAAGGGCTTCAGCCTGACCTCTTCCGTCACGTCCCAGCTCACGCTCAACGGCGGCGGCGAAGTCACCCTGACCTACACCGTCCCCGCAGGCACCGAAGCGAAGGACATCAAGTGGACGCGCTCAGGCAACAGCATTGAAGAGCTTCAGGGAGAACTCGAATACGGCTCCTTCGAAGACGGCGACTACACCATCACGGCGATCACATTCAGCAACAACACCCTCACCATTAAATTGACGGTGAAGGGCCTTGCAGACCTCTCCAACTATGTGCCTTACACCTTCGGTATCTCCATCGAAGAGAACGGCGCAGAGGTCGATTCCGTGTCCGATACGGTGGAATTCAACATGGCCCTCGAAGCCAACGAGAAATTCATCCAATCCGCACAGAACAACTACTTTGCCTTTGTCACCGAAGAGGGCGAGCTCAATATCGTCAAGGCATTCCCGTCCGAGGACCTTCAGAACGGCACGGTAGAGGGTCTCTTGACGCTCAACCTCAACAACGGCGACTATGACGCATTTGCGGCGAACGGACTTCTCACCATCGACTATGCTCTGACCGACGGCGAGCTCGTCCTCAAGAACGTGCCCGACTATGTCACAGGGTATGTTGTGATCCGCGGCACCTTCGGCGACGACCGCGACACCGATATCGGCGCATACGTCGTCATCACCATCGACGTTGCGGATGAAGACGGCCTCGCCATCACCGGCGATTACTACTTTGAAGTCACTGATGGCGGCGCATTCGACGAAACCGCAAAGCCCACCTCTCTCAACAAGGTTTCCGGCACGCAGATCTCCTCCGTCACGGTCGGAGAGAATGACTCTACCGTTGTGATCATTATCGAGGGTACCTGCCAGCAGCAAGGCCTCTATGCTTGGGAAGTCAAGCAGAACGGCAACGTTATCTATTACGCGAAAGCGGCTGTAGCCGGCGGCGTCCATGTGAACGAGGACGGAGACGGCAACTGCGACCTCTGCGGCGCGGCAATGAGCACCGTTCATCTTACCGACAATGAAGAGAATCAGGAAAATATCCTGAATGACGGTGAATTTGTCGAAATCAGCGGCACATACAGCGATGTCGCGCACAAGGGCGTATTCAACGGCATTGAGACCAATGTCCGCAACAACGGCGGCTCCGCATTCTACGTCCGCGTCCGTAACGACGGCTATTACGCCAGAGAGACCGGTGGAGATGATCTCATCACGCTCGATTACAACTCCACCTCCGAAACGCACGGCGTTGAACTCGGCACCTGCAACGGCGTTCCCAACGGGATCGACGGCACGCCGATCGACGAAGCTTCCTACCTTGCGGCGAAGAGGAACGGCACATTCAAGGTCTATGCTTCCTATGTCAACGGTGTTGTGACGGTCGTCACAAAACTCTGGACGGCAGAACAGAGCACCTCCAATACGCCTTACTTCGAGTACACCGTCAGAATGACAGTCGTCTCGAAAGCTCCTTCGATCAAGGTCAGATTCCGTATCGACAGTTATCAGAACGGCAGCACGATCACGACGGTCGAGGATTGCCAGTACGCCAAGGGCGAAGCCAGCCACAGCACGGTCAGCGGTGTGGAATTTGCGGCAGTGGGCAGCCATGCGGCTCCTACGGAAATGCAGATCTCCAACAAGGGCAACTATATCACCCTCAGCGGCAATG
>CANRDK010000006.1 GCA_947629345.1 uncultured Clostridia bacterium
TAGATTTCCTATTGACGCAGTTCCGTATGAAGTTGTAACCGCACTTTTTGGGTGCATGGCAAGTATTATATCACCAAAAAATCAGAATGTCAAACGAATGTTCATGTTTTTCCGAAAATTTTTTGGCGAAAACGGGGATATTTGAAACGTGCCGACGAGCAAGAGAAGGGCGGATCGCCAAGCGGTTCAGCGGCGGCCGCCCTTCCTCGCGGCGTTCAATGTCCGTTTTCCCGCCTGTTCGTTCGGTTGTAGGCGTGAGCTTGTCCGCGCCGCGTAGCGGCGCGCTTGTCATATGGAAAGGGAAAAAAGTCTTTTGCCTTGCAACAATGGGCGCGTTCAGCGGTGACGGCGCGGGCTGTTCGGCACGACTTTTAAAAAAGTACGGCGCAACCGTCTTGGGTGGTCTGCACCTCAAAATGCCCGACAGCGTCTGTGACAGTAAACTTTTGAAGAAAAGCAAGGAAGAGAAAATTGAGATCATTCGCCGTGCGGAAGAAAAGATCGAGCGTGCGGTTTTACAAATCAGAAGCGGGAAATATCCGCAAAACGGCTTAGGATTCTTCCCTCATCTTGTTGGCTTGTTGGGTCAAAGACTCTGGTTTTACGGCAAGACGAGGAGCTATTCCGACAAATTAAAAATAAATAAGGGCCGTTGTGTCGGTTGCGGTGTTTGCGAAAGCATTTGCCCGATGAAAAATCTGACCATCGAAAATCAAATCGCAACACCCCACGGGAAATG
Organism: uncultured Clostridia bacterium; assembly: GCA_947629345.1. Lineage (GTDB taxonomy): Bacteria > Bacillota > Clostridia > Christensenellales > Borkfalkiaceae > Gallimonas. The sequence continues at coordinate 740 of CANRDK010000006.1, forward strand.
TACCATGTGCTACCGCTGTATCAGCGAGTGTCCGCAACAGGCGATCACTTTGGTCGGAAAAGAAGTTGTAGAACAGTACAGGCTTGAAAACTTTATATCATAGATACAGAGAAGACGAGGACTGTTGTCCTCGTCTTTTCTATACGAAAAGCGCATCGGAGCAGGGCTCCGACGCGCCGCAGAGATCATTCTGCATTGATCCTTTGGACGGCATGGATGCGCAGGTCGAACTGCACAAACTTGCCCTCCGCCTTATTGTTGTTTCCGTTGTCGATGAACTCAAGTTTGACGGTGAAGGTCTCTTCTCCGCCAACTTCAACGGTGCCGAGCCCGAATTCGTCCTCGCCAAGCGTCAGGCCGTCCTTGATGAACGCCTCGCGCTTGACGTTCTTTTCTGTCTCGACCGAAAGTTTCAGCATGGACGCAAAGGTCTCATCGCTCACGATCGAATTGAAATAGACCTCTACATAGTAGTAGAAAGCCACGTTCCCGTTGTTTTTGATGACCATATCGACGGTGAAAGAGCTCCCCGGGGCCACCAATTCATCTGCAGTGACGTCGAAAATATTATCGGAGGTGTCCGCGGTAAAGTCCTTATCGGCGTCATCGACCGTGGTTTCGAGATAACCCTTGCTTCCGAGGGTGACCGTGGTCAATTTTTGCCGCACAAGAGATGCCGTCAGCGTTCCCGCCGCGAGATGATTCCGTGTGGAGATCGTCTCGTCGTAGAGGGCATAAGTCCCGCCGATCGCAAATGCAAAGCAGCAGAAAATGAGTGCGGTAACGAGTGCAAATATCTTTTTCTTCATGTTATCCCTCCTCAGAGGAGGGTTTTGCTCGACCGAAGATGTCCCTTCTTAAAAAAGTTCAGCAGTATGATTGCTGCGAGCGCGATGCATACCGTGATGAAGAAGGGCGGCTCACGCAAAAAACAGAGAAAGACGCCGAGCGCATGACTGCAATAGACAACCTTCCCGATGATGCGGTTCTGGCTCTCAAAATCGGCCGTGTCTATCACCTGCGTGCCCGCAAAGTTTCCGCTGTCGCCGCGCAGAGCGATCCTGTAGCCCTTGCCGCTACGCCCGATTTCCTGTACTCTGTGCGTAATGATGATATTCTCACCGACGGCACGGTAGGAAAAGGTCAACACGTCCCCGACTTGAAGCTCTTGATAGAATGCCTGCCTCTCATCCTCACGGTCGGGCAGGAGTTCTATGATAATCAGACTTCTGACGGGAATGCTTTGGATGGTCTCCCCGTCCACGCTGACGTTTGGATTCTCTTCCATTGACGAGGACATGACGAGCCTTGCCCCGTAGCCGAACAGACCGCCGCCGACGAGACCGTACAATGCCAAAACAGCGCCCGCCGCAGCAAGCGCAAAGATGGCAAAAACGATCCCCTGTATAACTTTTCGGACACCTGCGTGTCCGTCTTTTGTTTTTCCCATTGTTTACGGATCCTCTTCTCGCTACCCCCCTCCAATAAAATTTTATGCACCTTCTGTTCCGAAAGGACACCGCAATCAAAGCCCCCTCCCGAGGAGGGGGTAGGGGTTCCGACCATGCTTGCCCGCCCCCTGCGTCAGGGGGCGGGGTAGGGGTGGGGGTCCGCCCATAAACGAAGTCCGTTGGTCTACGAGATCCCCTCGGCTACGCCTCGGGATGAGGGTGGGAGCCCGTGCCCCCGCCCGCTCATCCTGAGCGCAGCGAAGGATCCCGTTAAACGCACGGGAGCACATGACATCCCCTCAATCACGCAAGGACAGCGTGACAGCTCCCCCTCGAAGGGGGAGCCAAGGGGGTCCGTCCTTGCCCGAACGAAGTCAAAGCCCCCTCCTTGGGGAGGGGGTAGGGGGCGGGGACGTTCAGAATCAACGCATTCTCATTTCTTTCCGACCAATATGAGGGGGACCAGCATTTCTTCCTCGGTGAGGGAGGTGTGGTGCCCCTTGAAGTGATGGCCGCGCTCATGCAGCCGCAGCATCTTGTCTGTCTTTCCGATGGCAATGAAGTCGCCGAGCAGGGCGGCGTGCTTGGGGACATTTCCTCCGAAATAATTTTCCCGAATGAGCTGTTCCGTCTCCATCAGCACAAAATCCTCGCCGTATTTCTCTTGAAAAAGTTTCTCAAACCGCTCGCGGTAGCCCTGTTTGACCTTGAATGCCGCCGCCCGCGGTTCCAAATATTGCGGCCACTCCAAAAGAGAGGTGAGCTCGGTATCCCGATACAAGTCGATCTCCTCCCCGATATCCACCTGCCCATGGTCTGCGGCGACGACGAGGAGGGTGTCAGAAAGGCCCGAAAAGAGGCTCTCCGCGGCGTCGTTGAGTGCCTGAATGGTGCGGCGGGCCTCCTCGGACGAGACGCCGTACTCGTGCATCGTCGTGTCGGGTTCGGGGAAATAGGCATAGATAAATTGCTTCCCTTTTCTTTGGCAGGCCTCGGCAATCATGCCGAACATTTCATCACAGGTTTGAAAGTTTCGCCTGTTCTCCTCGTCGCCGTGCCAATACGTTGGAACGATGAGGTCGATCTGATGGCCCGACACTGCTTTTTTGTAGAATGGGGGAGCGGGCAAAACTTTCTTGACATAGCCCTTTTCGATGGGCTCGCCCGTAAAGGAATTCTCCTCGGGATAGAGATCGACGACCCGCCCGAGCTCCTCAAAATACAAGCACCAGCCGAACCAGCCGTGCTCCATCGGCGTCATGTCGGTGAGAATGGAAGTCGTCGCATTCGCCGTCGTGGCGGGGAAGACGGATGTCAGCGTTTGACGGATATTCCTTTTGAGGAAGGAATCGTCCGAAAGGTTGACGTCGATGGGGTGGATCCCAAGGCCGTCCAAGAGCAAAAAGACAATATTTTTGTGATCTTTTTTTAACTCATTTTGGAGAACGGGCAGGGTCGGATGAGCATTCGGACATCCCAAAAATTCCGCAAATGTAGCGGAAATATTGACGATGCTGTTGCTGAAATCAGGCTTGACAAATTTCATAGATGACTTACAATTTTATTTAGAATTCTAACTTATCAATAGAGGTCAAGGGCCACGAGGAGGAATTGCTCGAAGTAGGGGGTCCACCACTGGAGATAGCCAACTCTCTTGGGGTGAACGGGGTCGCTCGTCGCCCACTTGTAGTAGGTGTCCGAAACAGCGGCGTTGAAATCTTTGTCGTGGAAGAGGTCGATGACCTGAACGTCCACATACCTTTGCCACTTTTCGGCGATCTCAAGGACCTTGTTCACGAGTTCGCCGTAGTTGGTGCCGGTCGGGTTGCCGTTGGAGCGGGGAGAATTCGCGCTCGTATCGAAGAACTCCGCACCCGAATAGAAGTAGATGGGGCACCCCCAAGTGTCCGCAACATAGGCGATGATAAATTCAATGCCGCCGAGGGTCGTTGAGAGGTCAAAGTCGCCTTGGTCGAATTTATCCTCCCCCGCGATCTCTCCCCAATTCTTTTTCCTGTCTCCCCACGCGTCGTTTGTGGAGATCTGGCAGATGAACGCATCCACTTTTTCGGATTTGTCAAAGACCGTGCTGTTTTTGAGGCGGCTCGTGTATGAATTTTTGCCCGTGTTGTCCGTCTTGTCGTCGCAGAAAATGGTCGTTCCCGAAACGGCGTCCTTTTTGGAGATACACCCCGTCTTGGCGGCGAGAAAATCCGCCATGCTCTCTCCGCCCGAACTCGCCCCGTACGTCACAGAGGAGCCGAGCCAGTAAATCGTCTTGCCCGCAAGAGGGCTCTCCGTGCGCTCCACATTTTTTGCATAGAAGCGTGCATCGTTGGCGTCCACCGTCCCCGGGAGGCTTTCGTCCACCGTGTAGGAAACGGCGGGAGGGGTCCTTTCGTCTCCTCCGTCTCCTTCATTGCAGGCCGCGAGCATACAGCCCGGAAGAAGCATGCTGAGGGCACAAGCCCCGATTTTCCCCCAAAGTTTCATTCATTTCCTCCTTGTTGGATCGTATCCATTGTGACCTGACTGTCACAGTACAGGTCAAAAAAGTCAAGATTGGTCGCAACGCCCGCAACCATGTTCAAAGCGATGGTGTTTTCGCCCTGTTTCAGATGAATGTATCCGAGGCCGACCGCCGTCCATGCGCCCCATTCCGTTTCACCGTTTCCGCATGCTGCGATGGGGCAAGGGGGAAGCCAGATCTTTTCCCCGTTCACAAAGAGGGAGAACCATTCCGAGAAATCGGCCGCAAAGGAGCGTTTGCTCAGGCCCACGCTGAGATACGCATCCGTCTCCTCGGCGGCATAGACGGTGAGGGTGACGAGGCGGTCGCTGCCCGATCCTTGAACTTGGCCGAGAAAGGCTCCGCCGCTCGCACCGGGAAGGGTGTCGTCGTATAGGATGGAGTAGTGATAGCTGCAGTCCTCCGCCTCGAATCTGTGCTGCTCCGAGGTGGCGATGGCGGGCGCAGACGTCTGCCAAGTATTTCCCGTCAAAACGTCCATTCCGTCCCCGAATGCGGCGTTGAGATAGTTCAACCTCACATACAGCCATTGATAGAGGTGTTCCGCCGCACCCTCCTGCGTTGTGATCCTGTTCATCTCATAGGTGAGCTCGCCGTTGCCGTACAGCCTGTTTGGCCATCTTGCAAGATTTTTTACAAAATCTGCGCCGTATGCCGCCGTCTCCTCACGGATGAGGGAGAGGGCAGTCTTAAAGACGCCGTATTTTGCAAGTTTTGCCCACTTCTCACGGACGAGCGTCCCGAAAAAGTCTGTGCGGATGAGAAGGGAGAACCACGGATTTTCATGATTTGCCGCATACATGCCGTAGGCGCCGTTGGCCGTGTCCCACTTGATCCCAAAGGCGGAATCGTAGTCCCACGGGGCCTCGAACACCAGCTTTTTCTTGCCGTTTTCGCGCATGTCGAGGGAAATGTAGAAGCTCGACCAAGCGATATCGGGATCGCAGGAGATCTCCTGCAAAATGTAGGTATCGACGAGGGAATCGAGGTCGATCACCGCTTCGATCGCCTCCCGCGGCGTGCAGTCGGCAGATTCGGTACCCGTGTAGTCGGCATTGAAGCGCAGAGCCTTGTTGCTATAGGCCGCGGCCCGCACGATCTTGAATGCGCTCTCCGTATATGATTTCAAAAAGTTGAGCTGTTCTTCGCTCTGCATGTCGCTCTTTACGGTATATCCGTTTTGCCACGGGTAATAGGAATTCCCGTTCTGTTTGGTGAGAGAGCCGCCGTAATCGATCGTAAAGGTGGGATCTCCGCCCCCGTTCGGAATGTTTATCTCATCCGTATAGTAGCCGTCGTACTCCATGAGATAGCCGACGTCGATGCCCGTCTCTCCGTCGTCCGCTTCAACGGCGTTTGCCCTGCCCTTTTTGGCCTCCTGTTGCTCGGCGAGGAGGTAAACGCCCCAATATTCGCCGTTGACAGACAGCTCCACGGTGCAGAAATCGCTGCAATAGTAGCCGTCGGAGCCGAGAATGGTCTGCCCGAGGTAGAATGCGGTGGCGTTGTTCAGCGCGGAGAGGTCCTTGTAATCGGCGAGTAGGACCCAACTCTTGTACTTTTGCCCCTCGTTGAGCCCCAAGAGGTTCTGTTTTTGCTCAAATTTGATGCGGACAGGCTTCTTTTCGTACTCGAGCGTGTAGTTTCCGCGCGCCTTGACCTGCGCAGAGGCGGTGAGATTGTACTCATCGGGCCCGTCCACGCCAACCGTCGCGTCCACATATTCGATTTTGCCGTCCAGCTTGCTCTGGCGGTTCGGCGCTGTGATGAAATCCTTCGAGCCGTCCGCGGTAACGATGGAGATCTTGGGAATTTCGCTGAAGATGTGCGGCCGATAGGCGTATTTTGCCTTTTCCGCCTCCTCGTTGGGATCCACGGGAGGGAGGTCAGGTTCCTTGTCGTCAGGCTCCTTGTCGTCAGGCTCCTTGTCATCGGGTTCCTTATCGTCAGGCTCCTTGTCATCAGGGTCCTTGTCATCAGGGTCCTTGTCATCGGGTTCCTTATCGTCAGGCTCCTTGTCATCAGGGTCCTTGTCGTCAGGGCCCTTGTCATCAGGCTCCTTGTCATCGGGTTCCTTGTCGTCGGGGTCCTTATCGTCGGGGTCGATGGGATCGGAAGGGTCGGACGGCGTATCGGTCGTGCCCTGCGACGTATGATCTCCCGTATTGTTCTGGTCGTTGATATAGGGAGGGTCTCCGCAGCTGCAGAGATTCAGGCACAGGACTGCGCACAGAAGCAGTACGATCAATTTTTTCATTCGTCTCATTCCTCTCTTTCCTTTCATGATTTTATTGTAAATGAAAAGCCCCCGCTTGGCCATATATCATTGCCGCGATCATATCAAAAACAGACGTTTCAAAAATTTAGTATGTTCCGAATGCCTTCGATACCTTCATTTTATCACAAAACACCGCAAAAATCAACCCCGCCTTTCCCGCTCTTCTCCTTCGCATTCTTCCAAATTTTGCCCCGCCAAGGGCTTTGCTATAGGTTTTAGTTATTCCTGCTATAAATAATTCTGAAAGTTAAACCTATAATTTCACATTTACAATTCTATAAAATTATTTTATAATAAATAAAAAAAGAACGAGGAGGACAGTATGAAACATGCAATGAAATATGGATTAGTTGTGCTGTGTGCGTTGTGTTTTTGCGGGGCGCTTGCGGCGTGCGGGGAGGAAAAGAAAACAGAGCTCTCCGCACCCGAAAACTTCCGCATGGATGATGAGATCCTGTATTGGGATGAAGTGGATGGCGCGACAAAATATTACGTCTATCTTGAGGGAAGCGGTACATATGTCAGCGAGCCGAGCTTCGACACCTTCGGGCTCATCACGGAGAAGGGGACGCATCCCATTGAAGTGATCGCGTTGGGCGATGAAAAGAGCACGATGGAATCGGAACCCGCAGTGTATGAGTATACCGTGGAATATCAAGGATACATGTACAGGGAAACGGGGAAAGGGGGATACGAGATCACATCGGATCCCGATGATCCGCCTCAGGGCCTGCTGCTGATCCCGGAAGAGATCAACGGAAAACCCGTGACAAAAATTGCAGAGACAGGCTTTATGAACTGCACAAAGATCACGGCGTTGATTTTTCCCGACAGTCTGGACGATTTCGGAATATCCGCATTTTACGGCTGCACCTCTTTGACGCGGGTAAAGCTGTCTCCCTATCTGACCGAGATCCATGACCTCATGTTTGCATGCTGCACGAGTCTTTGGGACTGCGAACTACCCGCATTGGTCGAAAAGATCTCAGGCGGCGCGTTCGAGAATTGCCCCTCTCTCAAGGAGCTGTACATTCCCGCGAGCGCGACGAAGCTGTTCAACACTTCATGGGAGGGGAACCGACTGGAGCATATCGAGATCGCAGAGGAGAATCCCGTCTTTTACTCGGAGGGGAATTGCATCATCCGGCGGGCGGACAAGGAACTTGTGGTCGGCTGCGGCGCAAGCGTGATCCCGGACGACGTCGTGAGTATCGGGAGGGAGGCATTTAGAAGTATGGGAATCACAGAGATGCCGATCATCCCCCCAAGCGTGACTTCGATCAAATCATCCGCATTTGCCGGAAATCCGATGACGAGCTTTGTCTTGCCGGCGAACGTCACAGAGTTCGGAGATACCCTCTTTTGGGATTGCGATATCGAAAATCTGTCCGTTGCCGATGGCAATAAAATGTATTACAGCAAGGGGAACTGCATTCTGACGCGGGAAGACAATACCGTGGTTTTGGGGTGCAAAAACAGCATCATTCCCCCCGAGGCGAGGGCGATCGGGCAACGTGCGTTTATGGATTGCAAAAGCTTGAAGGAGATCGAGATCCCATCAAATATCGAAGAGATCGGGGACGAAGCGTTTTATGAATGTCAGGACCTGAAGGAGGTCGCGATTTCCTCGGGTGTAGAAGAGATTGGGGACTATGTTTTTTACGGCTGCAAGAGCTTGAGGCACCTCTATCTTGCCTATGGGCTGAAAAAAATGGGGAAAGATGTTTTTTCCTATTGTTGGTCTTTGGACGGGATCGCGATCCCCGAAAGCCTGGCGGAAATAACAACGGATAGTTTTTCAAATTCATTCGCAAATCTTTATATGGCTTGGAAATCACGGCCAGATGGTTGGCCCAGTTTTTATAGCGCTGGAAAAGAGTATGGTTGCACTCTTGCCTACGACGAAGAGGGTTATTGTTACTTGGTATGTACCGATAAAATATCGTACGACGAAGATGTTGGGCATTTTAAATTTTGCTCCCTTCCTGATTTTGGTTACTTTTTTAAAGCACCGCAGCGTCGCGGATATACGTTTGCGGGATGGGCAACAGAAGAGGGCGGAGAGGTCGTCTTTGAGACGGAGTTTTTCTCGGGGATAATAGAAGGCTTAGGCTACAGTCAGTATGCGGAATTTATGTGTACGTTGTTCGATGAGGATCGCACCGAGGCTTATCAGAAACTCAAAGACAAAACACTTTATGCTGTATGGGTACCCAATCAGGAATCATAAATGGTATAATTGATACCAATAATATAGATTTAAAATTATGTAAAAAAACGCACAAGAAGTGCGGAATTGGAGGTATTATATGAAACAAGTAACTCGTAACTTGAGGGCGATTGTCGCTCTCGTCCTGTCGTCACTTATTTTGGCGACAAGCATGCTGTTGGTTGGGGCGAGTTTATAATAAAAATTTAAAATAAATAAAACAAGGAGGACAGTATGAGACATGCAATGAAATATGGATTAGTTGTGTTGTGCGCGTTGTGTTTTTGCGGGGCGCTTGCGGCGTGCGGGGAGGAAAAGAAAACAGAGCTCTCCGCACCCGAAAACTTCCGCATGGATGATGAGATCCTGTATTGGGATGAAGTGGATGGCGCGACAAAATATTACGTCTATCTTGAGGGAAGCGGTACATATGTCAGCGAGCCGAGCTTCGACACCTTCGGGCTCATCACGGAGAAGGGGACGCATCCCATTGAAGTGATCGCGTTGGGCGATGAAAAGAGCACGATGGAATCGGAACCCGCAGTGTATGAGTATACCGTGGAATATCAAGGATACATGTACAGGGAAACGGGGAAAGGGGGATACGAGATCACATCGGATCCCGATGATCCGCCTCAGGGCCTGCTGCTGATCCCGGAAGAGATCAACGGAAAACCCGTGACAAAAATTGCAGAGACAGGCTTTATGAACTGCACAAAGATCACGGCGTTGATTTTTCCCGACAGTCTGGACGATTTCGGAATATCCGCATTTTACGGCTGCACCTCTTTGACGCGGGTAAAGCTGTCTCCCTATCTGACCGAGATCCATGACCTCATGTTTGCATGCTGCACGAGTCTTTGGGACTGCGAACTACCCGCATTGGTCGAAAAGATCTCAGGCGGCGCGTTCGAGAATTGCCCCTCTCTCAAGGAGCTGTACATTCCCGCGAGCGCGACGAAGCTGTTCAACACTTCATGGGAGGGGAACCGACTGGAGCATATCGAGATCGCAGAGGAGAATCCCGTCTTTTACTCGGAGGGGAATTGCATCATCCGGCGGGCGGACAAGGAACTTGTGGTCGGCTGCGGCGCAAGCGTGATCCCGGACGACGTCGTGAGTATCGGGAGGGAGGCATTTAGAAGTATGGGAATCACAGAGATGCCGATCATCCCCCCAAGCGTGACTTCGATCAAATCATCCGCATTTGCCGGAAATCCGATGACGAGCTTTGTCTTGCCGGCGAACGTCACAGAGTTCGGAGATACCCTCTTTTGGGATTGCGATATCGAAAATCTGTCCGTTGCCGATGGCAATAAAATGTATTACAGCAAGGGGAACTGCATTCTGACGCGGGAAGACAATACCGTGGTTTTGGGGTGCAAAAACAGCATCATTCCCCCCGAGGCGAGGGCGATCGGGCAACGTGCGTTTATGGATTGCAAAAGCTTGAAGGAGATCGAGATCCCATCAAATATCGAAGAGATCGGGGACGAAGCGTTTTATGAATGTCAGGACCTGAAGGAGGTCGCGATTTCCTCGGGTGTAGAAGAGATTGGGGACTATGTTTTTTACGGCTGCAAGAGCTTGAGGCACCTCTATCTTGCCTATGGGCTGAAAAAAATGGGGAAAGATGTTTTTTCCTATTGTTGGTCTTTGGACGGGATCGCGATCCCCGAAAGCCTGGCGGAAATAACAACGGATAGTTTTTCAAATTCATTCGCAAATCTTTATATGGCTTGGAAATCACGGCCAGATGGTTGGCCCAGTTTTTATAGCGCTGGAAAAGAGTATGGTTGCACTCTTGCCTACGACGAAGAGGGTTATTGTTACTTGGTATGTACCGATAAAATATCGTACGACGAAGATGTTGGGCATTTTAAATTTTGCTCCCTTCCTGATTTTGGTTACTTTTTTAAAGCACCGCAGCGTCGCGGATATACGTTTGCGGGATGGGCAACAGAAGAGGGCGGAGAGGTCGTCTTTGAGACGGAGTTTTTCTCGGGGATAATAGAAGGCTTAGGCTACAGTCAGTATGCGGAATTTATGTGTACGTTGTTCGATGAGGATCGCACCGAGGCTTATCAGAAACTCAAAGACAAAACACTTTATGCTGTATGGGTACCCAATCAGGAATCATAAATGGTATAATTGATACCAATAATATAGATTTAAAATTATGTAAAAAAACGCACAAGAAGTGCGGAATTGGAGGTATTATATGAAACAAGTAACTCGTAACTTGAGGGCGATTCTTGCTCTCGTCCTGTCGTCGATCATTTTAGCGACAAGCATGCTGTTGGTTGGAACGCAAGGCAAAAAGGCATATGCCGCAGAACATGACAAACTCTATTACATTACTGACTATTATCCCAGCATAAATTATGTCAATAATGTGATTCTCCCGTCCATGGGAGACGCCGGATTGGACGAAGAAGCTCTCGTCTATGAGTATATAATGGGAGAATTTATGAGTAAAATTGACGAAATGAAAAGCGAGGGCTACTTTGCTCAAATCGATAATGCCTATGTAATTTTTGAGATGCGGCAGGAGTTATTGAGAGAAAATAATCTTGATAATTTAGCTTTCCTTAACAATTTAAATGAAATTTTTTTCGCATTAAAAGAAGAGCGGAACTGTAAGATCATGATCATTTTCGGAACGGACGAACAGGCTCTCGCATTGGACTCGTCTTACACTGAATTTCTCACTTATGCCGATATCGTGATCAACACGAATGTTATTTATACGTTCATGTATAATTATATAACATTGGTAAACAACATTTACGGAAAATCGGCATTTGATGTGAATGTCTTTCTGAGTCCCGGTTGCTGCGATGAATGGGGGCTGATCGATCCCTCCCGGCAGGTATTTAAAGATTATTTGGTTCCCTATTATATTGAGTACATTAACCCGTGGGAGGCAGGTAAGACTGTTGGTAAAATTTTAAATGATGATTTTTTATTTGATAATCACTATATTGAATGGGAAAGTTATTGGTTAGGAAGCTGGGAAAATTATAAAAATTTGGAATATCCCGTTGGGTTAGGCGTGACAGACAGTAGGCTCGAGAAAGCATATCATCAGTGGGAAGAAACCATGTATGATCTGCGCGAAGCAAACGGTACCTTTTTCCCGATTTTTGTCTTAAACGAAAGCGGAACCAAAGTTGCAGATTGGATACAAAATGGAAATAAGGACAAAAATATCTTCTATTCGGGCGATATACATGCGATATTGGAATATTATATCCCTCTCATTATGCATGATTTCATCGTGGGCGAAGATCTCACCCAATACGATAATTGGCCCGGAGCATGCGATATTACGTTTAAACCGCTTTTCTCCGGTAAAGACGGTTGGATGGAATACCCTGAGGTGATTCAATCTTGGCAAGTAGTTTTCGAATAATTCTAAACTAACGGCCCATATCCTATGATCGGAGGCGGTGGCGCAGGAATTGCAATCGAAAAAAGCAGAATTGCAATTGATTTTTTTGAAAACTCTTGTATAATTGAAGATACCAATGCCGCCGATGACATTGCATTTTTTCTTTTTTGATTGCAATTCAAAGAAAAATCGGCATATTGTTGACGGCGGATCTTTTCAGGGGGGAACCATTCAGAACTGAGGCTCCCAAATAACAAAAAACGCACCCGTAGGTGCGTAATTTTTCGTCCCATCGGTGAGGGAGATCATTCTTTGAGGGCGGAGAGGACTTCTCCGATGTCGCGGTCGATACAGACGGCGCGGGGCTCGATCTCCTTGGGGCAATATGCTTCGCCGTAGTTGATACAGACGTATGTCGCCTGCCTGTTCTGCGCTGTCAGTTTCCAAAATGGATACTTGATGATGACGGGCGTATTGTAGCCCACGCCGAGTTCGAGATAGAGAATGTTGTCCCGCTTGTGCCCGTTTATAAACCGTTTGTAACGCTCGCAGGCGATGTCCCAGCCCTCATCCTGCACAAAAGTGTCGTCTGCACGCAGATTCATCGTCATGGGCTTTCCGCAGACGGGACAGCGGGGAATGAGCTCGGTCGGGATCTTCATATCCCGTTGCTCTTTCACCATGCGGCGGACGAGTTCCTCGTTGTCATATGTCTTGTTGTGACAGGGCAAGGAGCATTGAAAGAGCCCATAGTCCCCCTGCGTGTAAAAGAGCCGATTCTTATCGAATCCTGCCTTTTGAAAACAGTGATCGACGTTGGTCGTGATGACGAAGTATTCCTTGTCCTTCACGAGGTCAAAGAGGTCTTGGTAGACAGGCTTGGGCGGGTCAATGTAGCGGTTGACGAAAATATATCTCGACCAATATGCCCAATGCTCCTCGGGCGTTTTATAGGGATAGAAGCCGCCCGCATACATATCGCGGAAGCCGTATTTCTCCCCGAAATCGGAAAAATATTTTTCAAAGCGTTCGCCCGAATAGGTGAACCCCGCCGCCGTGGAAAGCCCCGCCCCCGCACCGATCACCACCGCCTCGGCAGATACAATCGCCGCTTTCAGCCGAAAAAGCTGTGCCGAAATCTCCTGCATGTTTTGTTTATCCGATCACGGCGTCGTCGGCCGTATAGCTTTGAAGAGAGTTCGCTTTGACCTGAATGCAAATGTATTTGATTTGGCTCGATTCTGCCGCAAAGAACCTGCGCTTTGCCGTAGGGGAGACGCGCAGCCAGTCTCCTGCGGAAAGGGAAACACGCTCTCCGTCGATTTCGGCAAAGCCCTCTCCCTCGAGGATGCCGTAGATCTCCTCATTCTGCCTGTGCGAATGGACAAAGGGGACGCTTGCACCCGCGGGAAGCGTGTTGACGCTGACCTCTGCACCCGTGAGGTCGAGCGCGTCGTGCAGTTCTGTACGCGCAGCATTCTGAACGCTGACCTTGTTGTAGTTTGCCATTTAAGATACCTCCAAACAGATAAAATTTTCGTGACTTTCATCGATCACAGCCATAGTATAACAGATAAAAAGAAAAAATGCACGAGGGTTACATTTCTATTTTCCGATAATAAATTTGTTACTTAGTTTCTGGATTGAACTATTGACAAACCACGCTCCCATGTGCTATCATGAGAGTGACTTTCATGGAGGTGGTGGGTTATGTTGACGAGGGAAGAATTGCCCGAGTGCCCCGTAGCGACGACGGTCCGTCTCATCGGGAACAAGTGGAAACTCTTATTGCTCCGAAATCTGATGTACAACGGGAAACAGCGCTTTACGGATTTTTTCAAGACGATCCCTGCGATCAGCAAAAAGGTGCTGACGGATAATTTGCGTGCGCTTGAGAGGGACGGACTCATCGAGCGGGAAGTGTTTGCCGAAGTACCGCCGCGGGTGGAGTATTCGCTGTCTCCGCTCGGAATGTCATTAAGACCCATTTTCGATGCGATGACGGAGTGGGGGACGGAATATAAAAACAGCGTGACGGACTGATCGAGCGGAAAAGTTTCCGCGGGGAGGAAAGTGTCAACTTTTTCCAAGAGGTGCATACAATATGACGTGGAGACTTGTTTTTCGGAACTCAGAAAAATGGAAACAGTCAACCTCTCCGACGGGAAACGGCTCGGAAAGGTCTGCGATATCGTATTCACCTATCCCGAGGGAAAGGTGCAGGGCATCGTCGTCCCGGGAGGGAAGGGCTTCCGCTTCGGAAAGGCGGATCTCTTTATCGACCTGAGATGCGTGAAGAAGATCGGTGTAGATGTCGTTCTCGTCGATATTAAGTCGGCCCCCAAATCGGAAAAGAAGCGGGGGAGATGGGAGGATGCGCCTCTGCCTCCGCCCCAACCGCAGCCGTACGGCGACAGAAGGGACTACGGAGATTATGAATAAAAAAACTCGGCCCGAGAATAATTTTGGGCCGATTTTTCTTTGTTTTCGAAGTATTATGCGAGACATAGTACTATTTTTAACCGCAAATTTCACGATTTATGTCTGACATAGTATTCAAATTCTGTAGCAATCGCAGGCCTTTCCGTCGGGAAGGAAGCCCGTATCGGAGCACTTTTGGCAGATGAACTTCGGCAAAAAGTCCTCCTCCGAAAGACCCAATTTTCGGAGTGCCAACGCTCTTGAACGCTGTGCCCGCTCCAAGAGGTTTCTGACCCTGTCCGCCTCCTCGGGGGAGAACACCTCGGCGCGTGCGAGTTCGATCTCTCCCTTTCTGCATGCGGCGTCTGCCTGACGGAATTCTTCGTTTTCCTGCGCCTTGGCCTTGGCTGCCTCTGCCGCGGAGATCGCTCTCTGCCGCCTTGCCGCATAGAACTGCTCCCGCTCCGTGCGCTTGTCCGCCGCGATCGCCGCCTCGTTTTTGTATGCCGCTGCGGGGGAAGGCGTAGCGGCCTTTTCGGGAATTTCCGAGACGGAGAACGCCCCCGCTCGCTTCCATTCGGAGAGGAGCTTGTTCATGTAGGTGAGGGGATGGGAGGCGTTTGCGCTCCGCTTTGCCGCTTCCATGATCATCTCGTCTGAGAAATTCCAGCCCCGCCATGCCTCGATCATGTCGAGCGCGGACTGCGTCTTTTTGACGACGCCGCATTCGCTCTGGATGCGCTGGAGGAGCTTCATCTCCCTGTCGCGGGAGGCACAGTAAGACTTTACGCCCTGTTCCTCCACAACGCCGTCGCGGTAGAGTGCATCGATCGCCGCGTCCATCTCCGCAAAGCCGTAGCCCATGCGCATATACACGGAGGCGAGAAGGGCAAGGCTCTCGGCGTCGTACCCCCGTTCGAGCCATTTTTCGGCGTATTCGTCGGCATAAGGACGGGGATTTTGCACTTTTACCCCCAATTTTCTTGCAACTTTGTAGACGACGTCAACCACTTCGGCGCGGCGGCTCAGGTACTCTTTGGCTGCCTCTTCGGTGACGGCCTCTCTCTCGAACAGTTCCTCCATGACCGCGTCGAGGGTCTGAAGGGTGCCCTTTTTGAGATAGTCGGCCGCCGCAAACACCGCCTTGAGCTCCGCCCCCCGCGAGAGCCACTTTTCGAGGTATTCGTAGTCTTCCTCCCGTGGCTTTTTGTAGATCCCGAGAAGGGTGCAGATGTGCGAGAGGTCCTTTTCGTGCACGTTGTAGTCCGAAAAATAGGTTTCGGTCTGTTCGTATGTATAGATCTGCTCCTTGCAGAGCTGCTTTGCCTTGTTCAGGATATGGTTGCAGGAGAGGCCGCTCCCGTCCTTCCGCGCGAGGTATTCGGCGATGAGGAGAAAGGCCTGCTGCTCCATCGGCTGGTCCTCCAAAAACTCAAAGATGCGCTGCATCTCGTAGGGCTTGAAGTCCTTCCCCGCCCCCTGCAGAATTTTGTAGAAGGAGCGGTTGAAATCGGCATACTTCTCGGGACGGATCTTTTTGGGCTTCCCCAAGGCATTGCTGACGGGGAGATACTGCACGAAGAGGGGCTCCTTGGAGAGGATCTGGACGAGGTCGCACTCCTCCCAGAAGCCAAAGATCTCCGCAAGCTTCTCTTCGGAGAGGTGAAGGAGCTTTGCCGCGCTCGCCGCATCAAAATCCTGCGCACATTGGCACAGATACAGCCCATAGAGATAGACCCGAACGGCGTCGCCGTCCGCCTGCGGGAGGTATTTCACGATGAATTGGTTTTCCACGCTTGTGTACATGTTTGCGGTGATCTCGCTCGCGTAAGTGCAGAATGACATTGCTTCCTCTCTTTCTTCCGTTTTTTACCGAAACGCTTGCTTTTTTCCTACGAAGGATGTATAATAGTATATCATAAACCGCGCCGAAAGGCAAACCCTTTTTTGCGGAGCGGAAAATTTTTTGATTTTCATCTGTCTATGCGCATATTACACACATCCGATTGGCACCTCGGGAAGCGTCTCTTCGACAGGGACCGCCTCTCCGAACAGGAAAGAGCGCTCGATTTTCTTGCAGAGCTCTGCGAGGAAAGGGCGGTGGACCTCGTCCTCGTCGCAGGGGACGTGTTCGATACCTATCTCCCTCCCGCAGAGGCGGAAGAGCTCTTTTTCCGTGCCGTGAAGAGGCTTGCAGGGGAAAACAGGGCGGTGGTCATCGTCAGCGGCAACCACGACGACGGCGTCCGTCTCGCCTCCTCCGCTCCCCTTGCCGCGGGAGAAGGAGTATATATCTTCGGCGGAAAGCCCTTTCCGCTTGACCCCTCCGATCGTCCCGTCAGGGCAGCGGAAGCGGGGGAAAACTATATCATCATCCAAAATGCGGCGGGGGAACGGGTGTATATCAACGCCCTGCCCTATCCCAATGAGGCGCGCCTCAGGGAGGAAAAGACGGAGGAGAGCTATCCCGAAAAGGTCTCCCGCTGGATCGCAAAGGGGGACGAACGGTACACGGGGGATATGCCCCATATTTTGCTGACCCATCTCTTCGTCGCGGGCGGGCAGGTGAGCGACAGCGAGAGGAGCATCGAGCTCGGCGGCGCAAGGGCTGTGCCCGCATCGGTGTTCCCCGAAAACTCCTATGTCGCCCTCGGCCATCTCCACAAGCGGCAGAACTTTGGGGAAGCTCGCTACTCGGGTTCCCTGCTCCAATATTCCTTCGACGAAAATCCCGACAAGAGTGTGTATCTCCTCGAGACGGAGGGGAACCGCGTCAAGGTCATCGAAACTGTCCCCGTCGAGGGAGGGAAGAGGCTCATCCGTTTAGAGGCGAACAGCCCCGAGGACGGCGTTGCCCTTCTGCAAAACTACGGCGAGGATTGCCTCATCGAACTGACGATCCATCTCGACCGTCCCCTTCTCAGGGAGGATCTGATGCGCCTGAAGGAGGCCCACAGCGGCCTCGTGCACCCCATTCCCGACGTCGCAATGGTAGGGGATACACCCCTCCGCATGCGTTCCCGCATGTCCGATGAGGAGCTGTTTACGGAGTACTATAAATCCCGCTTTTCCCGTGAGCCCGACAGCGAGCTCAAGGAAGCGTTTTTAAAACTACTCGGGGAGGAAGAATGAAGCCGATCTATCTCGAACTTTGCGGGATCAATTCATTTTCCGAACCCGCTGTCATCCACTTTGACGAATTGCTCGACCAAGGGATCTTTGGCATTTTCGGCGATACGGGGTCGGGCAAGAGCACCATTTTAGACTGTATCGGCTTTGCGCTCTACGGGTCTGTCTCCCGCGACGGCGCAAGTTCCGCCGATCTCATCAATTTCCGCTGCGACAGGGGGAATGTCGTATTCGTCTTTGAGATCTTTTTCGAGGGCACCCGCCGCATCTTCCGCGTGGAGCGAGAGATCAGGCGGAAAAAGGACGGCAACGCCGCACAGAGCCTCGTCATTTACGAACAGAAGGAGGGCAAGCTCATCGTGCGCGAGGGCGGCCTGCGGGAGGGGAATGCCTTTTTGCAGAGCGTCATCGGCCTCAAACAGGAGGATTTCGAGAAGTGTATCGCCCTGCCGCAGGGGGAATTTGCCCGCTTCGTCAAGGACACGCCGACAAAGCGGCTCGAGATCATCTCCCGCCTCTTCGATTTGGAGCGGTTCGGCGCGGAACTCTCCCGCCGTGCCTCCATGAGGAGCGCAGAGCTGACGCGGGAGAAGGACATTCTGTCCGCCCGTCTCGAGCAGTACCAAGGCGTCTCGAAGGAGGGGATCGCTGCGATCCAAGCGGAGGCAAAGGAACGCACTTTGGCGGATATCCGCTTCGGACAGGAAATCGACGAGGCGCGGGAGAGGGAGAAAAAGCTCCATGCGCTCGTGGAAAAGCGCAGAGAATTCGAAAAAGTCGGGGCGGAGAAGGAACTCCTTGAATCCAAACGGGAAGAAATGGAGGGACTTGAGAAAGAGCTCGGCCGTCTCGAAGCCGCAAGGGCCGTTCTCGCCGCCCTGAGGGAGCAGAACGAGTGCGAAAAGCTGTCAGTCAACGCAGACCGCCGTCTTTCCTATGCAAGCAAGAGGGCAGAGAGCGCGGCGGCGGCAATTGCAGACCTCCCCGCATTCGACGAGGAGGCGGCGGCGAGGGAGATCGAGGCCCTTTCCGCCCTCAAGGGGAAAGCGGAAGCCGCCTTTGATGACAAAAGGAACAAAACCGCCGCGGAAGTTGCGCTGAAGGAGTGCGAAGAGCAGTTCAAGGCGCTCAAGGCAAAGACGGTAGACCCCGACTATGAGAGACAGCTCAAGGAACTGCTCGCCCTCGGGGAAAATCTCGGCGCGGGGGATCTCTATGAATTTTTGGCCGCGCAGAGGGATGCCCTCTACAGGGGCGAATACGAGACATTTGCGGCGGAACTCGGGAAGTTAGAACAAAAATATCCCATCATCTCGCCGGACAGCCGTCCGCTCATCGAACGGTATGCGTCGCTTGCCGAGGGGGAAAAGTTGGACTTTTCGGACCTCAAGGAGGCGTTTGAACGGCACGAGAGTGCGAGAAAGGCGGCCGAAAGGGCAAGATTCGATCTCGAAAACGCCCAAAAAACATATCTCATCAACAAGAGCAGGCTCGACGCTCTCTCCGAGAAGATCTCTTCGCTCCGCAACCAGATCTCTTCGCTTGGGGAGAAGATCGCGGGTGCACCCGATTTGAAATCGCTGAACGAGGAGATCGGGAGGAAGCGTGCAGCGCGGGAGAAGTATCTCTCCCTCAAGGCAAGTGCGGAGCGGGAGAAGAATGCGGCGGAAGTGGAGCTTGCATCCTCCTCGGCGGAGGCGGCGGCAAGGAAAGACGCCCTCAAAAAGGCACAGGAGCGGCTCTTAAGCCTGCTCGGGGACTTCCGCGATGCCGAAGAGGCAAGGGAGCTTTTACAGCGGTTCGGCGATGCGGACAGCGCGAAACGGACGTTGAATGCCTACCGCAACCGCTTGGCGGCGGCCCTCTCCAAATATGAAGAACTCAAGGCAGAAGATCTCTCCGCGGCGAAGGAGGAGGGGCTTCTCTCCCTCAAGGCAGAGCTCTCCTCGCTCGAGGAAAAGCGGAAGGAGAACGCGGGCGCGCTTGCCGTCTTGACGGAGACCGAGAAGCGCTTCACCGTCATGCTTTCGGAGAAAGGGGCGCTCGAGAAGGAATTTTCGGCAAAGGCCAAGGAAGCGGAGACGGCGCAGACGCTCTGCAGCATTCTCCGCGGCAGTAAGTTCATGGATTTCGTGTCGGAAGAGTACCTGCAGACGGTTGCGGGCAATGCGAGCGTCCAGCTCCTCTCCCTCACGGGAAAGAGATATTTTTTGCGGTACAAAACGGGCGTCGGCTTTGTCGTGGGGGACAACTTCAACGGCGGCGAGCTCCGTGCCGTGAGTACCCTCTCGGGCGGCGAGACCTTCCTCGTCTCCCTCTCCCTTGCCCTTGCGCTGAGCGCGGAGATCTGCGCACGCTCCTCCCGTCCCATCGAATTTTTCTTCCTCGACGAGGGCTTCGGCACCCTCGACGAGAAACTTGTGGACACCGTGATGGACAGTCTCGAAAAACTCAGGAGCAAGAGCTTCAGCATCGGCATCATCTCCCATGTGGAGGAATTAAAGCACAGGATCGAGCGCAAGCTCCTCGTCACAAAGGCGACGGAGGAACGCGGCTCGAAAATCACAGCGGAGTAAGATATGAGCAATTTGATTTTGACCCCCGTGACCCTTTGGCGGGACTTCGACGACACCCTTCCCCTCGACGACGATATGATCTTCGAGGTGAAAGAGGGGAATGTGATCAAACGGCAGGTATATTTTTCGGGCAGGCAGACCAAAGAGGGGAGAGTCCGCATCTATGCGGAATTCTATGCACCCGAAAAGAAGACCTTTCCCGCCGTCATGATCCTCTTCGAGGCGGGGAAGCCCTTCGACAGGGAATTTGTGCGCCGCTTCACGGGGCGGGGATACGGCGTTCTCTGCGTGGATTACTGCGGGGACAAGGGAACGCAGGAGCCCTGCACCGTCTATCCCTCCGATGTGGATTACGGCAACTATGCCCGTGCGGGCAGGCACATGACCAATGTCGATACCGACGTCTCGGAGACGAGCTGGTACGAATGGGCGGCGGTCGCAAGGTATGCCTATCAGTACCTTTCCACCCGTCCCGAAGTGACCTCGGTCGGCGCAGTCGGCCTCAGAACGGGGGGAGAGATCCTCTTCAAGGTCGTGCCCTACGAGCCCTTTTCGTGCTTTGTCTCCGTCTGTGCGGCGGGCTGGCTCGCCTATGGCGACATGGAGCGGTTCGGCGACGTCTCGTCCCATTCCTTTGACGACGAACAGCACCGCTTTATCGCGGGCCTCGATTCCCAGAGTTATGCGCCCTATATCAAGTGCCCCGTTTTGCTCCTCTCCGCTATCAACGACAGAAAATACAACTACGAGCGCGTCTACGATACCTTCTGCCAGATCGGGCGGAATGTGGAGAAGGCCATCCTCTTCTCCGCACACGGGAACGGCCTCATCGGCGCGCATTCCTTCCGCGATATCGAACTCTTTTTGGATAAATATCTCAAGGGGGACCCCGCCTTTATCTCCAAGCCCATCGACATCTCCATCAAGGGGAACGAAAGGGAGGAGCTTGTGGCGGAAGTCCTCTTCGACAGGGGAGGGGAACTCAAGGACTTCGGCGTCTTTTATACCGAAAAATTGGCGGGGAGCCGCGCCCGCGACTGGACGCGCATCCTTGGGAAGAAGGAGGACGTGAAGGACGGCGTGGGAATTGTTCCCGTCAGCCTGTACAGGGGCTGCAAAAAGGCGCTCGTCTATGCCTTTGCGAGCTATGCAAACGGCTTCTCCGTGACTTCGAAGATCCTCGAATTCACGGTGGAGAAGGAATATGTCAACACCCGTCTTGCCTCCCGCGTCATCTACACGAATGCGGACGGGAGAAGCGGCTTTACGGGATATTGCCTCGGCGCAAAGTCCGTTGCAGACTGCTTCCATGCCGAAAACGAGACGGACGTGCGGCTCCTCCCCGGTTATGGCGGGATCAAGGGCATCACCTCCGAATTCGGCATGATCTCCTACCGCGTGGGGGAGGAGGGGTACGAGGCTCCGCCCTCTGCCTCCTTCGGCTTCGACGCATGGTGCGAGGAGAAGAGCACCCTCCGCGTCACCTTCTTCCGTAGCGACAGCGACAGGGGATATACCTGCGAAGTGCACATCGACGGCGGCGGAAAGTGGAAAAATATCCTCCTCGACGCGAGCGATTTCAAGCAGGAGGGGGGGCAGAACCTCGGCGACTTTGCGGGGGTGCACTCCGTCATGTTTGCAAGCGAGGGGCAGGTGCTCATCAATAACGTCCTATGGTTTTGAGCGATTTAAAGGCGGGAGCCGTCATCGAAACAAAAAAACCGCATGCCTGCGGCGGGGTGCGGTGGAAGATCTTGCGCGACGGCGCAGATAGGACGGTCAAATGCCTCACCTGCGGGAGGATCGTCGTGCTCCTTCCCGATGAGCTCTTAAAGCGAACCCGCCGCACGGTGGAGGCAGAGGCATGACGCGCCCTATCCTTCTGACGGGAGAGGAAAAGAGAAAATTCTCAGTTTTTTCGGTGATCTTTTCGGTACTCGTCATTCTCATCATCGCGCTGTTTCTGTTTGAACTGTGGTTCCTGCGGCGCTTTACGCCCGTGAATGTGGACGGGCCGTCCATGAACATGACCCTCAGAGACGGCGACTGGCTGTACGCCGATTCTCAGGCAACCGCCAAGCGCGAAGATATCGTCATCATCGACGTGCACGATTACAAGAACGAATACGGCCATGCGCTCTTTCAGGACGGCGGGGTCCCCATCACCTACATCATCAAGCGCGTGATCGCCCTCGAGGGGGACGAGATCTATGCAAGGGACAATCAGGTCTTTCTCAAAAAGCAGGGAGAAACGGAATTTCAGCTCCTCACGGAGCCGTATGCCTACTATGAACCGACGGGCATGAAGCTGAATTTTTCTCCCGTCACTGTGGGAGAGGGGGAAATGTTCGTCATGGGCGATAACCGCCTCAACAGCCACGATTCCACCGAAGTCGGGACCCTCTATGTGGAGGACATTACGGGCGTCGTGCCCGATTGGGCAGTAAAAAATAAGGAATTGATCGGGAAGTGGGAAAATTTTCGTGATATTTTCCGCAGCTGAAACCGAATGTAAATAAGGAGATCCATATGGTAAGAGTTACAACAGACAGCACATGTGATTTGGGCGTTTACGGCGCAGAGCGTGGCATTGAGATCATGCCGCTCTCCGTCATTTTGGGGAGCGATACCTATCGGGACGGCGTGACGATCACCCCGAAGGACATCTTCGACTATGTGGCAAAGACGGGGGTCCTTCCCAAGACGTCTGCGCCGAGCATCGGGGATTATGAGGAATTCTTTGCCAAGTTCGTCGATGCGGGGGACACCGTCATCCACCTCGATATCTCGGCGAAGTCCTCTTCCTCCAACGAGCATGCCGTGGCGGCGGCGAAGAAGTTCGGCGGGAAAGTTTTTGTCGTCGATACCAAGGCGCTCTCCTCGGGGCAGGGGCTCCTCGTCATGAAGGCATACGATCTTTTACAGCAGGGCATGAGCGCCGAAGAGGTGGTTGACACGGTGAATGCGCTCCGTCCCAAGGTCAATACTTCCTTCATCCCCGACAGGCTCGACTATCTCTATAAGGGGGGCAGGTGCTCCCGCATGACAATGTACGGGGCGAATCTTCTGAAGATCCACCCGCTCATCGAGATGGACGACGGCCAGCTCGTCCCCGGGAAGAAGTACCGCGGCAGCATGGAAAAGTGCATTGCGGCCTATATCCGTGACCTCGCCGAGAAGTATCCGAAATACGATAGGACTCGCTGCTTCATCACGCACAGCAGCGCAGACGCGGAATTGGTGGAAGTTGCGAAGAAGCAGGTCAGCGAGATCTTCGACTTTGACGATGTGCTCGAGACAGTTGCAGGTTCCGTCATCACGGGCCACTGCGGCAGGAATACGCTCGGCGTGCTCTTCATTGCGGAGTGAGTATGACCTATCTCTACAGCGATGAAGATCTGTATGCTGCGGTCATACAGAGGCGGAAATATCTCGCGGTCTTTCTGACCGTGACGGCTGCGGTCCTTGCGGGCGTCGTGACTCTGTTGGTGCTCTATTCCCAGCTTCCCTACAAGGACCCCAACGGCCCGTGGATGATCGCGGTGAGCTGCGTGCTCGTAGCGCTCTATATCATCTTTTCCTTCCCCTTTATGGGCATCTGCTTCAAGCGGTGCAACAGCTATGTCAAAATGCTCAAGTTCATCTCGGTGGGGCTGAAGGAAAATTCCTGCGTTCCCTTTGCGGGGATAGAGGATTGGATCGTGCGCGACGGCGTTGACGTCAACGTCGCCACGTTTGAGATCAAGAATATCAAGAAGGAGGAGACCATGATCCGCCAGATCTATGTGGACGGGGAAAAGGAATTTCCTCCCTTTCAGGAGGGGGACCTCGTGCGCTTTGTTTCGCAGGGGAATCTCCTTCTCGCCTATGAAATTTTAGAAACTCAAAAGGAGCTTTGATCAATATGGAAAGAAAGGACGTACAGGCAAACTACAAATGGCGCACAAGCGACGTGTTCGCAAGCGATGAGGCATGGGAAGAGGCATTCTCCGCCCTCGAAAAGTCGGTCGATTTCGCAAAATACCGCGGCACACTCAACACTGCCGAAAACATCCTCGCCTTCTTCAAGGCAGAGGAGGAGTTCACCGTTCAGTTTCTCAAGGTCTACCTCTATGCCTTTTTAAAGCATGACGAGGACGTCCGCGAGACGAAATATGCCTCCTATCTCGGCAAGGTCATGAGCCTCAACGTGCGGCTCGCGGCAGAGACTTCCTTTGCCGACCCCGAGATTTCCGCCCTCGACGACGGGACGCTGAAGGGATTTTTGAAGGACGAACGCTTCAAGGATTACGACTACATGATCAGCCGCTTCATCGCAAGGAAGAAGTATGTGCTCTCCGAGAGGGAGGAACGCATCCTCGCGCTCTCGGGGGAGGCGATGGAGGTCCCGAACGATGTGTTCGAGATGCTCGACAACGCCGAACTCGACCTTCCCACGATGGAATATGAGGGGAAGGAGGTCAAACTCTCCCACGGCATGTATTCCGTCATCGTCAACGGGAGCGACCGCGCCAAGCGCAAGGAAGTGTACGAGAAGTACTATTCCGCCTACCGCAAGATCCTCGGCACCCTCGCCGTGACCTATGCGGGCAACGTCAAGACGGATATCTTCTACAAGGAAGCCCGCGGCTTCGAGAGCTGCATCCAGAGGGCAATGTTCGAGGAGGACGTCGACAGGAAGGTGTACGACAACCTCGTTGCCTGCGTCAACAAGGGCACTCCGCTCATGCACCGCTACATGGAAGTCAGAAAGAAGGTGATGGGCCTCGATACAATGTATATGTACGATATCTATCCCTCCCTTGTGGAAGATGCCGAGCTCAAACTCAGCTATGAAGAGGCTTGGGAACTCATCTTAAAGGGGCTTTCTCCCCTCGGAGAGGAGTATATTTCCCTCTTAAAGCAGGGCAGAGACGGGGGCTGGATCGACGTCTGCGAGACGGAGGGGAAGAAGGGCGGCGCCTATTCCATCGGCATGTACGGCTGCCATCCCTATGTGCTTTTGAACTATCAAAAGACGACGCACGACGTGTTCACGATCGCGCACGAGATGGGGCACTCCCTCCATTCTTACTATTCCAACAAGAACCAGCCGTTCGTCAAGTCCGACTACAGGATCTTCGTCGCCGAAGTCGCCTCCACCGTCAATGAAGTTCTGCTTCTGAAGTATCTCTTGAAGACGACGGAGGATAAAAAGCTCAAAAAATATCTCCTCAACTACTTCATGGATATGGTCAGAACGACCCTGTTCCGCCAGACGCAGTTTGCGGAATTCGAGGAGAGGACGCACGAAATGGCGGAGAGCGGCGAGCCTCTTAACAAAGACAATCTCTCCGCGCTCTATTTAGAGCTCAACAAAAAGTACTACGGCCCTGCCGTTGTCCATGACGACAATATCGCCATCGAGTGGGCGCGCATCCCGCATTTCTACCGCTCCTTCTATGTCTACAAGTATGCAACGGGCATCACTGCCGCGATCTGCATCGCCAACAAGATCCTGAAAGAGGGGGAGGAGGAAGTCAAGAAGTATAAGCAGTTCTTATCGGGCGGATGCTCTACCGACCCCGTATCCCTTCTGAAGATCGCAGGCGCAGACCTCACCAAAGAGGAGACGTTTGCGGCCGCCATGGAGGAATTTGAGGACGCTTTAAAGCAGTTCGAATCCCTCGAATAATTCCCATCGGTCACGCAAGAATCATCCCCCCATCAGTCACGCAAGGATGATTCCCCCCATCAGTCACGCAAGGGCGCGTGACAGCCTCCCCCCAGAGGGGGTAGGCTCTTCTGCCCCCTCCTGAGAGGCCTCACTGCATGCCCCCCTCCTGAGGAGGGGGGTAGGGGGGTGGGCAACACCACCACTTTTCGTCACATAACCTAAGAATTTGATCTACCGAGGTAACCTATGCCGAACAATCAGATGCCGCACAATATGGATGCGGAGCGTGCGCTCCTCGGATGCGTGCTCCTCGACGAGAGCATTCAATCCGACCTCTTGGAGCGCGTGCGCGAGGAGGACTTTTACGATGAGGCCCACCGCCTCATTCTCGCCGCGATGAAGGCGATCTATGCGGGGCACAAGACCGTGGACGTCGTCACGCTCACCGACGAGCTCGACCGCGAGGGGAGGCTCGAACGCGCGGGCAGGCTCCAGAATATCACTGAGCTCTCCGCCCTCGTTCCCTCCGCTGCAAATTATAAGCAGTACTTAGAGATCGTGCGGCGGGATTCCGTCAACCGTTTCCTCATCCGCGCCGCAGCCGACATTGCGGAGAACAGCGCCAAGAGCCCCGAGGAGCGCGACGCCATCGCATTTGCCGAAAAGCTCGTGTACGATATCTCCAAGCGGGAGGATTCGGGCTCTCTCGAGGGCCTTGCGGACGGCGACGTCATTGAAGAGGTCATCTCCAAGTTCGAGATGATCCAAAACGATCCTTCCTCCTGCCGCGGCCTCGAAACGGGGTTCCGCCATTTGGACAGGATCACGAACGGACTGCAGAAGTCCGACCTCATCGTCATTGCCGCCCGCCCCGGCATGGGCAAGACCTCCCTTGCGATGAATATCGTGGAGAACGCCTGCCTCAGAAAGGGCAAAGTCGCGGCAGTGTTCTCTCTCGAAATGCCCCGCGTCCAGATCGTGCAGAGGCTGCTCTGCGCATATGCGGGGGTGAGCATGTCGAACGCGCTCTCGGGCAAGCTCAACGGCAGAGATTGGAAAAATCTCATGCGCGCGAGCGATAAATTGAGGCAGAGCAAGCTCTTCATCGACGACAGCTCCCGCGTGACGCCCGCCGAGATCCTCTCCAAGTGCCGCCGCCTTGCGTCTGCCGAAGGGGGGATCGACCTCGTCATGATCGACTATATCCAGCTCATGGGCGGGGAGGGAAAGGGCAAATCGAGCCCCGAAAACCGCCAACAGGAGATCGCATCCATCACCCGCGACCTCAAGATCATGGCCAAGGAGCTCAATGTTCCCGTCATCGCCCTCTCCCAGCTCCGCCGCATTCAGACCAAGGAGGCCCAGCTCTCCGACCTGAGGGAGTCTGGCGCGATCGAGCAGGACGCCGATATCGTCATGTTCATCAACCGTCCCGACGTCGGCGCGACGCCCGAGGAACTTGCCAAGGGCACGATCGTCAAGGGCGCGGCGGAACTCGTCATCGCCAAGCACAGAAACGGCGAAACGGGCCGCATCCAGCTCCGCTTCCTCGGCGAACAGACGAAGTTTGTCGATGTGGAGGCGCAGGGGGAACCCGAGGAGCCGCCCGAATACAGAAAGAAGCCTGATTTTGGCGAAAATCCCACCGCCGAAGAGGCATTCGGGGGAGACAGCGGGATCCCCATGGACGATTGATATGGAGACGCAAATTTTGAGCTGTTCGTGCGAATGGCTTGAACTCGCAAGAAGATATATCGAAGAGGGGGAAGTCGTGGCATTTCACACCGAAACGGTGTACGGTTTGGGCGCGAATGCCCTTTCGGACGAGGCCGTTCTCAAGATTTTTGAACTCAAGGGGAGACCTGCCGACAATCCGCTCATCGTCCATGTGCATCGGGAGTACGATATTTCGCCCCTCATCGACGGCGAACCGCCCTATGCGGCGGCGCTCCGTAGGGCCTTTCTCCCCGGGCCGCTCACAATGGTGTATCCGTCCACGGGAAAAGTTTCAAAATACGTCTCCTGCGGGCTCAACACCCTCGCCATCCGCGTGCCGTCCTCACCGACCGCACAGGAATTTTTGAAGTGTGTCGATCTTCCCATCGCCGCCCCGAGCGCAAACCTATCCAAGCATGTCTCTCCCGTCACCGCACGGCACGTCTATGACGATTTCAACGGCAAGATCCCGCTCATTCTCGACGGCGGGGCATGCAGTGGCGGCATCGAGAGCACGGTTTTGGACTGCACGGGGAAAGTTCCCCAAATTTTGAGAGAGGGCCTTGTGACGCGGGAGATGATCTCCTCCGTCGCGGGGGAGTGCGGCGTCTACCATGCCCAAAATGGAGAAAAGCCCAAGAGCCCCGGCATGGCGTATAAGCACTATTCTCCCCGCTGCAGGACGGCATTTTTCAACGAAAATGAGCTAAACGAGGCCGTTTCGCTCTACAAAGAGGCAGAAAAAGAGGGGGAAACACCCTGTTTTCTCTGCGAGAGCGACGTCTGTGCCCAACTATTCGGGTTCCGCACGCTCGACTTGGGCGGGACGGGCGAAGTCATGGCACAGCGTCTCTATGACCTTCTCCGCAAAGGAGAAAAGGTTGCGACCCTCCTCATCGGCATCGAGCCCAAGCAAAAGGGCGGCGTGATGGCGGGCGTGCGCAACAGAATGCACCGCGCATTCGGGGTGGAACATGGAACAGAAGAAAGCTGAACCCAAAAAGAAAACCGAGCCCAAAAAGAAGATCCTTTTCGTCTGCACGGGGAACACATGCCGCTCCCCGATGGCGGAGGCTGCCCTTCGCAAGGAACTCAGAAAGAAGAAGATCTCGGGATATGTCGTTTCCTCCGCGGGCATTCATGCCGAAAAGGGCAGCACGCTCAGCCCCAACAGCGCACAGGCCCTCGCCGAGGCGGGGATCCCCGTCAACAAGACGTTCAAGCCCCGCCAGTTGACGGAAAAGATGCTGCAGGAGGCTTACGTCGTCATCACCATGACGGAGGCGCAGACGCAGCGGCTCAACTCCAAAAACGTGACGAGTTTTTACGCGATCGCGGGGAAGGAGATCCCCGACCCCTACGGACAGGGCATCGACGTCTACCGCATGACCCTCCGCGCCATCCGAGAAGTCATTCCGCTCATCATCAAAACGTGGTGCATGAATTGAAAATTCAAAATTAAAAATTAAAAATTGTGGTTACCGTATGCCCCCCTCCTGAGAGGCCTCACTGCATGCCCCCTCCCGAGGAGGGGGGGTAGGGGGGTGGGCAACGTTCTCAATCAACTCTCACCGCATTCAAATCAAAACGGAGCATATCATGAAAATAGCAGTTGCATGCGACCATGGCGGACTTGCCTTAAAAAACGCCATCGTTCGCTATCTCAATGAAAACAACTTTGAAGTCGAGGACTTCGGCACGACGACCGATTGTTCCTGCGACTATCCCGACTTCGCTCTCAAGGGCGCCGAGGCCGTTGCAAGGGGGGAATGCGACAGAGGCATCTTCATCTGCACGACGGGCATCGGGATCTCCATCGCGGCCAATAAGGTCCCGGGGGTCCGCTGCGCTCTCTGCACGGATGCGACCTGCGCACGGCTCACCCGCGAGCACAACGATGCGAACGTCCTCGCCCTCGGCGGCGGGATCGTCGGCGTCAATCTCGCCCTCGACATCGTCAAGACCTTTTTGACGACGGAATTTTCCCGTCTTGAAAAACATCAGCGCCGCATCGACAAGATCGCGCTCATCGAAAAGAAATATCTGAAATAATTTGAAAGGAGGAGGGGCATGCGGAGCAAGGCCTTGCGGGATAAGATCGTGGAATCTCTCACATCCGTTCTCCCGATCGCTCTCATCATCACGATCCTTGCCGCCACGGTCGCGCCGCTTGACACGGGCACCTTTGTGCTCTTTCTCGGCGGGGTCGTGCTTCTCATCCTCGGCATGGGAATGTTTACGCTCGGCGCAGACATGTCCATGCTCGTCATCGGCGAAAATATCGGCACGGCCATGACAAAATCGCGGAAGATCTGGCTCATCTCCCTTCTCTCCTTTGTCATCGGGATCATCGTGACGGTCGCCGAGCCCGATCTGCAGATCTTGGCGGGGCAGGTCCCGTCCCTTGCCAAAGAGACGCCGCTCGGCAACTATCTCCTCATTCTCACCGTCGCGGTGGGGGTGGGGGTATTTTTGCTGATCGCAATGCTCCGCATCGTATTCCGCATACGGCTCTCATGGCTGCTCATCCTCTTTTATGCGGCGGCGTTTGTGCTGAGTATCTTTGTCGCGCCCGACTTTTGGGCAGTCTCCTTTGACGCAGGCGGCGTGACCACGGGCCCCATGACTGTTCCCTTCATCATCTCCCTCGGCGTCGGCGTGTCCTCTATCCGCAAGGACGGCGAGAGCGATTCCTTCGGCCTCGTCGCCCTCTCGAGCGTGGGACCCATCATCGCAGTGCTGACGCTCGCCATCGTCTTTCACATTCACGACGTTCCGTATACGATGACGCCGCCCGTCTCCGTTGGGACTACGCGGGAGGCCCTCACAGAATATCTCTACGGCCTCGCGGAACACAGCGGCGAAGTCGGCATTGCGATCGCACCCATCGTCGTGTTCTTTCTCTGTTTCCAGCTCATCACGCGCTCCATCGGGAGGCGGCAGCTCGTGCGTATCTTCGTCGGATTTTTGTATACCTTTCTCGGCCTTGTGCTCTTTTTGACGGGCGCAAGCGTCGGATTTATGCCCGTGGGCGTGGCGATCGGAGAGATCCTTGCCTCCAAATGGGGCGGATGGCTCCTCATTCCCGTCGGTATGCTCCTCGGGTATTTCATCGTGGCGGCCGAACCTGCCGTGCACGTCCTCAATAAACAGGTTGAGCGTCTCTCCGCGGGTGCGATCCGCGCAAGCGCCATGAAAAAGGGGCTCTGTATCGGGGTTTGTATCTCCTTGGGGCTCGCCATGACGAGGATCCTCACGGGGATAAATATCATGTGGATCCTGATCCCCGGCTACGCGGTCGCGCTCCTTCTGACCTTCTTTACGCCTCCCATGTTCACGGGGATCGCGTTCGACTCGGGCGGCGTTGCAAGCGGCGCACTCGTCTCCTCCTTTGTCCTTCCGATGGCGATCGGGGCATGTACCGCCCTCCACGGCGGGGCGGCCGATTTTGTCATGACGGATGCGTTCGGCTGCGTCGCCTTTGTCGCCCTCACGCCACTCATCTCCATTCAGATCCTCGGCATTCTCTATAAGGTCAAGACGAACAGGATCAAAAAGACCTTCCTTTCCGTGGACGACAGGATCCTTCTGTACGAGGTGGACTGAAATGGCCAAGAAAACTGCAATTTTACAGCCCGTCAAGGCCGTTGCAACGGCCATGCACATCATGAAACAGCCCGAAAAGCCAAAAAGGGTCAACCGTCCCAAACTTCTCATCAGTATCGTGAACCGCGGCAGCGGGCGGAAGGTGAAGGGGATCGTCGATGAGCTCTCCGTTGCGCTCAGCTTTACGTTTACGGGCTACGGCACCGCCTATTCGGCCCTATTGGACTACCTCGGCATCGGCGAAACGGAAAAGACTATTGTGTTCTCCATCATTCCCGAGGCGGACGAGGAGAGCATCATGAGGGAGCTTCGCACCCAAATGTCTCTCTATCTCGCAGGCAAGGGAATTTCGTTCACCGTCCCCTTAGCGGGGATCTCACAGAAAGTCGCAGACGGGATCCTTGAGGCGGCGTCCCATCAGGAACAGGAGGAGAAAAGGATCATGAAACATGAGGACAGAAAATTTAATCTCGTCATCGCCGTGGTGCGTTCGGGGAATGTGGACGACGCGATGGAGGCTGCCCGCAGTGCAGGAGCTTCGGGGGGCACCGTGGTCCGTGCCCGTGCAACGGAGAACCGCAAGGCCGAACAATTTGTCGGCATCACCCTTTTGGAGGAGCAGGAAATGCTCATGATCCTCACGAAGAAGGAGCACACGCAGGCCATCATGGACGCCCTTTCGGAGAAAGTTGGGCTCAAAACGCCCGCCTGCGGGGTCATCTTTGCGCTCCCCGTCGATCGGACGGCAGGCATCTCGGCGGCGGATGAAGGGGAGACGGAAGTTCAGACAAAGAGGGAGGGAAACGATGATTAGACGCATTCTTGCCATCGGCGGGGGAGAGATACGGGAGAGGGAGACTCTTCCGATCGATGAATATATTGCAGCAGAGGCGAAAAAGATCGCGGGGGAGAGACGGGCCTGCGGGCTCTTCATTCCCACTGCCAGCCATGACTGCATGCCCTACTACAACACCTTTCACAAGGTCTATACGGGCATGTTCGACATCAAAACGGACGTTGCCCTCACCGTGAACCGTGAGATCGACATGGACAAGATGAGGGGCAAGTTTGAAAGGGCAGACTTTCTCTATATCGGCGGCGGAAACACCGTGTATATGCTCGAGCAGTGGAAAGCGACGGGGCTTTTGGACCTCATTCGGGAGGCATACGAGAGGGGAGTGTTCATCGTCGGCCTCTCGGCAGGGGGGATCTGCTGGTTCGAGGATATGTATTCTGACTCCGTCGTAGAGGGGGAATACAAAATGTACAGGGGCCTCGGCTGGCTGAAAGGAAAAATTTCTCCGCATTACAATGAAAGAATGCTTGACTTTGACGAAATTGTGAGGTATAATAAGTTTTGCGCTTGGGGCGTGGAGAACAATGCCGCTGTGGAATTTGCAGACGGCGAGCCCGTCAAAACGGTATCGGGCGGCGGGAAAGTTTGGATCCTCGACGGCTCCTCGGGCGAAAAGATCGTCAAGACCGAATTTTCGGCTTGATTTGCGGGAATTTATCTCCCGCTTCGGCAGCTCCGCCGTATCAAAATGGGAGCAACATGCGGATGTGGCGAAACTGGCAGACGCGCAGGTTTCAGGTTCCTGTGGGAGACCATGCAGGTTCAAGTCCTGTCATCCGCACCAAGTCAGTATAATCCGAACCAAATACTCGTAACGAGTGAATGGTTCGGATTTACTTTTATAATTTAGCGA
>CANRDK010000007.1 GCA_947629345.1 uncultured Clostridia bacterium
CCTCGGGGGACGACATCCAGTTGCAGGTCACGCTCTCCTTCATGGATGCGGCCAAGGGGTGCAGGCGGGAGATTTCCTATACCCGCAACGAACCCTGCCCCGCATGCCGCGGCACGGGCGCAAAGAACGGTTCCGCCTATAAAACTTGCCAAAAGTGCGGCGGGAGCGGTCAGGTGCGGCTCGTGCAGGAGACCATGTTCGGCCGTACCGTGCGCGTGGGGGCCTGTCCCGACTGCGGCGGCACGGGGAAGATCGTCACCGAAAAGTGCCCCGATTGCAAGGGGAAAGGGTCTCAGCGCAAGGAGACCAAGGTCGTGCTCGACATTCCCGCAGGCGCAGACAACGGTTCCTATATCAAGAAACGCGGATACGGGCAGGCGGGCACGGGCGGCGGCCCTGCAGGCGACCTCATCGTCGTATTCAAGGTGGAGCCGCACAAAGTCTTCCGCCGCGAGGGCATGGAGCTCTTTGTCGATCTGCCCGTCCCCTTTATGACGGCAGTGCTGGGCGGAACGGTCAAGGCGCCCGACCTCAACGATGCCTTCGATCTGACCATTCCCGAGGGGACGCAATCGGGCACGGAGTTTGTTCTGCGCGGGAAGGGGATCCGCGGCAGAAGCGGCACGGGGGCGCTGCATGTGCGGGTGATCGTGGAGATCCCCACAAAGCTCACGCGGGAGCAGAAACAGGCATTCTCCTCGGCGACAGGGGGACTCGACCTCAAGAATTTTGAAAAATCGAAGAAGTACTCGGATGCCCTCTCCGCCCTCTACGGCAAGGACCCGTATAAGAAATAACCTCAAAACGGCGACATATGTCGCCGTTTTTTCTGCCTCGCGCGCTCATCCTGAGCGTAGCGAAGGATCCCGTTAAACGCACGGGGGTCCGTTGGTTTAATGGGATTCTTCGGTCGCTGGCGCTCCCTCAGAATGAGTGGTCGGTGCGTCGCTCATCCTGAGCGTAGCGAAGGATCCCATGAAACGCACGGAAGTAATTAAAAATTAAAAATTTAAAATTAAAAATTGTGGCGTGGGAGTGATTGGAACGTCCCCGCCCCCTACCCCCTCCCCAAGGAGGGGACATGGACTCCGTTCGGACGAGGACGGACCCTCGGCTCCCCTTTTAGGGGAGCTGTCACGCTGTCCTTGCGTGACTGAGGGGTTCTAAACCCTATCCCCCGCTTACGCGGGTACTTCCCCTAAGAGGGGAAGCAAGAGGGGGCTGGGCTGAGCGGTGCCCCTAAGAGGGGAAGCAAGGGGCTGCGTGGCGCCCCTAAGAGGGGAAGCGAGGGGGGCTGCGCTGGCGCTCCCTCAGAATGAGCGGTCGGTGCGTTACCCTGCCTCTCGGCCCGAACGGAGTCCCCTCGCCGTGTTTTCCCTTGACTTTTTTGCGGACGTATTCTATAATACACGCATGAAATATATCGAACTCACCATTCACACGACGAGCGAGGCGAGCGAACTCGTCGCCGATATTCTCTGGAACTATACCGAGGGCGGCGTAGCCGTCTCCGACATTGCCGACGTCATCGCCCTGCAAAACGGGCAGTACGGCGTCTATTGGGACTATTTGGACGAATCCCTCCAAGCGGCTCCCAAGTCGGACGTCCTCGTCAAGGCCTTTCTCCTCCCCGCACGGGAGCATGAGATCCCCGCGATCATGGCGGAGATTTATGCCTGCCGCGAACGGGCGGCGGGGGAGATCCCCTTCGGCACCCTCGAGGAGACCAAGCGCCTCATCGACGGCGACGACTGGATCGATATCTGGAAGAAGCACTTCCGTCCCATTCATCTCAAAAATATCGTCGTCGTGCCCGAGTGGATAGAATACAAAGAGGAACCGAACGAAAAAGTCGTCGTCCTCGACTCCAACATGGCATTCGGCACGGGCGAACACGAGACGACGGCAATGTGCGTGGAGCTCATGCAGGAATATCTGAGGGAGGGAGACGTTGTCCTCGACGTGGGCTGCGGGAGCGGCATTTTGGGTATCGCGTCGGCCAAGCTCGGCGCAAAGCTCTGCTATCTCACCGATATCGACCCCGTCGCCGTCTCAAGCGCAAAGCACAACGCCGCCAAAAACGGCGTGGAGGAGAGGGTCGCCGTCGCAGAGAGCAATCTCGTCGATGACACTTCGATGAAGGCGGACCTCATTCTCGCCAATATCACGGCAGAAATTCTCACGAATCTTGCGCCTGCCATTCCCTCCCATCTGAATGAGGACGGGACAGTCATTCTCTCGGGGATCTTGCCCGATCGGGCCGAAAAGGTCAAATCCGCTTTCGGGGCGGCGGGGCTCTTCCCCGTAAAGGAAATGAGGCGGGGCGAGTGGGTCGCCGTCGCTTTGAGGAGGGCATAGATGTCTGCACCCAAGCGGTTTTTTGTGGATAAGATTAGCGAGGAAGTCCTCCTCACGGGGGAGGAATACCGCCACGCGCACACCGTTCTGCGGTTGGGCGTCGGGGACGAAGTGACCCTTCTCGACGGCAGCGGCAGGGAGTTCTCCGCCATTGTGGAGAGGAGCGAAAGGGGGAGCTTTCTCCTGCACGTCGTGGGCGAAAAGCCTGCGGACAGGGAACCGACCGCGGACGTGTTTCTCCTCATCGGTGCGCTGAAGGGGGACAAGACAGAGCTCGTCGTGCAAAAGGCGACAGAGCTTGGGACAAGTCGCATCGGCGTATTTTCCTCCCGCTACTGTTCTGCCTACATGAACGAGAACAAGCTCGAACGGCTCCGCCGCGTTGCCAAGGAGGCCGCCAAGCAGTGCCTCCGTTCCCGCGTGCCCGCCGTGGAGTACTACGAAGATTTTGCGGGGGCCATGTCCGCTTCCGCGGGGTATGTCCACAAGCTCTTCGCCTGTGAGTTTTTGGAAAAAAGCGAGGGGGAGATCGCAGACATGGGTGCCTCATATTGCCTCGTTGTGGGCAGCGAGGGGGGATTCAGCGAGTCGGAATTCGCACTTGCCAAAGAGAACGGATTTACGGGCATTTCGCTCGGAAAACGCATTTTAAGGGCGGAGACGGCGGCCGTTGCGCTCCTCTCCGTCGTCATGTACAGGGCGGGGGAACTGAAATGAAAGCGTGCGTTTTCACCCTCGGCTGTAAACAGAATGAGGCGGAGTCGGCCTCTCTCATGAGGGGGCTCACGGAGCTCGGCTACGAGGTGACGGACGAGCTCGGGTATGCGGACCTCTTCCTTCTCAATACCTGCGCGGTGACGGCGGAGGCGGAGAAGAAGTCCCGACAGGCCGTTGCGCGGATGCGGAAATTCAACCCGTCGGCTCCCGTCATCGTCTGCGGCTGTGCTTCCGAACACAACGCCGCTGCCTTTACGGAGCGCGAGGGCGTCCTCTTTGTCACAGGCGCCATGCACAAGGACCAAGTGCTGGAGCTGGTGGCTTCTTTTGCCCCCTCCTCTTTGCCCCCTCCTGAGGGGTGGAGCGGCGCAATTCTGCTCAACAGCCCAGTGGGCTGTGAGCTGCGCCGCGACAGGAGGCGTGGCCTCGCCGACGGGGTTGCAGCGGTCCCTGCCGCCGCAACGGGTAGGGGGGTGGGCAACGAAACTATCTTCTGCGAACTGCCCTTCCCCGTTCGCACCAAGACCCGTGCCTATCTCCGCGTGCAGGACGGCTGCAACCGCTTCTGCAGCTACTGCCTCATTCCCTACCTCCGCGGCAGGTCCCGCTCCCGCAAAAAGGAGAGCGTGCTCGGGGAGGCAATGCAGTGCTCCGCGCGGGAAATCGTGCTCACGGGCATCGACCTCTCCGACTACCGCGACGGGGGTACCGACCTCGGCGGCCTGCTTCTTCTCTTGAAGGACATTCCCGCACGGATCCGATTGGGCTCCCTCGAAGTCGGGGCCGTCACAGAGGAGTTCTTAAAGAACATGGAGGCGGCGGGGAACGTCGTGCCGCACTTCCACCTGTCCCTGCAGAGCGGCTCCACGGCCGTCCTCAGGGCCATGAACCGAAAGTACACCCGTGAGGAATACCTTGCCGCCTGTGAGCGCATCTACGCCCATTTCCCCGACGCCGCGATCACGACGGATATCATCGTCGGCTTCCCCACCGAGACGGAGGAGGACTTTGAGGATTCCCTCTCCATCATCGGCGCCGCCCGTTTTGCAAGGGTGCATGCCTTTCCCTTCTCTCCGCGTGAGGGGACGGTTGCCTATCGGATGAAGGACGTCGCTCCGACCGTCAAAAAGGAGCGCATGGAGCGCATGCTTCGTGCCGCCGAGGAGGCTGAAACGCGCTATATGTTGCGTTTTTTGGGAAAAGAGGGGACCGCGCTCTTTGAATCGGACGGGGGGTATACCGAAAACTATCTCCGCGTCTACAACGAAGCCGCGCGGGAGGGCGGGCTCTACCGCGTTCGCCTCGTAAAAAGAGAAAAAGACGGTATCTATGCCGAAATTTTGGAGGAATTATAATGGAAAACTGCATTTTCTGTAAGATCATTGCGGGGGAAATTCCCTCGGCAAAGGTGTACGAGGACGAGGAGATCCTTATCTTTAAGGACATTGCCCCGATCGCGAAGATCCACCTTCTCTGCGTGCCGAAGGAGCACTTTGCGTATCTCTCCGAGCTCAACGGGACACGGGAGGACCTGCTCGGGCGGACGCTCTCTAAGATCGCTTCGCTTGCGCCGACGCTTGGCCTTGCGGACGGGTACCGCCTCGTCATCAACCAAGGGGAGACGGCGGGGCAGACCGTGCACCATCTGCACATTCACATCCTCGGCGGCGAACCGCTGAAGTGGGAGTAAGGAATTCAAACGATTTGTTTTCTGCGAAAACAAATCGTTTGAGGGGTTAATTTCCGTATTTCACAACTGCTTCTACGGCCGACAGCTCCGTTTTTCACAGAGGCAGTAAGCCGCAGGTATGCGGCAAATTGGGTGCGCTTAGGCAGGGCGACCCTGCCACGCGCAGTGATTTGGAACGCCGCCGTTGAAGCACGGGGCCCTAACGTAGTCATGCCCCCTCCCGAGGAGAGGGGCAACGACCGCTCATCCTGACCCTGAGCGTAGCGAAGGATCCCGTGAAACGCACGGGAACAACTGCTCATCCTGAGCGTAGCGAAGGATCCCGTGAAACCAACGGAAGCCTGTGCCCCGCGCGCTCATCCTGAGCGCAGCGAAGGATCCCGTTAAACCAACGGAAGTAATTAAAAATTAAAAATTGTGGTGGGGCATATTTAGAATGTCCCCGCCCCCTACCCCCTCCCCAAGGAGGGGGCATGAGCGCGGCCCTCAACAAATTCTCCATGTATAAAACTTTCCCGTGCTGTCAACAATCCTTCCTGCAAAAGTGGGGAGGGTTTTTTGATGCGAAAGTTTTTCCGAGGGATACAGGCTATGGGCGTTGTGGCCCTTGCGCTCCTCTTGGCGGCGGGAGCGGCCCTGCTCCTCCATGCGCCCCTCTTTCCGAGGGGAAAGAACTACGAACTCTATCTCTCCCCGTCCTCTTCCTCCCTCGTCCTTTTGACCGACGACCCCGTCCGCGACAAGCTCTTTTGTCCCGTCATGGGCGAGAGCGTCCGCTATGACGGCGACAAAAAAAATGAACTTATAGCGCGTTTTCGGGCAGAGATCCTCTTTACGGAGGAGGCCGCGGGCGTCACGAATTATTACTGCTTTTCCCCGCTCATCGGGGGCGGGATCGCGCTCAACGGGTACACCGTCAACCTGCACATTGCGACATCCCAAGAGCAGACGGCGGTGGGTTCGCCCATCATTTTCGGAGGATCCTGATTTTGGATGTATAAAGCCGCTTCGCTTTGTCAAAACCTTACATAACCGGAGGATATCATCATGAGTGAAGAAACCACAAACACGAAACCAAAGAAAAAGAGACTGCTTTACTACATTGTTCTCAGCGTCTGCGTGCTGCTCCTCGTTGCGGCAACTGTGCTCACCGTCTACTTTCTGACGACGGGCTCGTCCAACATTCTGGATGACAGCGGCGGAAACAACGGCGATACGGGTGAAGTTCCCCCGCAGGGCGGCGATCAGCAGGGCGAGGACAAGGACCCCGACGAGCCTTCCAAACCCTCGGGCGGTGAGGACGCCGTGAAGTTCGTATCCCCCATCGAGGGAGCCAGCTACACGGTGGAGTACAACGTCATCTACACGAACGAGACGCTGGGCTGGATCTACCGCCACAAGGCCGTGGACTTTGATGCGGCTGCGGGTACGGAAGTGAAGTGCATGGCAGACGGCAAGATCGAGAGCATTTCCTACAGCGAGGAGACAGGCAATATCATTCTCGTGGACCACGGCGACGGATTAAAGACGCTCTACCGCTTTGTGGAGCCCGACAGCAACCTCAGGGAGGGAGCGGACATCAGGAAGGGCGAAACGCTCGGCGTCGTGGCCAAGGCGTACGGCATCGAGCACAAGGACGGCGAACACCTTCACCTCGAAGTGGAACTGAACGGCAAGGCCGCGGACCCCACCGAGTACCTCGGCTCCGTCCTCGACGAGAAGTAACTTTCCCCCAAAAAATCGGCACATAAGTGCCGATTTTTTTGTGTTGAGGATGGCCCTCGGCTCCCCTTGTAGGGGCATGACCGCGTTGGGTCCCCCTTGGCTCCCCTTGTAGGGGGCATGACCGCGTTGGGATCCCCTCGGCTCCCCTTGTAGGGGAGCTGTCGCATAGCGACTGAGGGGTTTCTGAACCCTATCCCCCCTTCGGGGTACTTCCCCTAAGAGGGGAAGCAAGAATGCGGCGGGGCATATTTAGAACGTCCCCGCCCCCTACCCCCCCTCGGGAGCCGAGGGCTGGTGCGGCGTCATGCTGCCCCGTGCCCCCGCGCTCATCCTGAGCGCAGCGAAGGATCCCGTTAAACGCACGGAGGTTTGTAGGTTTAGCGGGATTCATCGCTACGCTCTGAATGAGCGGTCTGTGCGTCATTTCGTCTCGCCATTATCAATTATTCCCCCGCCACAATTTTTAATTTTTAATTTTAAATTTTTAATTATCTCCGATTTTTCACAACACTTTCTCTTCGGAACGTTGATTTTTGCGGCGGAGTATGGTATAATTTCCCTGTATAGAACTCTACAGGAGCCCGTATGGACAAAAAAGTCATCTATTCAGCCGTACAGCCGAGCGGAAACCTTACCATCGGCAACTATCTCGGCGCCATCCGCAACTGGGTGAAGCTGCAAAACGAGTACGACTGTTTCTACGCCATTGCCAACATGCACGCCATCACGGTGAAGCAGGAGCCCGCAGAACTCCGCCGCCGCACATTGGAACTTGCCGCACTCTACATTGCCTGCGGGATCGATCCCGAGAAGAGTGCCCTCTATGTGCAGTCCCATGTGCCGCAGCATGCCGAGCTCTGCTGGGTGCTCAACAGCGTCGCATATGTGGGGGAAATGTCCCGCATGACCCAATTTAAGGATAAGTCCCAGAAACATGCCGAAAATATCAACATGGGCCTCATGGACTACCCCGTCCTCATGGCGGCGGATATCCTTCTCTATCAGGCGCAGTGCGTCCCCGTCGGGGCGGACCAAAAACAGCATGTGGAGATCGCCCGCGACCTCGCCATCCGCTTCAACAACCGCTACGGAGAGACGTTCACGGTCCCTGAACCCCTCATCTTAAAGGGCGGCGCGAAGATCTGTTCGCTGCAGGAGCCCACGAAGAAGATGTCCAAGTCGGACGAAAATCCCAACGCCTCCATCTTCTTGACGGACGACCGCGACACCGTCATCCGCAAGTTCAAACGGGCCGTCACCGACAGCGGCAGCGAAATTGTTGCCTCGGACGAAAAGCCCGGCGTCACCAACCTTCTCAATATCTACTGTGCCTTCAAGAATTGCACTCTGCAGGAGGCGGAGAGGGAATTCGAGGGGAAGGGATACGGCGAGTTCAAACTTGCCGTCGGCGAGACGGTGGCGGACGCTCTCTCTCCCATACAGGAAGAGCAAGCCAAGCTCCTTGCCGATAAAAACTATCTCGGCGAGATCTTGAAGTCGGGTGCGGACAGGGCATATCGGGCGGCGAGACGCACGCTCTCCAAGGTCTACCGCAAGATCGGCTTCTATCAGGGGGAATAATGTTCGGCTACGTTCGTTACGATCTGCCCTACCTCTTCGTGAAGGATCTTACCCTCTACCGTGCCGCCTACTGCGGCCTCTGCAAGGGGATCGGGGAGAGCTGTGGCCAGCGCGCAAGGGTCGCATTGACCTACGACGTCGCATTTCTTTCGGCCATTCTGCATAACATTGCGGGGATCGACTTTAAAATAGAGAGGCAGGGCTGTATCGGACACCGCATCAAAAAGCGTCCCATCGCCGAGACGGATGAACTCACGCGTGCGCTCGGGGCCGTCAACACCCTCCTCGCCTACTATAAATTGACGGACGACATCCGCGACGGCGGCGGGGGAAGGGTCAAGCGGCTCTTTCTGAAGAGGGGAGCCAAGCGGGCGAAAAAGAAATATCCCGCGCTTGCCGAAATTCTCGCCGCATACATGGAGGAACAGGCGGCGGCGGAGAGAGAAGGGGCCTCGCCTGACAGTGCGGCCGAGCCCTCCGCCCAGATGATGAAAAGGCTCACCGACAACCTCCTCGGGGACAGGGCGACGGAGGCCACGGGCGGAATGTTCTGGTATCTCGGGAAGTGGGTCTACCTCATCGACGCGCTGGACGATTACGACAAGGACCTTAAAAAGGGGATGTTCAATCCCTTTTTCGAGAGCTATCACGCCGAAAGCCGCGAGGCTTTGATGAGGGAGAACGGGGAGGAGATCTCCTTTCTGTTCGATTCCCTCTTCTACGGACTGCGGGAACAGCTTGCAGGCGTCAAATTTTGTTTTAACCGCGACCTTGCGGACAATGTGCTTCTCCGCGGCATTCCGAATGAGACAAAGCGGGTGCTCTCGGGGGCAAAGAGGCAGAAAGAAATTATCAACGGAGCAAAGTAAAAAACATGGATCTGGAAAATTATGTGCTTTTGGGGGTCAACGAAAACGCGACCGACGAGGAGATCAAGGAAGCGTACGAGACGCTGAAGGCAAAATACGATAAAGAGAAGTGGGAGGACGGCGAAGTCGGCACCAACGCGGCGAGGATGCTGACAAAGGTGAACGCCGCCTACCGCGAGATCATGGACGAGAGACGGGAGAGACGGCAGTCGCAGGAGGACCCGTTTGAGGCCGTGCGCTCCGCCATCCGCGGCGGGGATATCTCCAAGGCGCAGACCCTTCTCGACAATTTCAACGAGCGCAGCGCGGAGTGGCACTATCTTCAGTCCGTCGTGTTCTACAGGAAGAATTGGATGAACGAGAGCAAGAAACAGCTCGAGATCGCCATGCAGATGGACCCCTCCAACGAGAAGTATCGGGAGGACTACCGCAAGCTCACCGCGCGTGCGGACTATACGACGCAGACGGGGAACGCAACGCATACCGATCCCGACCCCGCGTCCGCCGCAGACGACAGGCAGATGGGGGGCAACGAATGTATCAACCTGTGTAACGCATGTATCTGCATGGATTGCCTCTGCAATTGCATGTACTGCTGCAGATGAAAAAGAATTCGCAAAGTTATCAGATCGCCCTCTCCGCGATCGCCGTGGCCCTTGCGTCGGGCGCCCTTGCATTGGGGAACTATGTGGACGTCCTGCTCGGGGCGGCGTATGTCGTCGCGGTGTTTGCGCTCATGATCCCTCTCGCGCGGGACTATCTCTGGGGCGCATCCTTGGGCTTTATCGCGATCCTGCTCCTCACCTTTCTCTTTTGCGGATTCTCCTTTCTGACCCTCCTGCCGTTCGCCGTCTTCTTCGGCCTGCACCCCATTGTCAATTATCTGCAAAAGAGGTTTGTGAAAAAGAAGCCTCTTTTTTGGCTTTGTGAGCCCGTCAAGGCCGTTTGGTTCGACCTTGCGATGTGGCTGAGCTTCCGCCTCGTGTTCGTGCCCGTGTTGGGGCTGAGCGAGGCTTCTTGGTATCCCTTTGTGGAACAGTACTTCTTTTTGGTGCTCTTTATCGGCGGAACGCTGTTTTTTGCCGCATACGATGTCCTCGTGTTCTATGCCCAGCGGAGCATGGGAGCCGTCCTGCGGCGGTTGAGGAAATGATATGAAGAAAAACGATGTCATCGAGGTGCGGTGCAGCGGGCTCGGCTCCAACGGCGAGGGGATCGCGGCGATCGACGGCTTCACTCTGTTCGTGCCCTACCTTCTCCCCGGGGAGAGGGCGAGCGTGCGCGTTTTAAAGGTCAAGGGAAATATCGCCTACGGCAAGGCCGAGGAGATCCATGTCCCCGCGGAGGACCGCGTCCGTCCGAAATGTCCCGTCTTTTACCGTTGCGGGGGCTGTCTGCTCCAGCACATGCGCTACCGCTCCCAACTGCTCTTCAAGGCAGACCTCGTGAAGAACGCATTCCGCAAGATCGCGGGGATCGACGCAGACGTACAGCCCTGCGAGCGGAGCGAGAGGGAATACGGCTACCGCAACAAACTGCAACTCCCCGTCGGCGCAGTCCGTGGGGAGAATGCCATCGGCTTTTATGCCGAACGCACCCACCGCATCGTCAAGACGGACGAATGCCCCATTCACCCCGCATGGTCCAAGCCGCTGATCGCCGCCCTCTATAACTTTATGGAGAAGTGCGGGCTGGACGGTTACGACGAGGAGACGGGCAAAGGACAGATCCGCCATATCATCGTCCGCGAGGTCAAAAATAAATTTCTCGTCACCCTCGTGACAACGGAGGAGATCGCGGGCATCGACTATTTTTGCTACCTTCTCGACGCCATCTTCCCCGTCTATTCCCTGTTTTTGAGCATCGATACTTCCAAGGACAATGTCGTTTTGAAGGAACCGCCGCGGCTCCTCAAGGGAAAGCCCTTTTACGAGGGCATGGAGAACGGCATTCTGTTCGAGGCGGGCGCATCCACCTTTTTGCAGGTCAACGAGGGGGTCAGGGAAAAACTGTACGAGAGGGTTGTTTCCCTCTTTTCGGAGGAGGAGACCGTCATCGACTGCTACGCGGGCGGCGGCCTGCTCACGGCCATGCTCGCCAAGAAGTGCAAGCGGGCGTACGGCATCGAGATCGTCCCCGAGGCGAGCGCGTGTGCGGAGAGCTTAAAGCAAAAGAACGGCCTTGAGACCATGGTAAATCTCTGCGGCAGGGTGGAGGAGGAACTCCCCGCACTGCTCCAAAAAGACCCCGACGCCGCGCTCATCTTCGACCCGCCCCGCGCAGGGCTCGGAAGGGAGATCGTGAGGGGGGTTCTCAGACATGCCCCCCGCAAAATCGTCTATATCTCGTGCAATCCCGCCACGCTCGCCCGCGACGTTGGCATTTTGACGGGGAAACTCATCGAAAACGAGGGCGGGGAGCTCATCAAGACGGAAAATGGCCCTACCATGTACGAGATCACCCTCGTCCAGCCCTTCGACATGTTCCCCCAAACCAAGCATGTCGAGACATTGGTTGTCCTTTCCCACAAAAAACCCGACGGACATATCGGCGTGAAAGTGGAATTCGGAGAGGAAGAAGGGCAGATTTCCTTGAAAGAAGTGGAAAAACGCGCCGAGGAACGTAAGCCGAAAGAGAAAGTTACTTATAAGATGATACAGGAATATATCGAAAAGACTTACGGCTTCAAAGTTCATACCGCTTACATTGCCGAAGTCAAGCGCAGTTTGGGTTTGCCCATGTACGACGCTCCCAATGCCGTTGAAGAACTGAAAAGACCTCGTTCGCATCCCTCGCCGCAAATGGTCGGGGCAATCAAAGAGACCTTAAAGCATTTTGAAATCATATAAGAAAGATAGAGCACAGGAGAAATCTTGTGCTTTATAATTTATATTACATTATTACCCTATAACTTATAACTTAAAAAACGGATGCTAAATTGCGGTGAAGTACTTGACAAAATCATAAATTTCGACTAAAATATAGTTGTATTATAGATTCGTCGCGAGAGGTGATTATGTATATCGAGAGAAATATCGAATCGGTGCTCAGACAGAGG
This sequence comes from uncultured Clostridia bacterium, assembly GCA_947629345.1. Taxonomy (GTDB): domain Bacteria; phylum Bacillota; class Clostridia; order Christensenellales; family Borkfalkiaceae; genus Gallimonas. Next base: position 11,999 of record CANRDK010000007.1, read on the forward strand.
GCAAGCAGTAGCAGGTGTATTCTCGTGACGGGCGCGAGGCAGGTCGGCAAATCGACGCTCCTCAAAACGCTGTACCCGAACGTCAGATATGTCACGTTCGACGACAAGCTGTTGCTCAATACCGCCATTGAGGATCCGAAACTCTTTCTCAAAAATTTGCCCAAGCCGTCGATCATCGACGAAGTGCAGTATGCGTCGGAGATTTTTCCGTATATCAAGATCGAGTGCGACAAGGGCATGTACGAGAACTATTATCTGACGGGGTCACAGCAGATGCAACTCATGTCCAAGGTGCAGGAATCCTTGGCGGGCAGGGTCTCTATTCTGGAACTGCAAAATCTTTCCCTCCGCGAGCTTCACGGCATCCGTTTCAACCGCCATTTCGTGCCGACCGAGGACTACATTTCCGAACGGGAGAAAGTGCTGAAACCGTACAATAACCTCTGGAAAATCATCCACCGCGGCATGTTTCCCGAGATCAATGTCACGGAGCGGGATTGGCAGGACTTCTATTCCTCCTATGTCAGAACTTACTTGGAGCGGGACATCAAGGAGGAGATCGGGATCAAGGATTCGCTCGCCTTCACAAGATTCCTCTCGGCGGTGGCGGCACGCACGGCGCAGATGTTGAACTATGCGTCGGTCGCGCAGGAAGTCGGCGTCACACAGGCGACCGTCAAGAATTGGATCTCGGTGTTGGAGAGAACGGGGATCATCTTCATTCTGCAACCCTACTATTCGAGCCATCTGACGCGGGCGATCAAGACGCCAAAGCTCTATTTCAGGGACACGGGTCTCGCCTGTTATCTCTCCAAATGGAACAACGCGGAGGCGCTCGCGGAGAGTGCGGTCGCGGGGAATATGTTTGAGACGTTTGTCATTTCCGAGATCTTGAAGTCCTTCTCCAACGAGGGAAGTGACTACACGTTCAACGTGTTCTATTATCGCGGCAAGGACAGGCGGCGCACCAAGGAAAACGGAGAAACATACGAGGAGGAGAGCGAGATCGACCTCATCATCGAGGAAAACGGCACGCTCTATCCCATCGAGATCAAAAAGAGCGGTTCTCCTAATAAATCGATGGCATCTGCGTTTGACGTGCTCGATAAGGATATCGATAAGAAGCGCGGCATGGGAGCGATCGTCTGTCTGTACGACAACAAGCTCTACCTTGCCGACAATCTGGTCGTGCTACCGATAGAATATATTTAAGCTTAATTATGCTTTCAGGGGGGCTTGAGTGTAAAAGCGGAAAAATCGGTAGAACAAGCCGTGGCGCGATGTGGCAAATAAAAATTGTCTTATGTGCGCAATGCAAAGTATCCGAACATGGAACTATAAAGTCCGACTGCTCATCACAGTCGGACTTTTTATACACGATCTTTATTCTCCCGCTATTCGCATTGTCGGCGGCTGTCAAAAATTGCAGGAATCCTTTTGATTGTAACATCGATAATGTAACAAATCGGATTAAAGTAAATATGCTACTGGGTCGAAAAGGAAATTTTGGGAAGAAATTTTCCCCGGGAAAAGAGGAGTTTGCGAGTTCTGCGGCGAATTATAGAAGGCTGTAAAACGCAAAGGAGGAAAATTTGGTAACAAAAAAGCGATTGTTGTATGAATTGATGTGTGCGGCAACGCATGGGGGAGTTCCCGTGAAGGACTTTGTCCTTAACGATCCCGTCGGCATGGAATCGGAGCCGACGATTGCCGCAAAGACCATGATCGGCGGCATTCGGACGGAGCTTTTCTACGGGCAGGTAGGCGACGACATGACACTTTGGCTTGCTCACGGGGGGAAGTGTTTGGACGTTGCGGCGGCAAACGCCGCGATCGAGGAGTATGCGGAAACGCCCCTCGGGCAGAAGTTCTGCGTGGAAAACGAAGTAAATAGCGAAGAGGACAATCTCTTTCTCTCCTATTCCTTCCCGCGCGGGAGTGAGGATGAAAATATTGCCGCGCTTCAAGAGATCTTTGCGCTGTTTGCCGATCTCGCATCGGCAGCGACACTGTCTGCGCTTATGCGCTGTTTTGCGTAATCAAATTTGTGTTTAAGGAGATAAATCATGAACGGTATCAAACGATTGGCACTATATCTTTTCGGTATGAATGAAGCCGACGTCGGACAGGAAGAGATCGAAAAAGTCAAATGCGCCTTGGAAAAGCTGCCTGCAGACGACAAAACGATCATCTCCAAAAGGTACGGGATAGGGGAGGAAAGACAGTACTCTTTGAAGGAATTGGCCGCCATGTTCGGAACGGACTGGGAATGGGTCTGGAAGAAAGAATCGAGCATCCTTCTCACTCTGCAAAAGGAAATCGGCCAATCGAAAAACCCTGAAACAAAGCGAGCATGAAGATGGCACAAAAGAACAATTTACCGAACGGCGGCACAAGACTTCCCGGCTATTCGGGGATCGGCGTCATGTCCGAAGAGGACCAAAGGTTCTACCGTGAGATCACGGAAAACACCATCGAGAGCAAACGGAAGCGCATCGACACGATCCGAAATCCGGGGAAGGACATTATCGAACAGATAAAGTATCTCTCCTTCGACCCCTATTCCAAGCGCGACATCGTGGCGTATCTCCTGCAAAACGGGCCGTTCATCATCCATTTTCTCAAACCCTCCACGCTATTGGACGAACAAGGGAATGATTTTATAGATTTCGTGGAATCGGACGAGCATCTCTATTTTCGGGAGATCGCCGCTCTTCTCAAAGAACTTGAAAAGCCCCGATATGCAAATGTTGTAAAGAAACATGCAGAATATATTCGTTCGGTGAAGCGCGCCGCGGAGATGTGGGAAGCCCTGCTTCAAATGCGGGAAGAGGCGGGAGAGCTGCTGAACTGTGGGGACGAAGAACCGAACACGGTGTTCATCGATGACGACGCCGGCCTCGAAGATTGCGCAAGCGCCTATAACATGGTTAAGGACTTTATCCTCTCCTGCGCCCGATGGGAGCTCGGGAAAGTCGCCTTGCAGGGGGAACTCGTCAAACTGCATGTAAAAGACGCCGTCAAAAAGTATATCGCCGAGCAAAAGGAGCTCCTTCACAGCTATTTCCGCACCTATATGCGCGATGTGAACAGGCTCATCCCGCTCGTCGATTGGAACGGTTCCGACAAATGAGAATGAAAAAGGAGAGATATGCTTTTCAACAAGAACGATGAAATCGATTTGGGCGATAAGAAGGTCGTGATCAGAGAGCCGCTCGGTGAGGGCGGGCAGGGGGAGGTTTACCTCGTCGACTACGACGGCGGGAAGTATGCCCTCAAAGTGTATAAGAATGAGGAGAGCTCGGACTTCCGCTATAATCTCAAGAACAATATCGAAAAGGGAAGCCCTTCCGAGCATTTCTTATGGCCGAAGAAGCTCATCGACTTCGACGACGGGCGCATCGGCTATCTGATGGATGTTCGCCCGAAGAACTTCGTATCCTTTGTCTCCTACCTTACGGGGAAGAACACATTCGCCTCGCGCGAGGTCATGCTCAGCTGGTGTATCAATCTGTGCACGGCGTTCAAGAAGCTCCATGAGATGGGCTATTCCTACCAGGACCTCAACGACGGCAGTTTCTTTCTCGGTCCCGACACGGGTGCCCTCCTCATCTGCGACAACGATAACGTGACTGCGGACAAGAAGAATTTGGGCATTCTCGGCAAGATGCGCTACATGGCTCCCGAGATCGTGAGAAATGAGATGATGCCCGACGTCCATTCGGACAGATTCTCCCTCGGCGTGATCCTGTTCATGGCGCTCTGCCTCGGCAATCCGTACGAGGGGGAACGGCTCAAAAATTACGACATTATCGACGAAAAGGCGGAGTATGAACTGTACGGGTCCAATCCCATCTTCGTCTATCACAAGACGGACAAGTCGAATCGGCCCATCAGAGGCTATCACAGCAGCGTATTGAGGCGTTGGGCGTACATTCCGCTGTATGTCAAGGAGGCCTTTCACCGCACGTTCGTGGACGGACTTTCCGACCGCGAAAACGGCAGGACGACGGAGATCGAATGGCTTCGCCTTCTCATGCGCTACCGCGATGAACTTGTGCGGTGCCCGCATTGCGGCTATGAATTCATCTACGGCTTCGGGGAGAAAGCGCCCGTGGACAAATGTCCCAACTGCGGCAAACCCAAAAAGGAGGTGTGCGTCCTCGAACTCGGCAAACACAAGATCGTGCTCGATATCGGGAAGAAGCTGACGGCGGCGCATCTCGACAAATTTTCCGCCGAATACAACAGGGCGGTCGCGACCGTCATAGCGAACAAGAACAACCCCTCGCTGTGGGGCGTCAAGCTCGATTTAAGCAGCCCCGTCGCCATCAAAGATGCAAATGGGGTGGAAAAAACGATACCGGGGAACGGCGTGATCCCGATCGTAAGAAATCTCAAGATCCAATTTAGCGAAAATCTGATAGGAGGAATCAAATAATGCAAGACAGAATGTTGGGAGAAGGAATCGCAAGGCAGGAACTCAATTTGCTATTCGTCATCGACAACTCCGGTTCGATGGAGGGCGAGAAGCTCGGCGCGGTCAATAACGCCATCCGGGACGTCATGAGCATTATGCCCGAAATACAAGAGGATACGTCGGATGCGACCATCAAGATCTCCGCGCTCAAATTCAGCGACAAAGCGGAGTGGATCTATGCGGAACCGCAGAGCGTGGAGAACTTCAAGTGGAAGGACCTCGGCTCGGAGGGCGGGACAAACCTTTCGGGCGCATACGACGAACTTGCGAAGTGGCTCACCAAAAAGAGCAACGGCGGACAGATGCCCGACATCGGCGGCGTGGCGCCCATCATCATCCTCATGACGGACGGTCTTCCCACGAGCTACGATTGGAGGGATCACCTCGAGTCTCTCAAAAAGAAGGGGTGGTTCAAGGTCGCGCTCAAATATGCCTTGGCGATCGAGATCGACACCGAGGAAGCGATGGACGTCCTCAAGAAGTTTACGGGCAATCCCGAGACGGTGCTCAAAGTTTACACCGCCGAAGCGCTCCGCAAGGTCATCAATGTCATTGCCGTGACGGCGTCTAAGGTGAAGTCCAATTCCGCAAGTGTGGGCGTGGGCGGCGACGCCGCGACGAACAACGAGATGGCACAGGCGGAGATCGCCGAAAAGCTCGACGAGATCGACGACGTGGAATGGTGAGGAGAGGGGAATGAACGATAGGATCGCCAAACAGAGACTGAATGTCATGATCATCGTCGATTGTTCCAAGAGCATGCAGGGGGAGCGCATCGCACAGGTCAATGGCGCCCTGCGGGACATCAAACGTCAGCTCTCGGAGATGCAGGACGAGAACAGCAACGTCGATTTCTATCTCACCGTGATCACCTTTTCCAACGACGCCCGTCTTCTGAACGGCGATAAGACGAAGGCGGTGCAGGATTTCAACTTTACGGACATTCGGGCAGCCGGATGGAGCAATCTGCACACGGCGTATATACAGCTTGCCGATCTTCTCAAAAAGGAGAGCCGCGGGGGGATCATGCCGGATTTCGGCGGCGTTGCGCCCATTCTCCTTCTCATGACGGACGGCCATCCCACCAAGTGGCCGATGACAGAGGAGACGGCGGCGCTCAAAAGGCTCCCTTGGTTCAACGTCGCGCTCAAATACGGTATCGCGATCGAACTCAATGATAAGCGCACGACGGATTGCCTGAAAGAGTTTGTGGCGGGCAACGGCGACGTCATCGAGTGCTACAACGCTGCGCTTCTCAAACGTATTATCAAGATCATCGTCCTCACGGCGAGCAAAGTAAAGTCGCGCTCGAGCAGTGTTCATGCGGAAGGTGCGCAGTCTGTCGTCGCCGAGGTAAAGCAGGAAGTTCAGCAAGCGCTCAGTGAGGTGGACGATTGGGAGTGGTGACATGATAAGATACTACAATAAGACTTCGATTGGTTACTCGCATCTTCGTGAAAAAAGAGTCTGTCAGGACTATTCCTGTTCCTATCAGGACGAAGAGAGGACAATCGTCACGACCTGCGACGGCCACGGCGGCAGAATCTATTTCCGCAGCCACCTCGGAAGCAAATTCGCTTCGGATGCAATCGTGAAAGTGTTTCGCGGGTTCAACGACCGTGCGCTCGACAAGTTGAATAAAGACGATATTATCGGAAAGCTCAAACTTGAAATTCTATGTGAATGGAACGCCATGGTCGAAAAGGATATTTCAAGGAGGTCCTTTTCGGACGGTGAAACGAACATGCTGGATGAGGATGAACTCTTCAGGCTCAGACTTTCGCCTGCGTTGGCATACGGGACGACGCTCAGCGGAATCATGGCATATCGCGGCAGGCTGTATTGTGTTTCGCTGGGGGACGGCGGCATGTTCGTCATCAAAGAGGGGAAGATTGAACCCGTATTCCCCGAAAGCGACGACGATCCTGTGGCGAACATCACTTATTCCATGTGCGCGGAGGACGCTTACGACCACCTCAATGTGGAAATTCTCGGTCTTGAAGACTTGGACGGAGCCGTCATTTGTTCGGATGGCACGATCAATCCCTATCGGAATCTCGAAAATTTCAACGATTCGTTTGTCTCGCCTGTCATCGGCTATCTGAACGAGGGCAACTCTCGGGCGGTGGATGAGTTTATGGAAAAGCTTGGCGCCGAGATCGGCATCGGCGACGACGTGTCCTTGGGGCTTCTTCTCAAGGACGTGAACGGGCGCAAAAGGACAGACGATGAAATTTGACGAGGCACTTCTTCATGCCGTAGCGCAGTGCGAGAGCCGCGGAATCGAAGGTCCGTTTTCCCTCTACTGCGTGCTGTGCGACGATGTCGGCGCCGACTTTGCCGGCAAAGCATCGGTCGAAATGTTCTTTGAGCTCGACCGTCGGCTGCGCCTTGTCAAGGGTATCTCGCGAAGCGGGCAAGCGGCGTGCGCCGTTTTCAAAGCGGCATATCCCGCTTTCAAGGAGCATTACAGCCGAGAGGAATTTTGTAACTTCATCGACGATGTTTTTTGCATCTTGACGCATGCGCCGCGGAAGGAACGGCAGAGCATAAAAACGCGCGTAAAGATTACAAACAAAGGACATGCCGGCAAGCAGAGGGGCAAAGGACAGATGCAGAGCCCTGCCCTCGCACCCGCAGTTCCGAATATCTATGCCGGGATCCCGCCCAATGTTCCGCCGAAATACCGCGGGCTATGGCTTTTGCAACAAGCGATCAAGAAGGAATAATTGAACGGTAAGAGATGAAATTAAGGGAATCGCTCAAAGTGATCATGGACGAAGGAGACGACGAACACGTCTGCCGCCCGTTTTGCCTCTATTCGAGGCTTGCAGACCTTGTCGGTGCCGATTACGGGGAGCGCCGCAGGCTCGAAATCTTCTATAAGACCGACCGACGGATCGCCTTTATCAAACGACTGATGGGAAAAGATGTTGCCGAGGTCGCACGCATCCGGGAAGAATTCCCGTCGTTACAGGATGTGTGCAGCAAAGCGGAATTCGATGAGATCGTCGACGCGGTGGCATCCGTCCTCATCAAGGGGTATGCCCCAACAGCTCCCGATGAGCCCAATGACTTCGATTTCGGATTCAGCGACAGACCGGAAGAGGAGGCGACCGCGGAACAGAGCGTTGAGGACTGCATAAACGACAAAACCAAGCTTGCGCTGTTCACGGTGGTTCAGCTTCGAAAATATTGTAGGGAACGCGGCATCAGGGGATATTCTTCCCTTAACAAGACGGAGCTTATCGATCTCATCATGGGGCGAAAGAGGCGGGCGCAAGCGTTGTCATCGTCGCAGGCCTTCTATTCTTCGACAAGTTCCCCCTCATACTATAAGTGGTATTGGGGGATCGATTTTTGGGATGCCCTGCCATGGATCGGCGGAGCGCTCGGCATTGCGATTTTAATTGCGGGAGCCGTCTGCCTCAGCGTCTTTGCAGACAAGATCCAATGGTTCCAGTGGCAGTATATCATCGGTTCGGTGGGCGGCTTGCTCGTGTGCGGTGTCGGCGGTTTGATCGGTTGGGGCTTAGGCTGGCTCATGGAAGACGTTATCGTGACCGGATTTGACGGCTACCGCATGGCAATTCCCATCGTCATCGCTCCGCTCGCCATCGCGAATTTTGTGCTGATGTTTGTATTCGGTGAGGCATATTCCATCATCTTCTATTGGATGAGCGGATATCTCCTTTTGGCGAGCGTCATTGGCACGATTTACAGCTTCACCGATTATGAAACGACATCGGGCATCTTCGGAATCATCGATGCGGTCGTCCTCGTTGGCATGCTTGCTGTGCGCATCCTAATGCAGGTTTTATAGGATGAGGATATTTTCGGGCAATGCCGGTCAGATGCTTGCGAAAGTCGGGCGTTTATGGTATAATTGTGACGAATTTATGATAAAATTTTCGGCGTGGTGACAAGGATGGGAAAGACAGCCTTATGTATCAAAATGTTGCAGATCCTCAACTCGGGGAGGGTATATAAGATCTCCGAGCTCGCTTCCATGCTCGAAACCAATCCGCGCAACATCATCGAATACCGCAACGAACTCGAAGAAGCGGGGTACGTCATCATCAGCACACCCGGAAAATACGGCGGATATAAGCTCGACAGGACGTCTGTCATCCCATCGATCAAGCTGAGCGAACCCGAAAAGAATGCCCTTACCGAAGGTAGCGGATATATTCTTTCGAGAAACGATTTTATGCATAAAGATGACTTCCGTTCGGCTATGGCAAAGATCTATTCTTCTTTGAAGCATGAGGCTGAGGACGACCCGACGCTGGTCAACCGTTTTCCGCTCGTCATGCCGCTCGAGGAACTGAAAGAAAGATACGATACCTTGAAAGATTGCATCCCGCCGAGCGAACGAGGCAAGGGCAAGGTGCTCTCAATCACATATAGATCGTTGAGCGGCGAAGAGAAGGAGCGAAGGATCCACCCGTATAAGCTGTTCATGTACAACAATGCGTGGTTCGTGCTCGCGTTCGACGAGCGTTCGGGCGATATCCGCTATTTCAAACTGAACAGGATCACCGCCTTTACGCGCACGAACGATTTGTTCCGCAAACTTCTCTCCTTCAACGAAAGCGACTATCTCGACGACTTCGGCATGAAGAACAACGGCGAGTGGTATGAGATAAAGTTGCTGCTCACGGGGAATTACGCCACGCTCGTCGAAGAGCGAATATACGGCAAGAATCAGACAGTTGAACAAACGTCGGACGGCACGCTGCTCACCGTAAGCATGCAGAACAAGGAAGATATAAAAGTTTTTGTTCTCGGCTTCGGCGAACATTGCCAAGTATTGTCTCCCGCGTGGCTGCAAGAGGACATAAAGAATGTTTCCAAACATTTGGCTGACCTGTATTCGTAAAATGTAAATATGTGCCCGCCTAATCCTTGGGTGTTTAGCCCGAGGAAATTCAAGTATAAATAATATAAAAATACTTGACAAAAAATAGAGGTACTATTAAATGGAAATTATATCAAGAACTGCAAACTACAATCTACATTCGAAAGAGGCAAACACATGGCAAAATTTGATCAAAATTTAGTAGATTTAACTAATATACAGGCTAATTTTTGTAAGTGTCTTAATGATAGATATTCATTGATATTGCCTAAGAAAAATGCGACAACCGGAACGACCGCTGTCGTTATTTTGAAAAATCCCGCATCAACCTTGAAAAGTGCAATGGTTTACAACAATATTGCATATGGAGATGCTGCGGATGTAGATAAAACAACATCACACATGATTGACTTCTTTTTTGGTTCAACGAACAGGCGACAAAGTTTGGGCAACCTCCAATATACTAAATACAGCAAACTTATCACTCTGAATCTTTTTCCTTATTATGACAACATTCCGGCGGCACTAAATCCGATTTATGACGGCATGAAAAGAAGTATGCCAAATCAATCAATGAGGGACAATTTAGATGAAATTGACAGGATATTAAAAAACAACGCTTCTAATATGCACTTGTTTTTGGCCTGGGGAGGGTATAAAAGTGGAGTAAATAAGCAAATTTATGACAACACAATAATAGAAGTGGAAAATATAATTATTGGTAATTTAATATACAATATTTATTATATGGATGGCAATAAAACTTTATATAAAGTCGGTGCCGGCAACCCGCCACATAACTTGAAACCAAATGGCTTTCCGCAAGGTTATCCGTTGCATGGCTTGCTATGGTAACATATAAGGCGCCAATGGTTTATTATTAAAATACAAAAGAAGGCAAAAGAAATGAAGAAGATTTTTATAAAATTCATTGCCCTTTTCCTTGTGGGCGTCTTTTCGTTCATGTTTGCGGCTTGTAATCCTGCGAGCGATACAGCTTGGCTGAATCCTACGCTGTCAGATCCCAACGAACAAGTTGAAACGGAAGACGAGGAAATAGAAGATGAGGAAATAGAAGAAACTCTGACGGAGTTCATCACAAGCGAAATCTATCTCGAGGAATTAACAGAAGCAGAACAAAGGATCTCCGAGTTGTTGATTGGAGAGGATATCATAAATGAGGTAATATTATGTAAAACGGTTTATGTGCCGCAGGATCATATCGAAGACTTTTCGGAGCATAGTCAAACACAACAAATATTCGGCGGGGGAATTGATTTTCGGTCCTTAGCGACGAAGATTGCCATCGGAACCGGTATCATTGTGACGCTGGTCGTTTTATCGAAAGTGGGTATACCGGAGCCCGTTGCAAGCGTAATCATCGGCGCCGCTTCCGGTAGCATGAAATTTGCGGCGACAGGAGCTGCGATCGGCTCATTATATGGCGGGTTAACCGGTGCTGCCGATGAGGTAGATGATACCGGCAGGACTTCGGCGATCATCGGAGCTGCGGCTGCGACAGTTGGTCTGATTATTGCAACCGTGAGCCTTGTGACCGCAATTCCATCCGGAGGGACTTCCTCGGTAGGCGTCGCCGCAGGAATTAAAATTGCTTTAGCGGGAATAAGCGTGCTTACAGCAGCGGCTGGGAGTGCGGCGGCAACAGCAAATGCGATCAAAACGTTTACGGCAACCGATGCAAAAGATATCGATTGGAATAATATCGATTGGGATAGAGTTGGCGCCAAAGCCGCAGAACAAGCGATAAACGGTGCGGCAGATGGGTATATGTGGGGTTCGATTGCCGGTGCGGTTTATGGCGGCGCGGAGGGATATGCTGATTATTACGAACATAGTGCACCATATTCCACATACGAGGAGAGGATCAAACACACGCCTCGAACCAATGGAGATAGGGGAACTTGGACAGGTCAAAGGGGTGAATCGAATTTTGTTCTCAAAGAGCCGATTGTGTGTTCGGATGGTACGAAGATTACACAGATCACATATAAAAACGGCATACCGGATTTTTCTCATTACGCGACGGCGGAGGTGAAAATATCCGCTATGACTAACAACAGGAGCAAAAATTTTTTGGCGGCGGATGACGCTTTGTCTGATTTATGGACAAAAATAAAGTTTCATGGAAAATCCAGCTGGACAGGCAGTGACGTGGAAGCATTTCGTATAGCGAATCGTTTAACGTGGCATGAAATGAACAATATGCAGGGCATGCAGTTGGTTCCGACGGAGCTGAATGGAACCTTTGGACATCTTGGAGGTGTCGGAGAATATAACGCGATGATTGGTCAACAAGGAGAAATATATGATTAACAAAATAGATATCGGAATCTGGGGACGAATTTTTTCGCTGGAAGTGGATTATGCGCATCACAAGGACGAGAGCATAACGGAAGATCAAGAACAGGCCATCGAAAACTTCCTTGCAAATCCACAGTGGATCGACCGCGCCAAGAAGCATGTCGAGGATTTTTGCAGGCATGAAGTCTTCGAAGACGATGAAAATCAAAAGAAAGATAATATTTTCAGTTATGTCAAGCCGCAGTACTTGCTGGTAAAGAGAAATGAAGATAAACCGCGAGTGGCAATCATGTGCAATTATCGCTATGATCCGGAACACGGGTTGGCGGTTATGTTCGATTGGGCCGGCAATGTTACAGTGGGGATCCAGGATATCATTCTTTGAGCGGTAATAGTATTACAACAGTGTAAATAAATCAATATCAATAAATGAAGGAGAATTTCCAATGAAAAAACTATTTGCATTTTGTCTTGTGTTCGTTTCGCTGTTCGCTTGCGTTTCATTTGCTGCTTGCAATGATGACGACGATGAAACTATTTACGTGGCGGTCGCCGATTTTTTCTACAGTGAAGATACAGGCCACTCCTACGGGAACGGTACCAAAGAATACGCCGTCGGCGATACCGTTTACATGAAAGTCAAAGCGAAAGTGACGACAAATAAAAATGTTCCGGAAGTTGTATCGATAAAGCTTACTATTCCAAACATTACTGCATTGTATGCAAAATACTATGACGGACAGCCAATTACTCCAATGTATGACGCATTATCGAATATTACTACATATGAATTCAATATTCCCGCTTCCAGCAACGCGCCTGAATTTGAATTCGTATTCCAATTCATTCCGAACGCGGAAGCGGAAGTAACGATGACGCTTGTCTTTGATGATAAGGTCGATCCGATGTATGACAAACAAAATACGATCAAATTCGTAGAGGCGGAAACGGAGCCCGAGGAGACACCGGAGGAGACGCCGGACGAATCTGCGGATAATACATAACAGGTGAAATGTATGTTCAAATATTGGATCAAAAACAGAGCTGTGTTTGACGTGCTCATTCCGCTCGCCTTGGTGCTGTTGCTTGCGTTTGCTTTTGCGCTTCCCGTGTTTCGGAACGCGGGAGAGGCCGCGTTGGCGCAGAGTTTATCCAAGAGCGAAAAGCTGGATTTTGATGTTCCGAGCCCGTCCTATGAGCAGATCGCGCAGCTGGAAAGCGAAGATTGTATAGAAAGCGTTTTCCCGTACTACTATACCGAGACGAGCCTTTCCGTTGACGGAAAGACTCGTCAAAGTAAATTGTTTTTCTCGGATGCATTCGACAAACTCGGGCAAACGATGTATTGCGAAGCACGGTTGATCGAAAAGGCGACGGAGGAATACGGAAATCCGCTTTTGGTGGACTATCAATTTATTCAAGATACGGGCGCAAAGCTCGGCTCGACCGTTTCGGTGACTTTGGGTACGTCGAAGGTGGATTTCCAAATCGCCGCCATTTACGAGACGAACACATACTACGAAGGCGGCGCGGTGATGGCAAAATGGGAGGGGGCGCAAAAGGAAGCGATCACGACGGCGTCTCCCAAAGTCGTATATTCGGGCGCCTATGTTCAGGCGACCGATCATCAGAGGTGCAAACAATATCTTGAAGAACAGTATAAACCGTACGGGAGACTGAAAGACGAATCCGAATTCGCCACGCACGAAGCGTATGAAACGCACTACAACGCTTTCATGTCCGGGAATTATGCAAATGAAATCACGGACTTTGCCGTAAAAAACCAAGGGGCAGAGGCGTCTGTGGAAAGGCTGGAGCGTTCTTCAACTCTCTTTATCGTGTTTGCATACATTGTTTTGCTCGTGGTGTTGCCGACGGCGAATTTCCTGCTGTGGATGCGGAGATCGGAGAGGAAATATTTTGTGCAGCGAAAATTAAAGGGCGATAAAAAAATTGGGCGATATTACATCATATCATCAGTGGTGCAAGCCATCTTGTCAATTGTCGGATTGGTGGTTGCCGCATTGCTCATTGCTTCGTTCTCGACGCTCTATATGCCTGTAAGCACCGTACTTGCAAACTCGTTGATCTTTATTTTTGCAGGCGTTGCCGTATCGGTTCTTATTGCGGTGGAAGATATCATACTGATCAAAAAAACGAAATAACGATGTTTTGGAAACGCTTGGATTGGAAGTACTATTTCTTGATTGTGTTGTGCTATACCCTATTGTTGACAGTGGCAATAGGGTGTCTCTTTTTGCAATCGGAGCGTGTCTATCGTCAGCTTGAGTTTTCTTACTCTGCCGATTACGAATATATTTTTGAAACGAAACAGTCGGTAAAGCAGAATGATTATTTGAATTGCTCCTCTGTGACGTTCTATCCCGATAACAATTTGAACGGATCGCTCAATGTTGAGTGTTTTATGGTCATGGACAGCAGTAAATATCAAAGCGCTTCACCCTTTCTCTTGCAAAAGGAACTCGGATTGAGGGAAATTGCCATTACATACAATGTGGCTCAACAATACGGGTTTAGGGAAGGCTCTGTCGTATATTCTAAACATAACATCATCAATCACATTGAAGAATATACGGTAGCAGAAATTTTACCGATATGCTATGGTATCATAAGAACGGATCATAACCTCAATCGCGGCGTGATCGTGATGGGGTATGACGAAATGTACGAAAACAATACAAACTATTCCTACATCGGATTTTGCGAAGGCGACCCGACAAAGTTGATCATTGACACGGATGCGGGTTTGATCTCTCTGACTGCAAAAAGCAAACAAGAAAGTCCTATATTCGAAGAGTTGCTCCTATGGCAAACTGTCGTCTCGGCTTGTGTCATCGGATTTACAATTTTATACGCGGTCATCCATTGGAAATTTCAAAGGGTCTATTATGCCGGATTGACAATAAAAGGTAGTCCGCCCGAAAAAATCAAGACAGCGATATTTTTGGATGTGGTATTGCCGGGAGCGACGGGGATATTGTTTGCACTTTTTTTGAGTGTTCTTATCGACAGCCTATGCAATTTTTATCTTTCATTTGCCATGCCGCTTCTTTCGGCTGCCATCGGGATGGTTGTCTTGTTGGCGTCGGCATCGATTTGCTCTCTGAAGCGTAGGAGATAATAAGATGGAAACGATTTTGGAAATAAAAAACTTAAATATAGCACTATCCAATGGTGTGAAAATAATAAAAGATGTATCCTTTGCCATAAAGAGCGGGGAAGTCGTGACGATCATCGGGGAAAACGGTTCGGGGAAGTCGACGATCCTAAAAGCGATCATGAGAGAGGACGAGGGGCAAAAAACGATTGCGGGCGCCATCTCTTATTGCGGCGGGAAAAACATTTTGCAAATGAATGAGAACGAACTACAGCATTTTCGTTCTACAGTCGCTTATGTTTCCCAAAGAGACGACTACAACTTTGTCGGGAAGAGGATGACCGTTTTTGACATCATGATGGACAGTGCACGTCTTTACTCCGCCCAAACGCTTACAAAAGACGATATAAGACAGCTATTTGACAAGTATCAATTAAGGATCTACGACGAGAACAGCGGCAAACCGTTGTTTTATGAAAAATCATCCCCGGCAAAATTAAGCGGCGGGCAACAGCGGCTTCTCTCCATTATTTCTTCCGTGGCGGTACGTCAGAACGCCAAGTTGTTTATCATTGACGAACCGCTTAACAACCTGGATTTTAAGAATGCCAAAAGAGTCAGCAATCTGATTACCAAAATACATAGAGAAAATCCCGAAGCGGCAATTTTACTCGTAACGCATTGCCGCATCTTTCCGGCAATTACTCGTCTGATATCGATAGAAAAAGGGGCGATTGTCCCAAATGAAGAAGCATATCGGTGTTTTAATTGTTTCGGGAAAGCCGATAATGACGGATATTATGAAGTATAATATTTTTACGACGGAGAATAGCTTATGGCAAAGATGATACCGGCGGCGATCTCGCCGAGCGTAAAAAGTCCTGCCGAACGGAAAATTTATGAGTGGTTCAAAACCGATCCCGTCACAAAAGATTGGGTGGTTTTTCATTCTCTCGGGATCGAAAATCATCAGACCGTCGTATTCGGCGAGATCGATTTTTTGGTGTGCGCCTCCGAACTCGGCGTGTTCGCGCTCGAAGTGAAGGGCGGCAGGATCGCCCGCCGCGACGGAATATGGGTCTATACCGATAAATACGGAATCGAACACGAAAAAGCGCGCGGTCCTTTCGAACAGGCGAGCGAGGGGATGTTCAGCGTCAAAGAGGAACTGAAAAACAGGTCGGAGTCGAAGTCCGTCCAAAACGCCCTTTGCGGATACGGCGTCATGTTCCCGGATATCGTCTACGACAATTCGGATATCGATATTGCACAGGAAGAGATCTTCGACAGGCGGGACGGGCAGTTCGTCGGGAAATACATCAAGCGGCTTGCGGATTATAACAAGAACAAGTTTTTACAAAAGAAGGTTTTTGTTGTTTATCCATCCGAGACGGATATTGGCGATATCGTCAATGTTTTGCGCAAAGATTTCGACAAGGCGCTGCCCCTTTCCACCAAGGTAGAGTATGCGGAAAATAATCTTATCTCGCTCACGGAGGAGCAGTATCGTTGTATCGACGGTCTTGCGGGCAACAAACGTTGCCTTATCAGCGGGGGAGCGGGTACAGGAAAGACCGTTCTCGCCATTAAAAATGCGAAGGAAAGCGTTGCGGCGGGCAAGAAGCTTGGCTTCTTTTGCTATAACCTTTTGCTCGAAAAGGAACTTCACCGCCATTTCGAAGATACTGATCTGAAACCTGCATATATCGGATCGTTGACAAATTATTGCGAACAGCTTGTAAAAAAGCACAGTCTCTTCGACTTTTCAAAGATCACTGACGCCGCAGAATTCTACAAGAAAAAATTGCCCGAATATGCGCTTGATGCGATCATACTCGAGGGTATAAAGTTCGATAAGATCATCCTTGATGAAGCGCAGGATCTCATGACGCCGGAGTATCTTCTTGTGCTCGATTCCTTCTTGGAGGGCGGGCTGAAAAGGGGCGAGTGGTATTTCTTCGGTGATTTCGATTATCAGACGATCTACAACCGTGGAATCACTGACGGCCACGTCGTCGAAATGCTTGAAGAGGAGGCAGGGTTTGCAACGTTTCACTTGACGCTGAATTGCAGAAATACTGTCAACATTCAGCAAGAGATGAATAAGATCGTCGGCGTGAGCGCGGAGACACTTTCAAAGGATAAAAACGCTCCCGAGGTCAGATATATCCAATTCCGCGACTCCGGGGAAGAAAAGGATCTTCTCACCGAAGAAATCAAAAAATTGCTCGCTGCGGGGATCAAACCGAGCGAAATAACGATTTTATCTGCTTTCAAACGGGAAAAGTGCGTCGTGAATAAAATTACGAAGTACAAGATCGATCCCGCAGGCGCGGAAAGCAAGAACATTACCTATTCCACGATACAAGGTTTCAAGGGGCTTGAAAACACGGTAATTATTCTTTGCGACATCTTGACCTACAACAAGCCCGATCTCATGTATGTTGGAATGAGCAGAGCTCGCTCTTTGCTTGTTGTTCTGGAAAGTGAACACGCCTGCAAGTACCGAAAGAGCTTACAGATACAGAAGTGAGTCCATTTTACATTTTGTAAGCGCTTCTTGGTACTCAATCGGCGCAACTAACATATAAAATAATCAAAACAAACGTTCGTATTTGATTGACATTATGGGCGGAGAGTGGTAAGATAAAGATGTGACGAAGTATACCTACAACAAGGCGAAGCCGAATATCGAATACGGAATGTTGAGCGGAAGAAAGCTCAACCGTCCCCATCGGAAAGCGGGCGAGGACGGTCTTGTTACATACTTCTACACGTCTTTGGAAGAGCCGCAGAGCGGCAGGTATTATCGTCAAAAGGACTACTACATCATCCCCGTCAAAGTGCCGCCCGAGGTGTACGCCGCGCTCGTCGAGCAGGACAGGATAGAGCATAACAACAACCATAAACATGACCGCCGCGCCCTCGATGTGGAACAATACGTCTGTCGGCGCGGTCTGCTTTCGGAGGACGACGACGAAACCAACCCGTGGACCTCGCGGACGAGAGGACTTACGATTTGGAAAGTACCATCGCCGAGAAAATGGACAGAGCCGCGCTCGTCAAACATTTTCCCAAAGAGGATAAAATCATTCTCAAAGCGTATGAGCAAGGTATCTCGCAGAAGCTCGTCGCAAAGAAGCTCGGAAAGTCGCAGAGTTATGTATCCAAAGAGCTTGCGGCAGTCTTGGATCGGATCGAGCATGAGCGCATGAATGACGGCGCGCTCTCCGAGATAGAGATAGAATTTGAGATCGAATGGAAGAAATTCCTCTACTCCCATAAGATGCCGCACCATATCGACGTGATCGCGGA
>CANRDK010000008.1 GCA_947629345.1 uncultured Clostridia bacterium
GGTATTTCACCCTGGCGGGCTTTCGGGCTTACGAACGGTTTATTTCCGCTCTGTATGACCTGGCGAACCATGTTGAGACATTCATCGATACCGATCTTGGGAAGCGCATCAGCCACCTTGATGACACCTTCGATGAATATGAGCATGAACCGTGGAATTCTTAAAAAAGGAAAGCAAAGACCAGCGTAGGGGTTGAGTGAAAAGATGAGAAAGGAAAAACCGAAATTGAATTACAAATTCCATCATCCGAATCCGGAGCAGTTGATTGGGACGATTTTGCAGGTTTGCATCGAAGCAAATATCCCTCGTGTCGATAAACTCCTGGCGCAAGAGTCGATGGAAAGCCAGGGAAAAGACGAGGAGAAAAATGAGGGACAAACAGTTTGACTTTCCAATTTCCTCGTGATACAATAAAAGAGCGTTTGAACGCTCGGTGGTGCGTTTGAACGGTTGGAAGGCGTTTTGAACGCTGTCCTTGCGATTTGAACGGTTGGCTGCGATTGTATCACAGACAGCGTTATTTTACACTCTGAACGTAAGTTGAACCATTTCAGCTTGCGTTTTTTTGTAAAAAAAAGGACAAAAGAAATTCCAAAAATAAATGATGATCCGGTCGTTTCCGTTACAAAAAATTCTAATCTCGCCTTGCTTCATTCTGCCCTTGATAAGTAACGGGTCTGCACAAGGAAAGTAATGGTCCAAGGATCGCCTCCTTCCTCTATTCCGCCGATCTTGCAGGGTATCAAAATATCATGGAGCCGAAACCTGCGGACAGGAGGGAGTTTTTTTGTAACTTTTCAAAAAGTTTAAGCAAAAGAAATGCTTTTAAATATTGACTTTATTTATTGAGTATGATAAAATAGCCTTGTATTGGAAATTTTTACGGTTTCGGAGGAACTTATGCAAAGCAAATCAAAATTTATGAGTATGCTTGTTCTCCTGTTTGCGGTCGTCTTTGTGTTTGGCGCAGTCTTTATGGGCGTGAACCAAGCAAA
Source organism: uncultured Clostridia bacterium (assembly GCA_947629345.1). Lineage (GTDB taxonomy): Bacteria > Bacillota > Clostridia > Christensenellales > Borkfalkiaceae > Gallimonas. Next base: position 996 of record CANRDK010000008.1, read on the forward strand.
AGAGGCAAGCGCGCTCGGGGAAGATACCGCGGCGGTGGAAGCGCTCGCTTCCGAGAGCCCGAAGCAGGCGGCAGAAGAGGAAAACAACGGATACTCTGTGTTTTATTTTATCATGGACGGCGTTACGGCCACCTCCCTTCTCGGCATTGCCGTGACCGAGGGCTGGCAGATGGCCCTTTGGCTCTCGATGGTGTATTGGATCCTTGCGGTCGTCGCAAGCATCCTCATGGTATTGTTCTCCAAGCTGTTCGTCTCAAAGGACGACGAAAAGCCCTTCAACACCATTGCGCTCCTCGGGCTCATCTGGTCCTTCTTTATGCCCATTGCAGGGTTCATGCTCTCTATGGTCGGCAAGCGGCAGGCGGCGACGCATGAGGGCGGCAAGTTCTACTATATCGGCGGCCTCATTGTCAGCAGCATCTTCTTCGGGATCGCGATCATCCTTGCCCTTGTTGAGGCATGTGTTCCCTTCCTTCCGTTCTGATCCCATAAAAAATACAGGGCTCGCACCTGCGGGCCCTTTTTGTATGAAAAAAAGAGGGAGCTGAGGCTCTCTCTTTATCTTTACCTGTGAGGGAGGTCAATCCTTTTGCGTGAGATAGGGCACCAACGCCTCCGCAAATTGGTCGGGGCAGGAGGTGTTCTGTCTGCATTTGATCCCATGGAGCAGGGGATAGACCTCATCGGGCGTCTTTCCCTCCACGAGACGGGCAATGCCCTGCAGATTTCCGCTGCAGCCGCCGATAAATTTTACGTTGTGGATCTTGTGGTCGTCACCGATATCGAATATGATCTGTTTCGAGCATGTACCTTTGGGTGAATATGTTACCATGGTTTCCTCCTGTAAAGTAAGTGAATTAGTCTACGAGCGTTTCATAGACGGCCGTATAGAGCTCCTGTGCCTTGTCCTCCCATTTTTTGTAGATATTATTCGCTATCTTCTTGTCGGGAACGACAAATTTGAGTTCGAGCATGGGCTGGATGGGGGCAAGGATCTTGAGGTATACCGTATAGGTGCCGTCCTTGTTCTGGAAGTAATCGGCGCGGCAGTCCTGCTTGGTGCGCAGGTGTGCGCTGTTCTTCTTGATATACTTTGAAATTTCTTCGCGGGAACTGTGCGGAATGTTGATATAGAAACTTGCAAGCGTCTCTCTTCCCTCGGGCGTGATCATGTAAAGGGGCTCGTCTACCCCGGGGATCTGACAGAGGAACCCGTCGGAGAGAAGCCTTTCGAGAAGTGTCATGCAGTCCATATAGTTGAGCCAATCGTTGGAAGAAGTGCACATATCCAAAAGGGTACGCTCCGATAGGGGACTCTCCATCTTGTCAAAGACGAAAAGGAGTATTAACTTGTTGACCGAAGTCTCACCTTTGATCTGCATGCTTTTCCTCTGTATTTCTCAGACACAAATAAGCCGCTCTTGACCCAAGCGGCTTACTTTTCGGTTTTTGAAAGATTTACGCTGCAAATTTCTTCAGTTTTTCAAGCAAATCGTCGCAATCATCGCTGTGGATCTCTACCGTGAGGGGCTTCGAGGTGTCGAGGCTGAAGAGACCGAGGATGGATTTCGCGTCTACAACGTAGTAACCGCTCTTGATGATGATCTCATAGTCGTAGCTCTGCGTAATGTTGACAAACTCCTTGACGCTCGAAGATTTTTCAAGCGAAATCTGAACGGACTTCATAAGAATCATTCCTCCCTTAAGAACAATTATTTCCTACATTATACATAAAAACAAGGATAAAATCAAGATATTTCCGAAAAAAACTTTAATATTTTTTTCGTCTGTGCTATAATAAAAGAAAAACGGCTTTTCTATCGGCCGCGGAGGAGCATTATGGAAGAAAAATACGAAAAGATCCGTCGGTTTCTCGATGCCTGCGACGGGCTCATAGCGGGAACTTACCGTGAAGCGGACGTCGGGATCTCGCAGGTGTTGAGATGCCTCGCCGAGAGCGAGGACCTCAAGGGACTCTTCAACGCCGTCACGGAGGAGTTCGACTATGCGCAGTCCCGCAGTTTTTATCTGAGAGACCTTCCGAACGGCAAGGGGACGGTATATCTTCCTTCAGGCCGCGTCGATGCGCTCGCCTTTGTGTTCTGTCTCCTCGCGGAGATCGATTCGGGCGTCGTCAAGTTCCGCGATTTTCTCCTCCGCTATTTCTATGTGGACGGGAGCTTCACGGCGAGCTATGCGCTCTTTGCGGACAGGATCATCCGTCCCTTCCGTGACATCGTGCGTGAGGCCTATCCCGCTGCCTGCGCGGCGTATTCCTACCGCGTCCCCGATGAGACGCCCCCGCCCGATACTTTGAAGGAGACTACGGCGCAGAAAAATGTCGTCTTTGAGGGGAAGATCATCACCGTCCGCTGCGACGATGCCATTCTCCCCAACGGAAAGCCCTGCAAGCGGGAGATCGTGGAGCACCCGGGCGGAGCCTCCATTCTTTGCGTTGTGGACGGAAAGGCCGTGCTCGTCAAGCAATTCCGCTATGCCTATGGGGAGGAACTCTATGAGATCCCTGCGGGCAAGCTCGAAAGGGGGGAGGACCCCGCCGTTGCGGCGAAGCGGGAGCTGGAGGAGGAAACGGGGCTCATCGCAGGCAGTCTTACCCTCCTCACCGTGCTCTATCCGTCCCCCGGGTACACGAACGAAAAGCTCTATATCTATGAGGCGGCGGACGTGCGGACGGGGGAGAGGCATCCCGACAGCGACGAGTTCCTGAATGTGGAGTACATTCCCTTCACCGAGGCGTGCAACATGGTCGCCCGCGGCGAGATCAGGGACGCCAAGACCGTCTGCGCCCTGCTCTTCTACAGGGCCAAAATGCAGTAAATAATTATAAATTCAGGGCGGCGCATGTGCGCCGCCCTTTTATCCACGGAACAGGAGGGAAAATCAGCCGTTGCAGCCGCAACCGCCGATGCCGAACTTCGATGCAATTTCGCCCAGCGTGCCGTTCTTGCACATGCAGTATAAAAGCGCAATGAGAAGGGGCCAGCCGCAGCCGGAGAGCGCCCTCGAGTTGAGCACATTTGTGCCGCAGTTTCCGAGAATGAGTGCAATGATAAGGACCCAAAGGCAGCTGTTGCCGTTAGAACAGGTATTCATGGTTTTTCCTCCTTGTCGGGCGCGTCATATGTATTTTTTCCTTCGCGCCTGTATACTAAATGATATGTGGAGGAGCCGAAATTTGTTCCCGCAAACAGATTCATTTAGTTGCCAAACACAAAACATTTTGATATAATGAATACATGCGTACCTCTCGGCGAACGACACCTTTCGGGCCGTATCGCCATCTGAGAGCGCAAATACATTTTTTTCTACGGATATTCCTGACGGAAATCCGATGGAGGTAACTGAATATGGTTCGTTTCAAGAACTGGCTCTCGGCGAGAAATATCGCCTACCTTGCAGTGCTCCTTGCACTCGTCATCGTGTTGCAAGTCTGGGCAAGTGCAATCCCCGTGGGGCAGAATGGGGCAACGTTGAACTTTTCCCTGATTCCCATTGTGCTCGGCGCGATTCTTTTGGGCCCCGTCGGCGGCGCGTTTTTGGGTTTTGCATGCGGCGTTGTCGTGCTCATTCAGGTCATCATCATGACGGGAAACCCGTTCTATCTCGCAATTTGGACGAATTCGCCTGTAGTCACGACGTTTACCTGTATTCTTAAGACTACGGTCGCAGGGCTTGTTGCAGGGATCTGCTATCGGCTCATTTCCAAAAAGAATAAACTCGTTGCGGTCTTTGTTTCGTCTGCGGTCGTCCCCGTCATCAATACGGGCCTGTTTATTCTCGGGTGTTTGTGCATGTCGGGTACGATTGCCGATTTCGGCGGAGAGCTCGGCAGTGCAGGGGAGATTTTTGTCTATATCCTTGTCGCTCTTGTTTCCTTTAACTTTTTCATCGAGCTTGGTATTAACCTCGTGCTTTCTCCTGCGATTCACAGAGTCGTGGTCATTGTGGAAAAGAAACTTTCCACAAAGAAGAAGGTCACGGATGGAACCGACAATGAGGATACACAAGAGGCGCAGACTTTACCTAAAACGGAGAAATTATCTTGATCATCTGCATAGACGTAGGGAATTCCAACATAAAATATGCCGTATTCGATGGGGACGAGCCCCGCTTCACCTTCCGCGTCGCGACCGATCTCAAAAAGACGTCCGATGAATACGGCGTGCAACTCATCACCATGTTGCATGTCAACAGGGTGGAGAAAGGGGAGATCACGGGGGGAATTTTGTCCTCCGTCGTTCCCTCGCTCGACTATACGATTTTGCACATGCTGCGGATCTACTTCGGCATTTCGCCCAAGCAGGTCGCTCCCGGGCTCAAAACGGGGCTGAAAATGCGGGCGGACAACGCGAAGGAGGTCGGCGCAGACCGTATCGTCAACAACGTTGCCGCGATCAAAAAGTACGGAGCCGAACGGCCGATCGTCATTGTCGATTTCGGCACGGCGACGACATTCAACATTCTCAAAGACGGGGAATTCATCGGCGGCGTCATTGCCCCGGGCATCAAGGGCTCGCTCGACAGCCTCGTCTCGGGCACCGCAAAATTGCCCCGCGTGGAGATCGAGGCGCCCAAGAGCGTCATTGCGACGAATACCGTCACCAACATGCAGGCGGGCATCGTGTTCGGCTTTGCGGGGCTTGTGGAATACATCATCAAGCGCATCAAGCGGGAACTCGGCGAAACGCCCCTGACGATCGCGACGGGCGGCTTTTCGGAAGTCATCGCCAAGGAAACCAAGTGCATCGACGTCATCGACAGAATGTTGACGCTCAACGGATTGAAATATTTATACGATATGAACTCGGAGGAAGGGAAATGAAAAAGGTGGGAGTTGCGATCCTCGGCTTGGGGGTCGTCGGCGGCGGAACTTACAAAATACTGACGGAGCACAGGCAGTTTTACCGTGACACACAGAACGTTGACATAGAAGTCGTCACGGTGCTCGAGAGGGACAAGGGGCGGTTTGAAGCGCTCGGCGTGCCGCAGGAGCTTGTCGCAAAAAATGTCTTTGAGGTCGTTTCGAATCCCGACGTCAATATCGTTGTGGAGTGCCTCGGCGGCATTACGGAGGCAAGGGGCTACGTTCTCGACGCTCTCAACGCGGGAAAGACGGTTGTCACGTCCAACAAGGAGCTCTTCTGCAAGTACTCCCACGAGCTTGAACGTGCCGCGAGGCGCACGAATGCGGGGCTCTATTTCGAGGCAAGCTGCGTCGGCGGCGTTCCCATCATCAGAACGCTGCTTGACGGCGTGCAGGCCAACCATATCTCCTCCATTCAGGGGATCATCAACGGCACCACGAATTATATTCTGACCCGCATGTCGAAGGATGGCATGAGCTATGAGGACGCACTCGCCGAGGCAAAGAAACTCGGCTATGCGGAGGCAGACCCCACGGCAGATGTCGAGGGGTTTGACGCCGCCTATAAACTCTCCATTCTCTCCTCGCTCGCTTTCCACACGAAGGTCCCGTTCGCCAAGGTGTTCCGCGAGGGCATCTCCGGCATCTCCCACGTGGATATCACCAACGGTAGCGGCCTCGGCTACACGCTCAAACTCCTCGCCGTCGGGAAACATACCGACCGCGGGATCGAAGTCCGCGTTCATCCCACGTTTGTCAAGAACGGTCACCCGCTCGCAGGCGTGGACGAAAGTTTCAATGCCGTATTTCTCACGGGGGATTCTGTGGGAGAGGTCATGCTCTACGGCAAGGGCGCGGGAGAACTTCCCACGGGCAGCGCGATCGTCTCCGATATCATCTATGCCGCAACGCACGAGGGAAGCAGATATTCCACCTTCAAGAACAACGCCACGGCGGATAAGGACGTCAAGTTCGTTTCCGATTTCGAGAGTGCGTACTATCTCCGCCTCACCGTGACCGACCGTGCGGGCGCCCTCGCAAAGCTCACCGCTCTGTTTGCAAAGAACAACATTTCCATCGTAGAACTTCTGCAGAAGTCCTGCGGGGAGGATAGCGCGACGGTCGTGCTCGTCACCCACACGACGCACGAAACGGCCGTCAAGAACGCCATTGCCCGCATCAACGGCTCAGACGTCGCAAAGGTCGAATCCGTCATTCGGGTCCTCTCTTAAACTATGAGGAACGGGGCGCGCATGCGCCCCTTATTTTCTATGAAAGCAGTCATACTCATCAATCCATATCTCGCAAAGGAATCGGAATTTTACCAGCCCAACCGCCTCAAAGAGGAGTTTGGGCGTTTCGGCGTCTCTTGCGACATTCTCCCGAATGTATGGCAGGCTGAGATCCGCGGGGGAGAGATTTTTGAAACGCTCAGCAAGACCTATGATGTTTGCGTCTACCTCGACAAGGATAAGTATACCCCGCGCATGTTGGAGAAGCGCGGCATGCGGCTCTTCAACCGTGCCGAGGCAGTGGAACTGTGCGACGACAAAATGTTGACTCACATTGCACTTGCAGGCTGCGGGATCCCCATGCCGAGGACGGTCGCCGCGCCGCTCTGCTACAAAAACGGGGCAAGCCTCGGCGAATTTCAGACGGGAATGCACTCTCCCATCGTCGTGAAGGAGTGCTACGGCTCTCTCGGGGAGCAGGTGTATCTCGCAAGGGACGAAGGGGAACTCTCCGTCCTCCGCGAACGGCTGAAATATCGGCCGCATCTCTATCAGGAATTTGTTGCAACGAGTGCAGGCAGAGACGTGCGCGTCATCTGTATCGGCGGAAAGGTCGTTGCGGCGATGAAGCGGACGGCAGAAAATGACTTCCGCTCCAATATCGGACTCGGCGGAAGGGGAGAGCCCTTTGCGTTCGATGAGGCGGGGAAGGAGCTATGCGAAAGAGTCGCGTCCCGATTAGGACTCGATTACTGCGGCATCGATCTCCTCTTCGGGGAGGAGGGTTTCCTCGTCTGCGAGGTGAATTCCAACGCCTTCTTCGGCGGGATCGAGCGCGTCACAGGCGTTAACATTGCCCGCCTCTATGCGGAATATATGCTCCGAAGCGTTAAAATTTGAGTGTTTACGCAGTACTATGCGTGACATAATACTATGCAAATACAAAAAAACCGCCCGAAAAGGACGTATTCCATAGGGAATCAAAAAAAAATTTTTTATCGGAATACACCTTTGGGCGAGTCAAAAAAAGCAGGAATACTCCCCGCTTTTTGTTATAGGCACGCTTCTAATTTTGAATTTTGCAGTTGTTTGCAGTGTAGTGTAGGAAGAAGAAACATGATTCGATATAATCTTCCTTACAGACTAATCTTAATTTATTTGCCGCAAATTTTATTTATGTACTCTTGCATTTCCTGCGGCGTTTCGTGGAAACCGCGCCTAACCCATTCGTCAAGTAGCCCGAACAGCCCATAGGAGTAAAACCTACCTTTGTAGCATTCGAGCGCATTCTCGCCATACTGCGGCACCATAATTTCATAAAAAGAATTGTAGATCGCTGTCTGCAGGCCTCGTTCATAACAAAGCGCAAGGAGATCTTTGATGCTGTAATTGTATTCAAAAAAGGTCAAGCCGTTTTCGGGTGTAAAGTTTTTGCGTTCCGAAACATTATGTTCCTCTGCCCAGCGTTCCCATAACCTGACAAACTTAAAGGTGATTACCTCTTGTTTGCTTGAAAAGTTGCGAAAATAGGTCGTTCTCCCGACCTGTGCCGTTTCCGAGATCTCGGGAACGGATATTTTTTCTAATGGCTTTTTGCGAAGCAGTTTAATAAGTGCGTCGGCAAGACACTCCTTTAAGAATTCCGTTGTTTTTGCATTTCCGCCCATATTGTTCTCCCTTATGGTACGAATTCATGATTTCGTACCGTTCCGCTTTACTTTTTGGATTTCGTACCGCAATGGATAACTTTTTTCGCAAAGTACCGTTGCCTGTTTGGAGCTGTCAAAACGCTTTGCGTTGACATTGGGAAGTGGTACACTATTGGAACGATAGTTCCATAAATAGTATATCATACGAATTATGGTTTGTCAATTGTATAAAAGCAAAGGGAAGATATAAAAAATGGACGAACAAACTGTTATGCAAAACAAATCACCCACCAAAAAGAAAGTAAGGCACAAAGGCCTTATCATTGCAGGCTCCATTTTGGGCGGCTTGGCGATCTTGGTCTTGATCCTCTATTTTGTGCTTACTTGCAATACGCAAATTATCGTAGGGTTCATTCAGAAAGCGACCTACGGCGACAATCCGTTCAATTCATACGAGCCGTATTATGAGCCGATCGACGGCAAGAAAGACAACGGGCAGTATCTCATCAGCGAAATAAACTACGATACGGAATATCCCAACAGCTTCCTCGACGTCACCTATCCCGACGAAAACAGGGAAACCGACCGCCCCACGCTGTTCTATTTCCACGGCGGCGGATTCTTCGCCGGCAGCAAGAACATGGGCGACCCCATGGCGGAAACGGATGCAACGGCTCTCATCGACGATATCTGCGCCGCAGGATATAACATCGTCAACGTGGACTATGCGCTCGTCCCCGCCTGCCGTTTCCCCGTGCCGCTGATTCAGGCGAACAGGGCGTTTGCGTTTATGCAGGAACACGCCGAAGAATATCATTTGAATCTGAACAATGTGGTTATTATGGGTTCGTCGGCGGGCGCGATCATAACAAGTCAGCTCGGCAGTATCATCACGAATCCCGAATATGCCGAATTGCTTGGCATTACGCCCGCCTTAAAACCCGAGCAGGTAAAGGCGGTCATTCTTGACGACGCGCCTCTCGATTACGAGGAATTCTCTTTTGCGACGAAGATCCTTGTCGGGAATTACGTCAAGGGCAGTATCTATCTGAATAAGAACGAAATTAAAAAGTACAACAACATAAAGAGCCTTACCGCAAATTATCCCGCGGCCGTACTTCTCGGAAGCGAATACAGGCACGATATGAACGTCATGCACGAGGAACTTCAAAAACTCGGCTGCAAGCACATTCTTATCGATCCGTATGCGGAACGCGGAGAGACAAAACAGCATTGTTTTGTGGCTTCCGAACGGGTCGACCCCGTGGCAAAGGATGCCTTTGACAGAATGATGGCGTTCGTAAACGAAAGGACAAAATAAAAGAAGGTATCAATCATCTTTATGAAAAAACTCTTAAAAGGCATTTTAGGCACGGTTGCCGTTATCATTGTCGCAGTCATAGTATTGATTGTCGTCTTATCGATAAAAAATAGTATTGATTCCAAAAAACCGCAGTTGACAGATGATTATTTTGCGAGCTTCAAATCCGATTCCTCATTGGAGAAAAAATATTCGGGGTTAGGAGCTTACGAGGTCGCAAACACCGATTTCGACGCGGGCGATAAAAAGATAGACAAATACCGCGTATGGTATCCGAAAGAGCTTGAAAGCACAGAGCGGGAATATCCGCTTATCGTTATAACCAATGCAAGTAACGTTGCGGCGCTGAACTATGAGCCGTATTTCAAGCGGCTTGCGTCGTGGGGATTTATTGTCGCGGGAAATGAGGATCGGCAAGCGGGTTCGGGCGAATCCACTTCGCTTACGCTCGATTATGTATTGCAATTAAACGATAAATCCGACAGCGTGTTCTCTAAAAAGATCAGCCAAACGAATATCGGTATTATGGGCTTTTCGCAAGGCGGTGCAGGCGCGATCAGGGCGGCAACCGAATTTGAAAACAGCAACCGATACAAAACAATATTTACGGGCAGTGCGGCTTATCCTTTCCTTGCAAAAAATATGGGTTGGGAATACGACGCATCAAAAATTACAATTCCGTATTTTATGACGGCAGGAACAGGGAAATCAGATGATTCGGGGGTTGAAGATATTTACCAAGAGTTCGGCGGCGTATGTCCGCTTGAAGCTTTGAAAGATATTTATAGCATGATGCGTCAAGATGTTACAAAAATCCGTGCGAGAATCAAGGGTGCGGAGCATGAAGATATGCTTACCTTAACGGACGGCTATATGACGGCTTGGATGCTTTGGCAGTTGAAAGGCGACGAAGAAGGCCAAAAGGTCTTTGAGGGCGATACCGCAGAGATACTTTCCAACGTTAATTGGCAAGATATTGAGAGAAATATTTAACCTCATAGAGAATGGCATAAAAGGCGGGCTTCCCGCTTTTGAGGATCGATTGGTGCAGACCTGCCCACAATCCTTATCCTGCTTTCCCTTGGAAAGAAAATATGCCCACTTGGGGACATATTAAAAGCGGTTTGACTAACCGCCAAACCGCTTATTTCATAGAATCCCTATGAAAACCGCCCGAAATTGGGCGGTTTTGCTATATTTCATTCTATTTGATTGAAATTACCCGACGATGAGGTTGACGAGCCGTCCGAGGACGACGATGCACTTTTTCACCGTCTTCCCCGCGATCTTTTCGGAGATCTCGGGAAGTTTTTCAACATATTCCTTAATCTCTTTTTCGGAGAAGGAAGTGGGGATATTCACGCGGCAGACGATCTTGCTGTTTACCTGCACGGCGTATTCCTTTTCGTCGAGCACGAGCGCGGCGGGATCTTCCTTCGGGAAGGGCTGCTCAAAGACAAATCCCTTGCCGCCGAGCATTTCCCAGCACTCTTCGCAGAAGTGGGGAGCGCAGGGGGCGAGAAGGAGAATGAGGTCCTTCACGCAGTCGCGGAAGAGCTGTAAGTCCTTTTCGCCCGTGAGACCGTCGTATTTGTAGAGTGCGTTGACGAGTTCCATGAGCCGTGCGACGGCGGTGTTGAAGGAGAAAGCCTCCATGTCCTCCGCCACCCGTCCGATGGTAAAGTTTCTGGTATAGTTGAGCGATTTTTCCTCATGTCCGAAGGGAAGTTTCTGCGACTCGGGCGAAATTTCGGCCGCCTTATTGACGAGTTTTTCCACGCGGTCCATAAATCTTGAGATCGCCTTGATGCCGTCGTCGTTCCACGGGCCGCCCTCGGTGTAGGAGAAGCCGAACATGAGGTAGAGCCTGAAGGCGTCTGCGCCGTATTCCTTGATATAATCGTCGGGGGAAACGACGTTGCCGTGCGACTTGGACATTCTGTTTCCGTCGGGGCCCAAGATCACGCCCTGATGCACGAGACGCTTAAAGGGTTCGTCGAAGTCGAGATAGCCCAAATCGCGGAGCGCTTTCGTGAAGAACCGTGCATAGAGAAGGTGCATGCAGGAGTGTTCCGCACCGCCGACGTAGACGTCCACGGGCAGGAGTTTATCGACCTTTTCACGGGAGAAGGGGGCCTTGTCGTTGTGGGCGTCCGCATAGCGAAGATAGTACCAGCTCGAGCAGACAAAGGTGTCGAGGGTGTCGGGATCCCTTCTTGCGGGGCCGCCGCACTTAGGGCAGGACGTGTTCATAAATTTCTCGCACTTGGCGAGCGGGGACTTGCCGTCGGGGCGGAATTCCACCTCATAGGGGAGTTTTACGGGCAGATCCTTTTCGGGTACGGGGACCGCGCCGCACTTTTCACAGTGGATGACGGGGATGGGAGCCCCCCAATACCGTTGACGGGAGACGAGCCAGTCGCGGAGGCGGTAGTTGATCTTCTTTCCGCCCTTGCCGAGCGTTGCGATATAGGCAGAGATCTTCTCCCTTGCCTCTTCGCCGACGAGCCCGTCAAACTGCGAGGCACAGGCCACGATTCCATCCTCGGTGAAGGGCAAAACCGTCTCTCCGCCCTGTTTTTCGATCACTTTCACGATGGGGAGGCCGTATTTCGTCGCAAAGGCGAAATCTCTCTCGTCGTGGGCGGGGACGGCCATCACTGCCCCCGTGCCATATGAATAGAGGACGTAATCTGCGAGATAGATGGGCACTTTTTTGCCTGTAACGGGGTTGGTGCAGTAGGAACCTGTAAATACGCCCGTCTTTTCGCGCGTGGAGGAGAGCCGTTCGATCTCGTTCGCGCGGGAGGCATAGTCGATATAGGCCTCCACGGCCTCTCTCTGTTCGGGCGTGGTGAGTTTTCTCGCGAGGGGATGTTCGGGGGCGAGGACCACATACGTCACGCCGTACACCGTGTCGCAGCGGGTGGTGTATACCTTGAATGTGTCGCCGCTTTCGCATGCAAACTCGATCTCGCAACCCGTGGACTTGCCGATCCAGTTGCGCTGCATGTTCTTCGTCTTTTCGGGCCAATCGAGACTGTTAAGACCTGAGAGGAGCTCTTCGGCGTATTCGGTGATCTTAAAGAACCACTGCGTCAGATTCTTGCGGACAACGGGGGTATCGCAGCGTTCGCACTTGCCGTCCACGACCTGCTCGTTCGCAAGCACGGTATTGCAGGAGGGGCACCAGTTGACGGGGGCCTCCTTTCTGTATGCGAGCCCCTTCTTGTAGAGCTGCAAGAACATCCACTGCGTCCACTTGTAGTATTCCTCGGTGCATGTCTTGATCTCGGCAGACCAATCGAACATGGCTCCCATGGCACGGAGCTGCCCCTCCATTGTTTCGATATTTTTGAGGGTGGAATCCTTGGGGTGGACGCCCGTCTTGATGGCGTAGTTCTCTGCGGGGAGGCCGAATGCGTCGAATCCCATCGGCTGAAAGACGTTGTACCCTTTCATGCGCTTGAAGCGTGCATAGGAATCGGTGGGACCGTAATTGTACCAGTGCCCGACGTGAAGTTTTGCACCGGAGGGATAGGAGAACATTTCGAGAACATAGAGCTTTTCCCGTTCCTTATCCTCGGGGTCAAAGCGGTTGAACTTTGCCGCTTCCCATTTCTCCTGCCATTTCTTTTCGATTTGTTTCATATCCATAGTGGGCTCCTTATCTCTACTATTTTATAATGACAGGGAAAAAAAGTCAAGCTATCCTCATCAATTAAAAATGAAAAATTGCCGAATCGCAACGGAGGGGGCTATCGGGGGAAATTCTCCGTAAATAAATCGCCGAAAGAAGCATACAATAATTTCGTGGAAGAAATCACAGTCTCCGATCAGGGCGAAAACAGCCTGTATATTACCTATTTATATAACGCTCTTGCCGGCATTCTTGCCCGTATCGGCGGGTGTGAGGAACTCATCTTGGGGGAGCGTGCCGCCCTCCGCATCCGCGCCGACGATGAGGAGGGGGAACTGAGGAATGCCCTGAAGGAACGGCTGACGGAGATCGTCGGCATCGGGTATAAATACCGCTATCTGAGCGGGAAGCTGAACGCCGCGCTCTCCGTTCACGACAAAAACCTGCTCTGCGCCGCTCTCATCGCCGCCGACCTCGAGGGAGACAAGAGCTACATCGAGCGGAAGATCGGGGAGGGGCACGAGTACAATATCGACGGGATCTATGCCTTTCGCCTCGGCCCGCTCAGGGAAAAGTGGCAGCACATTGTGGAATATGTCCCTGCGGGCTTTTCCGCAAACGACCTTAAACAGTTCTGTGATTTCCTCGTGGGGGAGAGCAAAAATAAAGTATATTTGCAGGGAAAGACGGTGTTCGGCGAGAACTTCAAGCCGCTGAGAAGGAGCTGGCTCTTCGGCAAGGAGGACACGGAGACGGAGATCATGCTCTCGGATGCGGGATTCGTGTATTGCCTCGGGGACGTCGAGGACGAGGTCAGCGAATTTTTACAAAAATTTTATGCCGAGAGGGCCATATTTTCTTGACAAACGCTGAAATGCAAATTACAATAGGAAGTACTTAAAGACAAGTAGCGCCGAAGGTCTCTTTCAGAGAGCGGGCCCATGGCTGAAAGGTCCGCAGAGGTTTTCGGAGAGCGAAACCGCTTTATTTTATCTCAAACAATCTGAAAGCGGCTCTTTCAAAGAGCAATTAAGGTGGAACCGCGCAAATCGGAATTTGCGTCCTTAAATGAACCCGAGAGGGGGATTTTGAGGACGAATTTTTATTTTTTCGCATTATGCGAAGTACTATGTCTGACATAATAGGAGGAGAACCATGGAAATTTCACTCAAAAACGGCGATTTGCTTCAACTCGACGACGGCGCCTCGGCCTACGATGCGGCCCTGAAGATCTCGGAGGGACTTGCGCGGAATGCCGTTGCCGCAAAGATCAACGGGAAGCTGTGCGACCTCTCGGCAAAACTTGCAAACGGCGACAGTCTCGAGCTCGTCAGCCTCAAGGACAAGGAGGGGCTCGACGTGTACCGCCACACCTGTTCGCATGTGCTTGCGCAGGCGTTAAAGACCATCTATCCCACCTGCAAACTCGCCATCGGCCCCACGATCGAGAACGGGTTCTATTACGACGTCGATTTCAAGACGCCCATCACGATGGACGATTTCGACAAGATCGAGGCCGAGATGAAGGCCATCATCAAGAGCAATCTCCCCATCGAACGCTTCACCCTGCCCCGCGACGAGGCCATTGCCCTCATGAAGCGGTATCATGAAAACTACAAGGTGGAGCTCATCAAGGATCTTCCCGCAGACGCCGAGATCTCCTTCTATAAGCAGGGGACGTTCGTCGATCTCTGCCGCGGCCCGCACCTTCCCTCCACGGGGAAGATCAAGGCGTTCAAGCTCCTCCCCATCACGGGCGCCTATTGGAGAGGGGATTCCAACAAGAAGATGCTCACCCGTATCTACGGCACGGCGTTTGCAAAGAAGGATGAGGTCGAGGCCTACATTCAGAAGCTCGAGGAGGCCAAAAAGCGGGACCATAACAAGCTCGGGCGGGACCTCGGCATCTTCATGACGAGCGACGTCATCGGCCAAGGGCTTCCTATTCTCATGCCGAAAGGGGCAAAAATGCTTCAGATCCTCTCCCGTTTCGTCGAGGACGAGGAGGCAAAGCGCGGATTCATGATCACCAAGACCCCCAACATGGCCAAGAGCGACCTCTACAAAATTTCGGGCCACTGGGCGCACTACCGTGACAAAATGTTTGTGCTCGGCGAGATCGACGGAAAGGGCGAGGCCGTCAAAAAGGACGACGAGATCATGGCGCTCCGTCCCATGACCTGCCCATTCCAGTATCAGATCTATAAAAACGGGCTCAAATCCTACCGCGATCTTCCCTGCCGCTATTCTGAGACGGCGACGGAATTCAGAAACGAGGCCTCGGGCGAGATGCACGGGCTCATCCGTATCCGCCAGTTCACCCTCTCCGACGGGCATATCATCTGCACCAAGGAGCAGGTAGAAGAGGAGTTCAAACGCTGTTTGGATCTCTCCTATTATATCCTCGACTGCCTCGGCATGCGCGGCGACGTCACCTTCCGCTTCTCCAAGAGGGGGAAGTCCAAGTCCGATAAGTACATCGACGACGACGCGGCGTGGAATGCGACGGAGGCCATGATGAAGAAGATCCTCGACGATCTCAAGCTCGACTATGTCGAAGCGGACGACGAGGCGGCTTTCTACGGCCCCAAGCTCGACGTGCAGACAAAGAACGTCTATGGCAAAGAGGACACCCTCATCACCATTCAGATCGACTTTGCGGCGGGCCACAGCTTCGGCATGGAATATGTGGACGCGGACGGCAGCAAGCAGACTCCCTATGTCATCCACCGCAGCTCCATCGGGTGCTACGAGAGAACGCTCGCAATGCTCATCGAGAAGTACGCGGGGGCGTTCCCGCTCTGGTTCGCGCCCGAGCAGGTCAAGGTCCTTCCCGTCACCGACAGGGCGGCCGACTATGCGAAGGAAGTCGTCGAAGAGCTCACGGCGGTCGGCATCCGTGCCTCTGCGGACTACCGCAACGAGAAGATCGGCAGAAAGATCTTCGACGCAGAGCAGGAGAAAGTGCCCTATAAGCTCGTCGTGGGCGATAAAGAGGTGGAAAACGGCAGCGTTTCCGTCCGCAAGCGCGGCGCGGGGGATATCGGCTCCATGACCAAGGACGACTTCATCGCCCTCGTCGTCGAAGAGGACGAAACCAAGGTCATCTTCTGATGCGTACATTCGGTGCAGTCCTCGAAAGGGGAGAAGATTTCTACACGGATCTGTCCCGTGTTCTTCGCGGGATCGGCGGAATTCCCGCGGGATACCATTGGCTGATTACGGATTTCGAATGGAATATAGACATTCCGAGCCTTGAACGTGATTATCTTTGGTGGTCAAGCGAGGAATTATCAAGGTTTCAAAAGCAGTACGACCCGCAGTGGATCTGGGGCATACTCTGCGGGTTTCCTCCGGGCGTTTCGCTTGAGGAAGTCCTGCGTTCCCCGTTGCCGAGATGTACGGAAGAGGGGGATGCGGAGATGTATTTCAACAACCCGATTTCCATGCAGCATCCGCTATCCGAAATCGAGATCTTTGCCTACGATAGCTCCGCCGTCTTTCTCTTGAGCCGCAGAAAAGAGATCGTTCAACGGTTCAGAGAGGCCTTTCCTCTCTCCGAGGACCTTGAGGCGTGGAATGCAAAGTTCTGATGATTCTTTGTTCCATTCAGGCAGCGGTATTCTCATTGTAACAAAAAATCATAAAAAAAGGAGTGAAAAACAGTTGACAGAGAGGGTTTCCCTGTGGTATACTTCCTTTTGTCAAGCAGAGGTAAAACCTTCTCTCCGTGATCGCTTCAGTGATGCGGGTCAATGAATTTTCGGGAATGTCACGGTTTTTTCCGTGCATAAAAGAGTTCAACGGGTTTTGCGTGCTGCGAAACCCGTTTTAATTTTTTGAGAGGACTATGGCAGGTAAACAGAATCAGAATCAGTTAAATGGCGAGATCCGCGACCGTGAGGTCCGTCTTATCTCCGAAACGGGCGAAATGCTCGGCGTCATGTCGTCCCGCGAGGCACAGCGCCTTGCCGACGAGGCGGGGCTCGACCTCGTCAAAATTTCTCCCACGGCGGTCCCGCCCGTCTGCAAGATCATGGACTACGGCAAGTTCAAGTTCGAGCAGGCCAAGAAGGAGAAAGAGAACAGGCGCAACCAAAAGATCGTGGAGCTCAAGGAAGTCCAGCTCTCCATGACCATCGACGTGGGGGATCTCAACGTCAAGGCCAAGCAGGCGCAGAAGTTTTTGGAGCAGGGCAACAAGGTGAAGGTTTCCATCCGTTTCCGCGGCAGGCAGATGGCGCATGCCAATTTGGGCAGAGATGTCATCATGAACTTCTACGAAGGGCTGAAGGAGATCGCGGTCATCGAAAAGCCGCTCAACATGGAGGGGAGGAATATGATACTCATCCTCGCCCCCGCCAAAAAGTAAAGGTAAAACGCCCTAATAAGGCACTTAAAATCATAAAAAAGCAATTTGGAGGATACAGAAATGCCCAAACAGAAATCGCACAGCGGTTCTAAAAAGCGCTTCTGGCTCACGGGATCCGGTAAGGTGAACAGGGCCCACGGCGGCAAGAACCACAAGGCAGAGACCAAGAACAGAAAGAGAAAGAGAAATCTGCGCAAATCCACGCTCGTCTCCGAGACGCAGGAAAATACCGTCAAGCGCATGATTCCCTACAAGGACTAAGGGAGGTAGGCCATGAGAATTAAAAGAGCCGTCAACGCAGTAAAAAAACGCAGAAAGATCTTTAAGCTCGCCAAGGGCTATTATGGCTGCAAGAGCAAGAACTACCGCATCGCCCGTCAGGCGGTGATGAAGTCCCTTCAGTATGCTTACGTCGGAAGGAGACTGAGAAAGCGCGACATGCGCAAGCTCTGGATCGCCCGTATCAACGCAGGCGCAAGGCTCAACGGAATGTCCTATTCCAAGCTCATCCACGGGCTCAACCTCGCCGGCATCACGCTCAACCGCAAGATTCTTGCCGACCTCGCCGTCAACGATCCCGCAGCCTTTGCGGAAATTTGCGGCAAGGCAAAGGCAGCTCTCTAAACAATCAAAAGCCTTTCCGAGAAAGGCTTTTTTGTCATGACTGTTATCAAATCAAAACAAAATCCCATCGTCAAGGAGCTCACTTCCCTCAAGGACAAAAAGGGGAGAAGGGCCACAGGGACTTTCCTCGTCGAGGGGCCCAAGCTCTTCTTTGATTGCGTTCAAAGCGGGCTCGAAGTCGTCCGCCTCGCCGTTCGGGAGGGGTATGAGGGGGAAACGTATGATTTCCCCTGCGTGACGCTCGGCGAGGACGCTTTCAGAGCCGTCTGCGACGAAAAGACCCCGCAGGGCATTGTGGTGGAGGTGAAAATCCCTCAGTATGGCTTGGAACCGCCCCAAAAGAGCTGTCTCCTCTTGGACGGCGTGGCCGATCCCGCCAACGTCGGCGCCATTCTCAGGACGGCCGCCGCGGCAGGGTACGAGGAAATTTATCTCGCCGACTGTGCCGACCCCTATTCCCCCAAGAGCGTGCGGGCGAGCATGAGCGGCGTATTCCACACAAAACTCATGCACGGCACGAGAGAGAAAATTTTGTTTTGTCTTGAAAACATTCCAAAGATTGCTGCGGATATGGACGGTGAAAATATCTTCACATTCCACGCACCCTCGAAATTCTGTCTCTGTATCGGGAACGAGGGGAACGGCCTCTCGGACATCGTGCGGAGTCGGGCGGATCACACCGTCGGCATCCCGATGGACGGGCGGATGGAGAGTCTGAACGCCGCCGTTTCCGCGGGCATCTTGATGTATCTATTAAAGAAAGGAGTATAAATTATGTCAGGTCACAGCAAATGGCACAATATACAGGCCAAAAAGGGCAAGGCGGATGCCGCAAGGGGCAAACTCTTTACGAAGATCGGCAGGGAACTCGCCGTCGCGGCAAAGGGGAATCCCAATCCCGCCACCAATTCCAAGCTCGCCGATATCATTGCAAAGGCAAAGGCGGCGAACATGCCCAACGACAATATCGAGCGTTCCATCAAGAAAGCGGCGGGGGAACTCGGCGACAAGGAATTCAAGGAACTCACCTATGAGGGCTACGGCGTCGGCGGGTCGGCCGTCATCATCTCCACGCTGACCGATAATATCAACCGCACGGCGAGCGAGGTCCGCTCTACCATGTCCAAATTCGGCGGCTCCCTCGGCACGACGGGGAGCGTGAGCTATATGTTCGACAACCGCGGCCTCATCGTTGTGGAAAAGACGATGTCCGAGGACGAGATCATGGATCTTGCGCTCGAAGCGGGCGCTGAGGACGTCCTCACGCAGGAAGATGTGTATGAGATCTACACCGAACCCGCGGCCTTTTCGCAGGTCCGCACCTTCCTCGAGGGCAAGGGGCTGGAATTCTTGCAGGCGGAGATCTCGATGATCCCGCAGAACAAGATCACCCTCGACCCCGCAAAGCTCGAAACATTCAAGAAAATGCTCGAGCGGCTTGAAGAGAATGACGACGTACAGGACGTTTACCACAACGTCGATATGCCCGAAGAGGACGACGAAGAAGAGTAATCGGTGCGGCGCGCCTCTGCGGTGCGCCGTTTTTCGTAGGAGAAACATATGATAAAGACGTCTCTGAAGAATTTTTTCAACAGCATTCTCTATGTCTTTATTCCGATGGGGATCATCTATCTCTTCGTGCTGCTTGCGATCTTCGGATTCGTCACTGCCGCGATCGGGAGCGCAACGACCACGCTCGGAGAGCTTTCGGAGCTGGTTTCAAGTACGGTGTCGCAGTCGGAGATCTCCGTTTCGGAGTTTATCGTCTATGCGGGCGAAAAGCTGACTTGGGACGGAAATATATTCAACTACATCGGTCAGATCATCGATACGGGATGGGCCCTCACGACCGTCGAGGAATTTTTTAAACTTCTCGGCACTTCTTCCGAGGCGTTCACGGCCGATTTCACGGCGATCGTCGTGGATTTTTCCGCCGCGATCAAGTTGCAGTTTACGCTCGCGATCGTCTGTTGCTATCTCGGACTGCTCCTTGCAAACTATGCAACGGGCTTTATGGTGCGCAGAAAGAATGCGCGGCGCGGATTCAAAAAATGGATCGTCGCAAACACGGTCATCCCGTTCGTGGAATCGTTGGTGCTCAGCGGCGCCTTTGCGCTTGCGGGCGCGATCCGCTATTATTCCTTGCTCGTCTTTGCCGTCATCGTCACGGCTTACGCCTTCCTCGCGCTCACTTCGTCGTGGATCGTGTACGGAAATAAGACTGTTCCGTTCAAGGAGGTTGTGAACGGGAAGAACCTGTTGGAATATCTCGCCTCTGTCGCACTCATTTTCCTGTGCGTCGCCGCATTTTTCTTCCTTGTCATGTTCATCAACTTCATTCTTGCCGCGCTTGTTGTCATTCCCATCGTCGTCTATGCGCTCAACATTATAAAGGTGAACGCCGATTCCTACGTCAAGGGTCTTGCCGAGGGGAAAACCGCAGCCAAACAGCCCGCACCGACCGTTTCCGCTCCCGCTTCTGAGCCTGCTCCCGCAGAGACAGAGGAGTGAGCCTCAAATTTTCCTATTCCAAAAACGTCCGCAAAGGATGTATTCCATAGGAAAAAACAAAATTTTAGAATCATACTTTCAAGTGATCGCAAAAAGCTCTCGGAGAAATTCATCCGAGAGTTTTTAATTCCACCCCTCAATACATTCGCAAATGCGCGGGTTTTCAAACAGGGTAAGGAGCTGCTGTTTTGCTTCGGCGTTTCCCTCCGCAAGTTCATGAAGAAGGCGTGCCCGTTCCCCGTAAAACGAAGCCACCTTTGCCGTTCTCTTCTTTGCCGTTCCGATTAGGGAGAGAAACACGGCGTACTCGGCGCGGAATGCCTCTTTGTTTCCTTGTGCAAACGCATCGACGCACTTCCAGAAACTCTTCACGAAGGAGAACCTGAGCGTCGTGATCTCGTTCAGATATTCGCGGAAATTCCCGTCGTCGCGGAGGGAAAAGTATGCAACGGCGATATTCAGCCGAAGAATGTCGGAGATGGGGGCCCGCCCGTCGGGGAGCCACACTTCGAGCAGAAATTTTGCGTCCTTTATGACATTTTCGTATTTGCGCGCTTTCATGCGTCTGCCGAGCCTCCTCATCCACAGCCGCGTGAACACGAGATTCCCGATCCCGAACGCGAGTGCGCACCCGACGACGATGAACTCCGCGGCGGCGCCGTCCACGATCCCCAAGGTGCTGAGGACGACCGCGACGGCGATCCCCATGAGGATGATCCCGATGAGGACGATAAGTCCCAACTTTCCCGTCTTTTTCGCAGGCGGATCGGTATTCGTGCGTGCGGAGATCTCATCCCGCTCGTTTGGAAAGCTTGCGTACAGCATGTGTCTCCTCTTCACCATGAGGAGCACACTTGCAATGACGCCTGCCTCTGCCGCGAAGTGCACCGCGGCGCAGACTCCCATGAGCGCGATCGCCCAAGCGGCATCCGCATCGCCCGTTAAAAGGGCGATCCCCATGACGAGAAGCATGAGAACGGGAGAAGAAAAGAAGCATACGATGAAAACGATCAGTTCTATTCTTGCCCGACGGTATTCCCGCGCGAGCATTCCGATCGCGAAGGAAATTTCTTCGCCCCGATCGCTTCCGACTTTCTTTCGTTCCCCGCAGAGCAGTTCCTCTACGGTCACTCCGAGCGTTTCCGCAAGGAGAGCGAGTTTTCCCGAGCGCGGTTTCGCCTCTCCCGTTTCCCACTTGCTCACCGCCTTGTTCGATACGCCGAGGATCTTTCCGAGTTCGCTTTGCGACAGGCCCTTTTCCGTCCGAAGTTCAAAGATAAAATTGCCGAATTTATAATCGTTCATACCCCCTCCGTATGACACGATTATATCATAAATCCGCCCCTTGTTCAAGGAACGGACTGTCGAATGAAAGTAGAACTTATAAAATTATTTTTTTCTGCCGAGTTCCGCGATCGCATGGTTCAAAAAGTACTCTGCGGTGGAATTCTTGCGGATGATCGTCCGCGCTTCCTCGGGCGTGCACCATTTGACCTCTGCGATCTCCTCATTCAGAGAGATTTCTCCGTCCTCCGCCGTTACCAAAAAGCCAAGCATCAGAATGTCCTTTGCCTCATGGTAGCGGGAGGAGAGGTACTTCCACTTGACGGCGGAAAGGGACGTCTCTTCCCTCAGCTCGCGCGGGATCGCTTTCTCCGCACTTTCCCCCTTCTTGATGTACCCCGCGAAAAGTTTATAGTCGTCGTCGCCGACATGTTTAGCAAGCAAGATCTGAGTTTCCTGACGGTTCGTGACTGCCATCGAAACGGCCACGGGGAAGAAGGGGAATTTGAATTTTTGGCATTTCTCGCAGTAGGGGACAAGCCCTTCGTTCTCGAGAAAACGTAGCGACAGCTTTTCGCCGCAATCTCTGCAATACATAAATTCACCTCCCTCGTATTCATTTTATTTTACGATGATTCGGGGAAAATGTCAATACCTTTTTGTGAAAAAAATCAACTTTTTTTGTAATATTTTGTCATTTCTAAGACGCAGAGTCTTAAGCTGCGTTTCGGCTCTCTTATTTTACGCCGAAAATGGCGGCGGATGCTTGACAAGTCTTTCTGAGTTATAGTATAATAAAATGTACTGCGCGCGGGGCGTTTCGGGCAATTTCAAACAGAATTTCCGCGCCGAGGAGTGAAAAAATGCTGACAGCCGTTTGCGGGATAAATTGGGGAGACGAAGGCAAGGGCCGCATGGTCGATCTTCTCTCCGATGGGTACGACATTGTCTGCCGCTATCAGGGCGGAAACAACGCCGGTCATACCGTCATCAACGGAATGGGAAAGTTCATTCTCAATCTTCTTCCCTCGGGGATCTTGCGCGAGAGCGTCGTCAACGTCCTCGGCCCCGGCATGGTCATCGACATCAAGCATCTCTGTGAGGAGATGGGGCGTCTGCGCGCCAAGGGAATCAAAATTACCCCTAAAAATCTCAAGATCAGCGACCGCGCCGTCATTACCATGCCCTATCATGTGCTTCTCGACTGCCTCGAGGAGGACCGTCTTGCAGGCAAAAAGTTCGGTTCCACCCGCCGCGGCATCGCCCCTGCCTATGCAGACAGGTACATGAAGAAGTGCTTCCGCATGGGGGAACTGCTCTATCCCGACCTTCTCAGAGAAAAGATCGCGGATATCGTCGAATGGAAAAATCTGACCGTTGCGGGGGGCTATCATGCCGCGCCCGTCACGGTAGAGGAAGTCGAGGAATACTTTAAAACCTACGGCGAACCGCTCAAGGAATATATCACCGACACGGGCGTCTACCTCAACGAGGCGCACAAAGCGGGCAAAAATATCCTGTTTGAAGCCCAGCTCGGAGCTCTCCGCGATGTCGATCTCGGCATTTTGCCCTATACGTCAAGCTCACCGACGATTGCCGCCTATGCTCCCATCGGGGCAGGGGCTCCCAATCTCAAGCTCGATAAGAGCATCGGCGTCATGAAAGCATACTCTACCTGCGTGGGCGAGGGGCCCTTTGTTGCCGAATATTTCGGCGAAAAGGCAGAACAGCTCCGCGAGGCAGGCGGGGAATACGGCGCAGCAACGGGGCGGCCGCGCAGGGTGGGACCCTTCGATGCCGTTGCCTCAAAGTACGGCGTCCGCTGTCAGGGGGCAGATGAAATTGCCCTCACCAAGCTCGACGTCCTCTCGGGCCATCGGGAGATCGAGATCTGCACCGCCTACGAACTTCGCGGCAAGATCTTGCATGAATTCCCCGACCCCAATGTTTTAGACCAATGCAAGCCCGTGTTTGAGACAGTCAAGGGCTGGAATTGCGATATTTCGGGTTGCAGAAAGCTCTCCGACCTTCCCAAGGAAGCTGTCGAGTATATCCGTCTGCTCGGAAAACTCTGCGAATGCAATATCACCTGCGTCTCGGTGGGGGCGGAGCGCGACGAGATCATCAGAATGGAATGAAAAAGTCATTTTACAAGATGCACGGCATCGGAAACGATTATATCTACTTCGACTGCTTTGACTGGATGCCGCAGGACCCCGCCGCCCTTGCGGTAAAGCTCTCGGACAGGCACTTTTCCGTCGGCGGCGACGGCGTCATCCTCGTGTGCAGGAGCGACATTGCCGACGGCAAGATGCGCATGTTCAACGCGGACGGCAGCGAGGGGAAGATGTGCGGCAACGGCATCCGTTGCGTCGGAAGATTTTTATACGATATCAAGGGCATCAAAAAGGATGTCCTCACCGTTGAGACCCTCTCGGGCGTCAAGACGCTAAAGGTCGATCAAAAGAGTGCGGACGGCCTCTGCGCCGAGGCATTTACGGTGGATATGGGCGCGCCCGTGTTCAAACCCGAGGAGATCCCTGCGCTGTTTGCGGCGGAGCCCATCCTCTCTCATCCCCTCATCGTGGGGGAGAAGACATACCGCGTGACCTGCCTCTCGATGGGGAATCCGCACTGTGTCGTGTTCGGAGAGGACCCAGACGGAATAGAGCTCGAAAAGATCGGGCCGCTCTTTGAGCGTCATCCCGCCTTTCCCGAGCGGGTGAATACGGAATTTGTACAGGTTTTGGGCAAAAATGAGCTCAAAATGCGCGTCTGGGAGCGGGGGAGCGGAGAGACGCTCGCCTGCGGGACAGGGGCATGCGCTTCTGCTGTGGCGGCCGTTCTCAATGGCTTTGCCGAGAGGAACGCACCGATCTATCTCCGCCTGAAGGGGGGCACCCTCAGGATCGAGGTCACGGACAGCACCGTCCTCATGACGGGCCCTGCAGAATTTGCCTTTACGGGCGAGGCGGAAGTTTCCTGAAACCTAAGAGGTGATTTATGAAGACAAAGTATATCTTTGTGACGGGCGGGGTCGTTTCGGGGCTCGGAAAGGGCATTACGGCGGCGTCGCTCGGTCGGCTCCTGAAGATGCGCGGCTACAAGGTCGCCTCCCAAAAGCTCGACCCATATATCAACATTGACCCCGGCACCATGAGCCCCTATCAGCACGGGGAAGTCTTTGTCACCGAGGACGGCGCGGAAACAGACCTCGATCTCGGGCACTATGAGCGCTTCATCGACGAGGACCTCAACCAATTCTCCAACCTCACCACTGGCAAGGTCTACAACAACGTGCTCATCAAGGAGCGCAAAGGCGAGTACCTCGGTCAGACCGTGCAAGTCATCCCGCATATCACCAACGAGATCAAATCGTTCATCTATCAAGTGGGAAAGACGACGGGCGCGGACATTGTCATCGTGGAGATCGGCGGCACGACGGGCGACATCGAAAGCCAGCCCTTCTTGGAAGCGATCCGCCAGGTCTCCCGCGAAGTCGGCAGGGACAACTGCTGCTTCATCCATGTCACCCTCGTGCCCTATATCTCGGGCTCGTGCGAGTTCAAGAGCAAACCCACCCAGCATTCCGTCAAGGAATTGCAGGGCATGGGCATTTCGCCCGACATCATCGTCGCGCGCGTCGACGCTCCGATGCCCGAAGGCATCCGCGAAAAGATCGCCATGTTCTGCAACATCGCCCCCGAGTGCTGTATCGAAAATCTCACCGTTCCCGTATTATATGAAGCGCCCATGATGCTCGAAAAGAGCAACCTCTCGTCCATCGTCTGCAAGATCTTGCACCTTGAACCGCGCGAGATCGATATGACCGAATGGCAGGAGATGCTCCGCCGTATCCATGCGCGCAGCAAGACGGTCAGGATCGCCCTCTGCGGGAAGTATGTCCAGCTCCATGACGCCTATCTCTCGGTCGCCGAGGCGCTCGCGCACGGCGGGTTCGAATGCGACGCAAAGGTCGAGATCGATTGGGTGGATTCAGAGACGGTCACGCGGAAAAACGTCGAAAAGCTCTTTTCGGATGTGGACGGCATCTTAGTCCCCGGGGGATTCGGCAACCGCGGCATCGAGGGGAAGATCCTCGCCTGCAAATATGCCCGCGAGCACAATATTCCCTATTTGGGACTGTGTCTCGGCATGCACATCGCATCCATTGAGTTTGCAAGAAATGTTTTGAAGATCGAGGACGCCGACTCCGCGGAGTTCGCTCCCGAAGGCGCGCATTCCGTCATCGACCTCATGCCCGACCAATACGGCGTGAAGATGGGGGGGACGATGCGCCTCGGCGCTTACACCTGCAAGGTGATCGGAAAGCAAATGCGCGAAGCGTACGGCAAGGATGAGATCCGCGAACGGCATCGCCACCGCTTTGAATTTAACAACGCCTACCGCGCGGAATTCGAGAAAAACGGCATGACGATCGCTGGCACTTCCCCAGACGGCTCGTTGGTCGAGGCGATCGAGTACGATCAAAACGACTTCTTCATCGCCGTCCAGTTTCACCCCGAATTTAAGTCCCGTCCCAACTGCGCGCACCCGCTCTTCCGCGAATTTGTGCGCCACGCACTCAAATATAAGGAGAAGAGATCGTAAACAGCCTTTCATGAAGATAAATTCAAACTTTTTGAATTTACACGAAAGCTATTTGTTTGTAAAGATCGAGGCAATGGCGGCGGAATGCCAAAAAAATCACCCCGAGCGAAGGCTGATCAAGCTCTCGATCGGGGATGTCACGAGACCGCTTGCGCCGACCGTCGTTAAGGCGATGAAAAAAGCCGTCGAAGAGCTCGCAAGCGAAGAGACTTTTCACGGCTACGCGCCCGACAAATTCTGCTACGGCTACGACTTTTTGTTGGAGGCGATCGGGCGGCATTATCAAAAGATCTTTCTGTCTGCGGGCGTTAAGGAGCAGATCGAAACGGAGGAGATCTTCGTCTCGGACGGGGCAAAGTCCGATCTCGGAAGCCTTCTCGATCTCTTTTCGAAGGACAATACCGTCCTGCTTCCCGACCCCGTGTATCCCGCCTATTTCGACGCGAACGTGATGGACGGGCGCAAGATCGTCTTTGTTTCCGCGAGCGAGGAGAACGGGTTTTTGCCTTTGCCGAGCGCAAAGACGCAAGGGGAGCTCATCTATCTCTGTTCGCCCAACAATCCGACGGGGGCGGTCTACTCGCGGGAGCAGCTCAAAACCTGGGTGGACTTTGCAAGGGCGCGCGGAGCGGTCATTTTGTTCGACGCCGCCTATGAGGCGTTCGTCAAGGGCGAAAAGCCGAGGAGCATTTTCGAGATCGAGGGCGCAAGGGAGTGCGCGATCGAGATCTGTTCGTTCTCCAAGACGGCGGGCTTCACGGGCGTGAGGTGCGGCTATACGGTTGTGCCCAAGGAGCTAAGGCGGGAGGGGGTCTCTTTGAACGCCCTCTTTCGGCGGAGACAGACGACGAAATTCAACGGGGCGAGTTATATCGCCCAGCGCGGTGCGGCGGCGGCTTTGAGCGAGCAAGGCGCGCGCGAGACCGCTTTGTGTCGGGCTTACTATGAAAATAACGCAAAAATCATCATGGCGGGTCTGAAAAATTTGGGTTTTTGGTTTACGGGCGGCGAAAATTCCCCATATATATGGGGAAAGTGCCCGAAGGGCTTTACGAGCATGTCCTTTTTCCGCTGCCTTTTGGAAGAGGCGGGGGTGATCACGACCCCGGGCTGCGGGTTCGGACAGGGGGGAGAGGGATATTTCCGTCTCACATCCTTTGCAAAGACGGCGGACACGATCGAGGCAGTGGAGCGGCTCAAAGCGCTCTTTTGACAAGAAGGAGAGAATATGGTGCAAAAGACAGGCGTGCTTTGCCACATCTCATCGCTTGCGGGAAAGTACGGGATCGGAAGTTTGGGGAAAGAGGCATACCGCTTTGCGCGGCGGCTCAAAAAGAGCGGCGTGGGCGTTTGGCAGATCTTGCCGATCTGTCAGACGGGCTTCGGCGATTCACCCTATCAGACCGTTTCGGCGTTTTCGGGCAATCCGTATTTCATCGACCTCGAAACGCTGAAAAAGCGCAAGCTCTTGACGGAGATGGAGCTGAGGGGCGTCCGCAAACTGTACGAAAAGAGCACGGGCGCGGACTATGCGATGCTCTATCAAGAGCGGTTTTTGACCCTTCGCAAGGCGTTTTCGCGCTTTCATTTCGACAGCGACGAGTTCTCGCGCTTTGTCGAGCGCGGGACAGCTGAGGACTACGCCCTGTTCATGACCGCAAAGACGGTCTACGGCGGCGGTTTCTGCGATTGGGAAGCGGGCTTAAAGCGGCATGAGCGCGAGAGCCTTAAAAAGCTCAAAGAGAGCTACCACGAGGAATACCTCTTTTGGCAGTTCTTGCAGTTCGAATTTTTCCGCGAGTGGAAGGCGTTCAAACGGTATTGCAACCGATTGGGGATCGAACTCATGGGCGATCTTCCGCTCTATGTTTCAAGCGACAGCGCGGACGTTTGGGCGCACCGCGAACTCTTCAAACTCAATGAGGACCTTACGCCGAAATCGGTCGCAGGCGTCCCGCCCGACTATTTTTCGGAGAACGGGCAGGTCTGGGGCAATCCCGTCTACGATTGGGCGGCGCACGAAAGAGAGAACTTTGCCTGGTGGAAGGAGCGGTTTGCCTTTGCGTTCGAGATGTACGATCTCGTCCGCTTTGACCACTTCCGCGGGGTCTATCGCTATTTTGAGATCGAAGCGGGGAGCAGGACTGCAAAAGAGGGGCACTTCGAAGAAGGACCGAAGGACAAGCTGTTTGAAGGGCTTTCGGGAGGCGAGAAAAAGCGGCTGATCGCGGAAGATCTCGGCATGTATGAAGAGGGCGTGAAGGAGCTCATGGAACGCCTTGGGATCTGCGGGATGAAAGTGCTGCTCTTTGCCTTCGACGGGAACGAGGACAACGCATATTTGCCGCATAATTTTGGGAGAGATTGCATACTTTATACGGGCACGCACGACAACGATACGGTCGCGGGATATGTGAAGAGCCTTTCGTCGGAGGAGTTTATCTTGCTTCGCTCGCGCGTTGCGTCCGAGCTCAAACGCATGGAAGTTTACGAGAAGTTGAGCGAGGACCCGTCGAGTTTTTCGCGGGCGTTTGTGGATTTGGCGCTTGCGTCCAAGGCGAAGCTTGTGATATTGCCCGTGCAGGATCTTTTGGGACTCGATAATTCCTGCCGCATGAATTTGCCTGGGACGAAGGCGGGGAATTGGAAATTTCGGCTCAAACGGCTTCCGTCTGCACCGTTTTGCAGATTGAATAAATCGATAAAAAAATACAGGAGGTAACACAATGGCAAAAAAAGGGTTCTTTAAGGAGTTCAAGGAATTTATCGCGCGCGGAAACGTCCTCGATATGGCGGTCGGCATCATTATCGGCGGCGCGTTCACGGCGATCATCACCGCGCTCGTGAACGGCATTTTGACGCCGCTGCTTCAAATGATCGGCGTGGGAAGCGACGGATTCGGCGTTCTTCAAGTCGTGCTCCGCGAGGCGAAGGTGGATGCGGCGGGCGCAGTGATCGCAGAGGCGGTCG
>CANRDK010000009.1 GCA_947629345.1 uncultured Clostridia bacterium
GGGAGATCACCGAGATCGTCCGCCGCGAAAGGGGGGAGAAATGAGCGTACAACTCACCGAAGAACAGGACCGCGCCATCAAATCGCGCGGAAAGGTCATCGTCTCCGCCTCGGCGGGGAGCGGAAAGACGTTCGTCATGATCGAGCGGCTCGTCTCCCTGATCCTTGCGGGAACGGACGTCAGGCAGGTGCTTGCGCTGACGTTCACCAATAAGGCGGCCGCGCAGATGCGGGACAGGCTCCGCTCCGCCCTCTCCAAGCGGCTCATGACCGCGGCGGGGGAGGAGAGGGCCCGCCTCAAGGACCAGCTCGACGCCCTCCCCGTGGCGGAGATCGGCACGATCCATGCCTTTTGCGGGCGGCTCGTCAGAACAAATTTCTATCTCGCGGAGACGGACGCCGCATTCCGCATCATCTCCCCCGACGACGCCGACGGCTCCGCACTGCAGGGCCGCGCCGCCGACCTCGTGTTCGAGCAGCTGTTTGAGGAGAAGAACGAGGACTTCTTCGGGCTCCTCTCCGTCTACTTCCGCAAGAAGAAGGATCGGCAGCTCAGGCAGATCGTCAAGGAGCTCTACGGCGCCCTCCGCGGCCTCGGAAACTACCGCGAGATCTTGTCGGCTCCGCAGGAGAATTTCGGCGAGGCATGCGCTTATCTCGCACATAACTATCAAAAAACGGCGGAGATCATCATCGAAAGGACGGAGAGCCTGCGCGAGAACTTTCTGGACAACCCAAAGGCGACCGATACGCTGAACGACATCGTGGCGGCGGCGCGGGCCCTCCTCGGAAAGAGCCTCTTCGAGATGCGCGAGATTGCCCTGCCGCCCCTCAAGATCTCGAGGAATCCCCCCAAGACCAAGGCGAGCGGCACGGAGCTTCACGATCTCCTCATCCTTGCGGGTGCAAGCGAAAAAATCAAGGACTTATATGCCGATTTAAGGGAATTTTCCGACGAGGAGACGGAGAAAAACAGGGCCGTACAGGCGGCGGAGAGGACGAGGGCGCTCTCCATGCTCCTCCTGCGCTTCGACGACGAATATGCCCGCCTCAAGCGGGAGGCGAACGTGCTCGACTACAACGACCTCGAGCATCTTTGCCTCAAAGTTCTCGAAAATGAGGAGGCGCGGGAGAGCCTGCGCGGCCGCTATACCCATATCTTTGTGGACGAATATCAGGACGTCAACCGCGTGCAGGAGCGCATTCTTTCCCTCCTCGCGGGGGAAGAGGTGTTCCTCGTCGGCGACAGCAAACAGGCCATCTACGGCTTCCGCGGCAGCAATTCCGCCTTTTTTGAGGAGAAGCGGCGCACCTTCCGCGAATTGGGGGGCGATATCCCGCTCAATCGGAACTTCCGCTCGGGGACGGCCGTGCTCGATGCCGTCAACCGCGTCTTTTCCTCCTTCCTCAAAAATTACGAGCCCATGGCCGGCGGCGACCGCTACAACGGGGCGGCGGGGGAGACCCGCTTCCACTTGGTCGAGAACAAAAAAGAGACGGAGGTGGCGGAGAAAGTCTATTCCGTCATGGAGCATGTCGGCGTGCCAAAAACGGACGAAATCGCAACATATGTTGCAAATTTGATCGAGGAAGAGATCGCGTCGGAGTTCTACGACGCCGATTTGGGGGCATGGAGAAAGACGGAGTTTTCGGACATCGCCGTGCTGACGCGGAAGCATTCGGGGGAGATGGAGGCCATCGTGCGGGAGCTCGAAAAGCGGGATATCCCCGTCTCCTCGTCCTCGAGCGTCAATCTCTGCGAATTCTTCGAGGCACAGCTGCTCATCGACTGGCTCTCCCTGCTCGACAATGCCGAACAGGACGCCCCGCTCTGCACTGCCCTTCTCTCCGCCGCGGTGGGGCTCAACGAGGACGACCTCGCCGCCGTCCGCCTCGCCTGTCCGCATGTGTATACCTTCCGCGACGCCTGCCGCGTGTATGCCTACGCCGAGGAGAGACGGGAGGACCCGCTTGCACAGAAACTGCGCAATTTCTTCACATATCTCAAAGATTTTCGGATCCGTGCGCAGGTCATGACGGCCGCGGACGTCATGTCGTCCCTCCTCTCGATGGGGCTGGAGACCCAGATCGCCGCGGGCAAGAACGGGGCCGTGCGGCTCACCCGCGTGCGTCGGCTCCTCGCCGAGGGGGAGAACAAGAGCGTGCACCGCTTCCTCTCCGACCTCAAGGCACGGGACTATGAGATCGAATTTACGGACGGCGGGGGAGAGGGGACGGTGCAGGTCATGACGATGCATGCCTCCAAGGGGCTGGAATTTCCCGTCGTCATTGTCACCGACCTCGACGTCTCCTTCCGCGGGAAGAACAAGAAACATCAGGTGCTCTTCAGCGAAAAGTTCGGCCTCGCCCCCCATGCCTACGATTTGGAGAACAGGCGTTACTTCAGGACTGTCGTGCGCCGCGCGAGCGAGGCTTTGGATGAGGAGGAACAGCTTGTGGGGGAGACGAACCTCCTCTATGTCGCCATGACGCGGGCAAAATTCCGCCTGCATATGATCTTTCAGGGCAAGGATGCTGCCATTTCTCCCTCCTTTGCGGGCCGCCTTTCCGACTTTATCGACCTATTTTCTCTGCACGATCTCTTCGTCTCCGCCCCCGCGGCGCAGGAGGAGCCTCTGCCCCGTATCGTTGCGGGAGGGGAGGAGGACCAAGTCCTCGCCGATGCCCTCCGCGCCGTCTACCGCCGTCCCTATTTGTATGAGGCCAGCACCGCCCTCCCCTTGAAGAGTTCCGCCACGGAGATCATGCGGGAGAGCCGCGAAGAGCATTCCAAGGGAAGCGGTGGCTCCGTTCACACCAAGGAGGAGGGGCTTGCCTACCATGCCTTTCTGCAGCATGTGGAATTCGGCAGGACGGCGGGGGAGGAACTTGACCGCATGCGGCGGGAAGAAGTTCTCACGCCCGCGGAGCTTGCCCTGCTCGATGAGGAGAAATTGCAGAAGATCCTCTCCCTGCCCTGCTTCGACGGAATTGAAAGCAAACGGCTGTGGCGGGAACAGACCTTTTTGGTCCTTCTCCCCGCATGTGAAGTCTACCCGACGGCGGCAGAGGATGAGATCCTCTTTCAGGGTGCCATCGACCTTCTCGTCGAGGACGGAGAGGGGTTCACCGTCATCGATTATAAGTTCTCGGGCCGAAATGACGACCATATCAAGGAGACCTATGCCCCCCAGATCAAGCTGTACAGAAAGGCCGTTTCCAAGGTCATGGACGTGCGGGAAGAGACGGTGCGGGCCCGTATCGTCAACATTGCTCTTCTCCGCGAGATCGAAATGTAAAAATGTCCCCAATTCGACAGAATATTTTAAAAAACTCCCGCAGGAAAGGGCTATCCTTGAACGGGAGTTTTTGTTATGGAATTATTTTCTTTGATGTATGCGTTCTTTGTCTCTCTGCCCGCATGGGTCCTGTTTGTTCCGCCTGCCGTCCTTTTGCTCTGCCTCGTGCCTCTTCTTTGGTTTCGAAAACGGCGGCTGTACCTCTGGTGCTCTGCCGTGTGCCTCGTCGGGGGCGTTCTTCTCTCCCTCGGCATGGAGGAGAAAGTTCTCTACCTCGCCCTGTTTGCGGGGCTTGCGTTGCTTCCCCTGCCGCTCTTCTCCATTCCAAAGAGAAAGAGGGAAAAGAGGGAGGAGAAACTTTCTCAAAAATTCAAGGCCGAGACAGAGGAGCCCTTCCCGCTGCGGAGGAACGATCCGCCCAAGGTCTGCTGTTTTGAGGAACAGCATGGGGAGACGCCCGAGGAGCGCGGAATGAAGCTCTCGTATGTGATCTCACTGCTCGAGAAGCTGAAGCGGGAGAAATTGACCCCTGCCGACAGGTTGGAGGTGGAAATGCTCTCACGCAGCGTGACGGGCGCGCAGACCCGTCCCCTCACCGACCCCGAGGCGGACGATCTGAGCGACAGCCTCTCCGCTATCCTCCGCCTGACAGCCAAGTACAGCTGAGGCCTGCGCCGCGCGCTCATCCTGAGCGCAGCGAAGGATCCCGTTAAACTAACGGAAGTAATTGAAAATTAAAAATTTAAAATTAAAAATTATGGTAGCCGCATGCCCCCTCCTTGGGGAGGGGGTAGGGGGCGGGGATGTTCTGAATATGCCCCACCTTATTCTTGCTTCCCCTCTTAGGGGAAGTACCCGCGTAGCGGGGGATAGGGCTCCAACCCCTCAGTCTCGCTACGCTCGCCAGCTCCCCTGAGAGGGGAGCCAAGGGAACCCCTCAGTCACTGCGTGACAGCTCCCCTGAGAGGGGAGCCAAGTGGCTCTTTCCAATGTCTTCACCACAATTTTTAATTTTTCATTTTAAATTTTTAATTCTTCAGTACACATTCGTCAGCGTGTTCACCGTGAGGGCAAGGAGGCGGCCCTTGCGGCGGGCGCGGGAGAGAACTTCGGGCGTGATCCTGTCCCCCGCGAGTGCGACGATCTCCCCCTGTGCGTCGTACACGCTCCGCACGACCCTTTTTCCCAGCAGATTCCGCGTGCCGAGTTCAAATTTAACCGTCTGCTCCTGCGGCTCCGCGCTTTCGGGTGAGGAGGCCGAACGCTCAACCTCAGCCGTCTCCATGGGCTCCGCGGCGGGCTCTTCCGCCTGACTTTCCTGTGCGGCCGATTCCGTCTCCGACCCATTTTCAGAGGGGGTGTCTTCGGACATGGTGGCCTCATTTTTTGTTTCAGAGGTCACGATTTTCTTTTTTGTCCGCTTTTTGGGGGCGGGCCGTTCCCCCGAAAGATAGACGACGACGGTTTCCTCCGAGAGAACGGTCTCGGCCGCATAGCCCGTCCGCACGCCGTCCTTCACGAGAATGAACACGGGCTCGCAGTCGCCGAACAGCCAATCGCCCACGACGCCGAGGTCGGCTCCCGTCTCCGAAAAGGCTCTGAGGCCGATGGGGGCGGGGACGCCGACGGGGGCTGCGGCGCGGCTCTTTTGTGCGATGATGGCGTCCGAGGAGGCGATGACGGCACGAATGGGGAGAATGAATTCCTCCTCTTCGCCGTCAACGGCCGTGAGTGCGGCGAGCGACGTGAGATCCCGTGAAAGATAGGCTCCCGTGACGTAGCCGAGTTCCTCCCCCGTAGGGGAGATGATTTTTTTTCCGATAAGCGAAGATAATTGCATGATTTCACCTCTTTGCCCTATGGTATGCGAAAACCCCGTACGCGGCGCAAAGAGATTTTGAAAGAACAAGGCGGATTTTGTCAGAAACACCCCGCCCCTACCCCCTCCCCAAGGAGGGGGCTTGCGTTCATCCTGCCCCCCGCGCTCATCCTGCCCCGCGCGCTCATCCCGCTCCGCCCGCTCATCCCGCTCCGCCCGCTCATCCTGAGCGTAGCGAAGGATCCCATTAAACGCACGGAGGCCCGTTGGTCTAATGGGATTCTTCGGTCGGCTACGCCTCCCTCAGAATGAGCGGTTGGATTCCGTTCTTCGGGATTCTTCGCTGTGCTCTGAATGACGCTGCATCGCGACTGAGGAGGACCCATCCCAAACAAAAAAAGCGCACCCGAGGGTGCGCTTTCCATACTTTGAAATTACAGCTCCGCGAAGTACTTGATGGTGCGGACCATCTGCGAGGTGTAGCTGTTCTCGTTGTCGTACCACGAAACGACCTGTACCTGATAGGTCTCCTCGTCGATCTTCGTGACCATGGTCTGCGTTGCGTCGAAGAGGGAACCGTAGGTGATGCCGATGACGTCGGAAGAGACGATGGGTTCATCGTTGTAGCCATAGGATTCGGAGGCGGCAGCCTTCATCGCCGCATTGATGGAATCCTTCGTGATATCCTTCCCCTTGACAACGGCCACAAGAATGGTGGTGGAACCGGTGGGGACGGGAACGCGCTGTGCACTGCCGATGAGCTTGCCGTTGAGGTCGGGAATGACGAGGCCGATCGCCTTTGCCGCACCCGTGGAGTTGGGAACGATGTTGATCGCCGCCGCGCGGGCCCTTCTCAAATCTCCCTTGCGGTGAGGTCCGTCAAGCACCATCTGGTCGCCCGTGTAGGCGTGGACGGTCGTCATGATGCCGGAGACGATGGGATATGCCTTGTTGAGCGCATCCGCCATGGGAGCGAGGCAGTTCGTGGTGCAGCTCGCCGCGGAGATAATGGTGTCGTTCTTCGTCAGCGTCTTTTCGTTGACGCCATAGACGATGGTGGGAAGATCGTTGCCCGCGGGAGCGGAAATGACAACTTTCTTTGCACCGGCGTTAATGTGCGCCTGCGCCTTTTCTTTCTTGGTGTAGAAGCCCGTGCACTCGAGCACGACGTCTACGTCGAGCTGACCCCAAGGAAGGTTGGCGGCGTCTTTTTCTTCATAGATCTTGATCGTCTTTCCGTCTACGGTGAGGGTCCTCTCCTCGTCGTTAGCGGAAATTTCGTGGGCGTATCTGCCCTGCGCACTGTCATACTTGAGAAGGTGTGCGAGCATCGTGGGGGTGGTAAGGTCGTTGATGGCGACGATCTCATAGCCCTTAGCGTCGAACATCTGTCTGAAAGCGAGACGGCCGATGCGTCCGAATCCGTTGATTGCAACTTTTACGTTTGCCATGTTGAAACATCCTCCGATATAAAATTCATTTTGACGCTTCTGAGCGCCATTCATACATAGAGCATTTTACCACGATTTTCCTGTGCCGTCAAGGATTTTTTAAAAATTTCAATTGAATCATGAAAGTTGTTCTCCCGCCCCGCCCGCTCATCCCGCCTTCCTCTTGCCTGCCCCCTGCGTAAGGGGGCGGGGTAGGGGTGGGGGTCCGCCCTCAAACGAAGTCACCCCCCCGCGCTCATCCTGCCCCGCGCGCTCATCCTGAGCGTAGCGAAGGATCCCGTTAAACGCACGGAAATCCGTTGGTCTAATGGGATTCTTCGGTCGGCTACGCCTCCCTCAGAATGAGCGGTTGGTCCCCGCCCCCATGCTCACTCTCCCCAACCAAGAGAACCATGACAGGGTGTTGCGGTTTTTTCTGTTATTTTTTGGAAATTCTATTGCATTTTCTCTGCAAAAGCATTATAATTGAGAAAAAAACAGGGAGGATAATTCCAATGCCGTTAGTCACAACGACGGAAATGTTCAAAAAAGCGTATGAGGGCCACTATGCCGTCGGCGCGTTCAATGTCAACAATATGGAGATGATCCAAGCGATCGTCGAAGCCGCAAGCGAATGCAATTCGCCCGTCATTCTGCAGGTCTCTGCGGGTGCGAGAAAGTATGCCAACCCCGTGTATCTCCGCCACCTCGTGCAGGCTGCTGCCGAAACGACGAATATTCCCATTGCCATGCACCTCGACCACGGCGCCGATTTCGAGATCTGCAAACAGTCCATCGACGACGGGTTCACTTCCGTCATGATCGACGCTTCCTCCAAGCCTTGGGAAGAGAATATCGCCATCACAAAGAAGGTCGTTGAGTATGCCCACGATCACGGCGTGGTCGTCGAGGCGGAACTCGGCAAGCTCGCAGGGATCGAGGACGACGTCCATGTCGCCGCGGACGACGCCATGTTCACCTCTCCCGACGAAGTACAGGAGTTCACCGCGCGCACGGGGATCGATTCCCTCGCGATCGCCATCGGGACCTCCCACGGGGCCTATAAATTCAAGCCCGGTCAGGATCCCAAGCTCCGCATTGACATTCTCGAAGAGATCGGCCGCCGTCTGCCCGGTTTCCCGATCGTCTTGCACGGCGCATCGAGCGTGCCGCAGGATCAGGTCGCCGTCGTCAACCAGTTCGGCGGTTCCATGCCCAACGCCATCGGCATTCCCGAGAGCGAGCTCAAAAAGGCTGCCGCCCTCGCCGTCTGCAAGATCAATATCGACTCCGATCTGCGCGTTGCATTTACGGCGGCATGCAGAAAGCACTTTGCAGAGCACCCCGACCACTTCGACCCCCGCCAGTATCTCGGCGACGCAAGGGCGAACATGAAGGCGATGGTCAAGCACAAGATCATCGACGTTTTGGGCTCCGCAAACAAGGTGTAAAATTTGGTTAAATCTTAAAAAATCGGCACATATGTGCCGATTTTTTTGTCCACGCTCATTCTGAGCGTAGCGAAGAATCCCGTTAAACACGCGGAGGTCCGTTGGTTTTATGGGATTCTTCGGTCACTTCGTTCCCTCAGAATGAGCGGTTGGTCCCGCCCGCCGCGTCATCCTGAGAAGGGGAGAAGGAGGGAAGGACGGTCCCAAGGCTTCCCCCTGCGGGGGGAAGCTGTCGCGCTGTCCTTGCGCGACTGATGAGGGGAGCTATGATTTAGAAAGCCCCTCATCCGTCTGCCTTACGGCAGCCACCTTCCCCCCACAGGGGGAAGGCTCACATCTCTCGTTCTCAGCATGACGCCGCCACAGACTTCGTTTGAGGGGATCCTTTGCAATTATCTGAATAGATACAAAAATGACCGCACTATCATGCGGTCATTTTTCATAGCGTATTATGTCTTCCACGCGGCAGTTCAAAATCTCGCAAAAATCGTCGATTTTGGCCGTGCTGATGCCGTTGCCCTTTTTCATGCGGTCGATCGTTGCGCTGCTGATATTGTGTTGATGGATGAGCGCATACGTTGTAACGCCTTTTTTCTTCAGCGTTTGCCAAAACGGAGCATAACTTATCATATTTTTATTATAAATTCATGCTATTTTCTTGATAATACTCATAAATATGACTATAATAGTAGAAAATGCCGAAAAACGGCGAAAAGGAGGATCGAAATGAAAAGGAAAGTGCTACTTGGGATTGCGGCGACCGCGCTGGCAGCTGTGATGTGTGTTGGCTTTTCGGGCTGCGGCGGAGTAAATGCGGAGAGCGTCAGAAGCGAGAAGGTCACGGAAACGCAGTGGAATTCTGCCCTTGCGTATTTTAAGGAGGATAACGCCGTGTATACGGTTTCTTTTATCGAGCAAGAGACGGTGGAAGCGTACGCCAAAATTTTTGGTGAAGAGCTGTTTGGTAAAGCGACAGAGATCATATCGGTAAAGGCGATCAAAAACGGTGCTACGGAGTATCTTAAAAGAGATGAGAAAAGTCAAGTGGACAATGATTGTAAAAAGATTTTAGAGGCAATGAATATTAAGTACGAAGAATACGATAGGACGAACGAGACGTATTCCTCGTACCGTAACGGAAAATATACTGTATATAGGCAGGACAATGACGGAAAATGGGGAACATATACGGCAAGTTCCTCCATCATGCCGAATTTGACGTCGCTCATGCAGGGGACATATAATGAATACGAGTACAGCGAGGACCTCAAGGGATATGTACCGAAATACAGAAATTCATATGATCCGTACTATATCCTGAAATTCAACAGCGAAGGAAAGCTCTCGGCAATCTATAGCGATAGCAAATCGACCAAGCTCTTAGATAGGTATGAATATAAAGCAAGCAGTATTCTTAATTTGGTTATCGAATATCAGGCTAAAAATATCACGCTTCCGACTGTTAAATGAGATGCAAGAAGATGAAAAAATCGGCACATATGTGCCGATTTTTTTGTCCACGCTCATTCTGAGCGTAGCCCCGCGTCATTCTGAGAAGGGGAGAAGGATGAAAGGACGGGGACTAACCCGAAGAATCTCGCGGGGGCAAAAGTATACAATGCGGCGAGATGCTTCGGTTCGGCTCTTATGGACTGCGTTCCTACTCCCGTTCTCAGCATGACGCCGCACAACAGACTCCCGTGCGTTGGGACCGCGTTTGGACTCCCGTTGGTTTTATGGGATTCTTCGGTCACTTCGTTCCCTCAGAATGAGCGGTTGGTCCCGCCGCGTCATTCTGAGAAGGGGAGAAGGAGGAAAGGACGGACCCAAGGCTTCCCCCTGCGGGGGGAAGCTGTCGCGCTGTCCTTGCGCGACTGATGAGGGGAGCTATGATTTAGAATGCCCCTCATTCGTCTGCCTTTCGGCAGCCACCTTCCCCCCCACAGGGGGAAGGCTCACGTCTCCCGTTCTCAGCATGACGCCGCACCGAGCCCTTGGCTCCCCTTGTAGGGGAGCTGTCGTCGTAGACGACTGAGGGGTTTTGGAACCCTATCCCCCCTTTGGGGTACTTCCCCTAAGAGGGGAAGCAAGGGAGGGCTGCGCGGGTACTTCCACTACAGGGGAAGCAAGGAAGTGGGGCAACAAAAAAGCGGGGAGAACCCGCTTTTTCGACAATAAGTGAAAGATTTTTTGATCACACAATATACTTTTCGTCGGGGGAGGCGCCGTCGAGCTCTGCCTTTTGGCCGTCGTAGCCGGGCTTTCCGAGCAGTGCGAAGGTCGCCTTTTTGCCCGCTTCCACGCCGGGCTGGTTGAAGGTGTTGATATTCAGCATTGCACCCGCATATGCCGTCTGCAATTCAAAGAGATAGAGGAGCTGGCCGAGCGTGAATTCATTGACGACGGGGAGGGTGATCGTATAGTTCAGCCGTCCCGCCTTGGTGAGCGCGAACGCCGTGGCCTTATTCTCCGCCTGAATGAGTTCTTCCATCGTGTGCCCGCCCAAAAAGCTGACGTCGGGAATGTTCTCGCAGCCGTGGGGAATGGAATATTTCTCCTTATATGAACCCACGGAGAGGAAGGTGACGACCTTGTCGAAGGGGCCCTCGGTGTAGAGCTGGACCTGCGAGTGCTGGTCGGTGACGCCGAGCGCCTTGACGGGGGTCTGGCCGACGTTGCACTTCTCTCCGCCGAGCGTTTCGTTCTTGCCGAGG
Source organism: uncultured Clostridia bacterium (assembly GCA_947629345.1). GTDB lineage: Bacteria > Bacillota > Clostridia > Christensenellales > Borkfalkiaceae > Gallimonas. The sequence goes on from CANRDK010000009.1 coordinate 10,713, forward strand.
CTCTCCGCCCAGAGCTGAGCGTACCAGTCAGAGACGTATCTAAGATTGTCCGAATAGGGCATGAGCACGCCGATATTCTTGCCGTCCTGCATGGAGAGATATTGCAGTAATGCGCATATAAGTGCAGGATTTTTTTTGAGATCGGGGGAAGAGCAGATCTTATCCATGTAGGCTGCGCCCTTCAAGAGCAGCTTGATATCGATGCCGAGAACGGCCGCAGGGAGGAGCCCCACGGGGGAGAGTTCTGAGAACCTTCCGCCCACGCCGTCGCCGAGCACAAAGCTCTTCACGCCGCCGAGTTCCTTGGAGATCTTGACGAGATTCCCCCGTGCGGCGTCCGTCGTAAAGATGACATGGTCCTTGACGTTTTCGCCCGCCTGCGTCAAAAGGTCGGCGATGATGAGGTACTGCGTCATCGTCTCACTCGTTGCGCCCGACTTTGAGATGACGTTGAAGCAGGTCTTCTTGATGTCGATGACGTCCAAAAGTTCCTTCATGCGGACGGGATCGACGTTGTCTTCCACATAGAACTTGGGCCCGTGCCGCTTGGACCTCGGCAAATCGTTGTAGTGGAGATGGCAGAGGGCGTTAAAGGCCATGATAGGGCCAAGCGCAGAGCCGCCGATGCCGAGGACGACGAAGTATTCGAATTTTCTTCTGACGTCCTTGGCGGTGTCGAGAATGTCCTCAACGATCTCTGTCTGGTTGTAGGGGAGTTCCGTCCAGCCCATAAAGAGCTCGTCTTTGCCCCTGTTTTCGCTCACATAGGCGTGCGCCGCCTTGGCGAGTTGTTTGTTCTGTTCGATGGTCTTGGGGGAGATACCCTTTTCGCCGAGGTACTTATCGGTCATGTTGGTGTAATCCACCCGTATGCGCCATTCCTTGCGCAGATTTTCAGAAAGTTTCATTGTATGCCTCCTACGTGCTCCATTGTAGCACATTCTTGTCTTTATCGCAAGGAAAACAGCGAATTTTTCTCGGCGTTTCAGGCAAAAAATAAGGAATGAGGGGAGAGCGGATAATTTTTGTCATTGGAGATGATTACGAAAAATCATTTGACTTTCCATGGGGCATGCTGTATAATGTTAGAAACTCAGCCATTTTATACTTGCGGTGAACACAAATGAGCAAACATGCGGGCAAAGAACAAAAAATCAAGCCTCCCCGCAAGAAAAGCGGGTTCCGATGGTTTTGCTACCGCTTTACGAAGCGGTCTTTCGACATTTTCGCCTCGGGGCTCTTTCTCATCCTGTTCTCGTGGCTGTATCTCATTCTCGCCCTCGTGGTGAAATTCAGCGACTTCGGACCGATATTCTACCGTCACGAACGGGTGGGGAAGAACGGAAAGAAGATCTATATCCCCAAGTTCCGCAGCATGAAGAAAAATGCGGATCGGCTGGAGGATATGCTGACGCCCGAACAGCTCGAGCAGTACAGGCGGGAGTACAAGATCGATAACGACCCCCGCGTGACAAAAGTCGGGAATTTCCTCAGAAAGACGAGCCTCGACGAGCTTCCCAATATCTGGGCGATCTTTACGGGAAAGATCTCCGTGATCGGGCCCCGTCCCCTGATGCGGGAAGAGCTCGAGAGCAAGTACGGCGAGGATGCCGCAAAGCTCGTATCCATCCGCCCCGGCATGATCGGCATGTGGGCGGCGAACGGCAGGAGCAACTGTACCTATGAGAGCGGCGAACGGCAGAAATTGGAACTCTATTATGTCGATCATTGTTCGATCGGGCTCGACATCAAGATCGTATTTAAGACGATCATCGGTGTCTTGAAGCGCGACGGTGCGAAATAACCATGAAAATTTTACACATTCCGAATTATTATTATCCGCATATCGGCGGGATCGAGCAGGTCGCGCGGGATTGCGTGAAGGCATGCGCGGGCGAAAACGTTTCCCAGCGCGTCTTTTGCTTCAACCACGAAAAGGGGAACAGCGAGGGCGAGGTGGACGGCGTGCCCGTCGTGCGTGCGGGGTGTTTTGCCAAGATCTCCTCGCAGTCCCTCTCCTTCTCCTACGGAAAACTTCTCAAAAGGGAGTTTGCCGCGTTTGAGCCCGACGTTGTGATCTTCCACTATCCCAATCCCTTCGCTGCGCATTATCTCTTGAAATGCCTCAAAAAGCGTCCGGATTGCAAGCTCGTGCTCTATTGGCACCTCGATATCACCAAGCAGAAGATCCTCGGGAAGTTTTTCAAGGGGCAGAACAGAAAACTTCTGAGCCGTGCGGAGAAGATCGTGGCCACGAGTCCCAACTATATCGACGGTTCGCCCTATCTCTCCGCTTACAGGGAGAAGTGCGCCGTCATTCCCAACTGCGCCGCAAGGGAGAGGGTGGAATGCGGCAAGGAGGCGCTCTCCCGTGCCGCAGAGCTCAAGGAGATCTTCCGCGGCCGCACCCTCCTCTTTGCGCTCGGCAGACATGTCCCCTATAAGGGCATGGAATACCTCGTCAGGGCGAGCCAATATCTTCCCAACGGCTATGCCGTATGTATCGGCGGGGAGGGCCCCCTGACAGATTCTTTGAAAGCGCTCGCAGAAGAGGACCCCAAGGTCACCTTTTTGGGACAGGTGGACGAGGAGGAGCGCAAGGCCTATCTCATGGCCTGCGATATCTTCTGTTTCCCCTCCGTCACCAAGAATGAGGCATTCGGCGTCGCCCTCGCCGAGGCGATGATGATGGGCAAGCCCTCCGTCACGTTCACGATCGAGGGCTCGGGCGTCAACTATGTATCTCTCAAGGGAGAGACGGGCGAAGAGGTCGAAAACGGCAATGCCGAGGCCTTTGCACAGGCCGTCGAGAAGATCTCTTCCGACGAAGCGCTCGCCTCCCGCTATGCACAGGCCGCAAGGGAGAGGGCGGAAAGGCTGTTCTCCGAGGAGGCATATCAAAACAATATCCGCGCGCTCTTCAAAGAATTCGCGGAAGAGTAACGGTTATAGCATGAATATCTACGGAATCGTCATGGCGGGGGGCGGCGGAACAAGATTTTGGCCGCTTTCCCGCACCAAAACCCCCAAGCAGCTCCTCAATCTGAGCGGGAAGGACGTCATGGTCAACGAGGCCATTGCGCGCCTCTGCCGCGTGACCTTGCCCGAAAATATCTATATCGCCACCAACGAGACCCAGCGGGATCCCATGGAGGCAGTCATTGGGGGCAGGATCCCCGCAGAGAACATTCTCGCCGAGCCTGCCGCCCGCAACACCGCCGCCTGTATCGGCTATGCCGCCGTCGAGCTCTTAAAGACGAGAGGAGACGGCATCATGGTCATCACCCCCTCAGACGCCTATATCAGGGACGAGGAGACCTTTGCAAAGACGCTCAGGATCGCGATCCGCGCCGCCGAGGAGACGGGGAAACTCGTCACGATCGGCATCACGCCCACCTTCCCCGCCACGGGGTACGGCTATATCCGCTTCCGAGAGGCGGAGGGGCCGGTAAAGGAGGTCGTCCGCTTTGTGGAAAAGCCCCCGCTCGAACAGGCGGAGGAATATCTCAGGAGCGGGGACTATGTGTGGAACAGCGGCATGTTCGTCTGGAAAATTTCTACCATCTTGGAGCACTATCAACGGCTCCTGCCCGAGCTCTTCGCCCGCTTCGGCGAATTCGGAGAGGCGATCGGCACGGACAGGGAGGAGGAACTCCTGCGGGAGACCTATGCGAAGATCTCTCCCGTCTCCGTGGATTACGGCATCATGGAGAGGAGCAGCGACATCTTGGTCGTCCCCGGGGAATTCGGCTGGAGCGACGTCGGGAGCTGGGACATGCTCTCTGCCGTCAGACAGGAGAATGAAGAGGGGAATATCGTCGTCGGCGACGGCGTCCTCGTGGATGTGAAGAACAGCACCGTATACGCAGGAAGCAGGACGGTCGCGCTCGTCGGGGTCGAAGGCCTCGTCGTGGTGGAGACGCCCGATGCCGTTCTCGTCTGCCCCAAGGAGAGGGCACAGGACGTGAAAAAGCTCGTGGACGAACTCAAAAAGAGGGGAAAAGAGGAGCTTTTGTGATCTATGGACTACCGTTCGGAATACCGCCGCTGGCTGAATAGCGGCGTCTTTGATGAAGATACGAAGAGGGAACTGAGGGAGATCTCCGATGAGAGGGAGATCGAGGACAGATTCTATCGGGAGCTCACCTTCGGCACGGGGGGACTGCGCGGGATCGTAGGCGCGGGCCCCAACCGCATGAATTTTTATACGGTAGGAAGGGCCACGCAGGGCCTTGCGGACTACATCAACGGCGCGGCAGAACACGGCAGCGCCGTCATTGCCTATGATTCAAGGCACATGTCGGGGGAATTTGCCCTCGACACGGCCTGTATCCTTGCGGCGAACGGCATCAAGGCATTTCTCTTCGAAAGTTTACGGCCCACGCCAGAACTCTCCTTTGCGGTGCGTTACCTTCACGCGACGGCGGGTGTCGTCATCACGGCGAGCCACAATCCCCCCGCCTATAACGGCTATAAGGTCTATTGGTCGGACGGCGGGCAGATCGTTCCCCCGCACGATAAAAATATCATCGAATGCGTACGGCGGACCGACTACGGCAGCATCCGCCGCATGGAGCCCTCGGAGGCAAAGGCACGGGGGCTTCTCGTCACTGTCGGCGAGGAGGTGGATGCGGCTTATCTCGCCGCGGTGAAGTCTCTCTCCCTCTCCCCCGAAGCGGTCAGGGCGCAGGGGAAGAAACTCAAGATCGTATATACCCCTCTGCACGGGACGGGGAATGTGCCCGTCAGAAGAGTTCTGAGGGAGCTCGGCTTTGAAAACGTGTATGTCGTGCCCGAACAGGAGCTCCCCGACCCCGATTTCACAACGCTTACCTATCCCAACCCCGAGGACCCCGCGGCATTCACGCTCGCCCTTGCACTTGCGAGAGAAAAGGGGGCCGACCTCGTTCTCGCCACCGACCCCGATGCGGACCGTCTCGGCGTCTACGCAAGGGCAAAAAACGGCACTTATGTGCGATTTTCGGGCAATATGAGCGGGCTCCTCATCGCAGAATATGTCCTCTCCCGCCGCAGGGAATCGGGCCTCTTGCCGAAAGAGGGAGATGGCGCGCTCGTCACCACCATTGTCTCCTCCGCGATGGCCCGTCCCATCGCAGAAGAATACGGCCTCAAGGTCATCGAAACGCTCACGGGCTTCAAATATATCGGCGAACAGATCCATAAGTTTGAGCTCGTCCGCGAAAAATACGGCAGGACAGACGGCAATTTGGGCGCATATGTCTATGAATTCGGCTTCGAGGAGAGCTACGGCTGCCTCGCGGGGACGTATGCGAGGGACAAGGACGCCGTTGCGGCCGTCATGCTTCTTGCGGAGGCGGCGGCTTTCTATGCCGAAGCGGGGCTGACCCTCCCCGACGTCATGGAGCAAATGTATCAAAAATACGGCTACTATGCGGAGGATCTCTTCACGGTCACCGCAGCGGGGGCAGAGGGGGCGGAACGCATTCAGGACGCCATGCTGGCGATCCGCAAGGCTCCCCCCGAAAGGCTCGGCGGCGAACGCGTCGTCGCGCTCCTCGACTGTGCGGCGGAGGGCACGGGGCTCCCCAAGAGCAACGTCCTTCGCTTCACATTGGAAAACGGCTGGTGCTGCGTCCGTCCGTCGGGCACCGAGCCCAAAATAAAATTTTACATCGGCGTAAACGGAAAACGCGAAAGTGCGGAAGCGCGTATCGCTGCGGTCAGAAAGGACCTTTTGCGTTTGACGGGTTTCGAGGTTTGACATGATCCGTTTGAATTCCATCTATAAAACCATGCTGTGGGGCGGGACAAAGGTCCGCGACGTGCTCCATAAAGATATCGGCGACCTCAAAAAGGTTGCGGAGAGCTGGGAAGTTTCCACCCATCCGAGCGGAGAGAGTATCATTGCAAGCGGAGAATATGCGGGAAAGACGCTCTCGGAGTTCTACGACACCGTCGGCTGGGAGTATGTCGGCGAGTATGGCGAGAAGCACAAGCGTCTCCCCATCATGGTGAAATATATCGACGCACACGAAAATCTTTCCATTCAGGTCCACCCGGGCGAACGCTACGCGCGCAAGCACGAAAAGGACGGCGGAAAGAATGAAATGTGGTACGTTCTCGGCGCCGACGAGGGGGCCTATCTCTATTTGGGCTTCAACCGCGACGTCAGCAAGGCGGAAGTGCGCAGGGCCGTCAAGGACGGCACGATCGAATCCCTTCTCAACAAGATCCCCGTCAAGGAGGGGGAGGTGTTCTATATCCCCGCGGGCACCGTTCACGCCATCGGCGCGGGATGCCTCATCTGCGAGATCCAGCAGACGTCGGACGCCACCTACCGCCTCTATGACTACGGCAGGCTCGACGACAACGGCAAGCCCCGCCAGCTCCACCTCAAAAAGGCGATGGACGTCCTCAATCTGAAGCGTTCCCCCATGCCGACGGGCAGGAGCATCCTCTCCGCCAACCGCAAGGCAAATAAGATGCTCGGCGTCATCGGCCATCTCACCGTTACGGAGTACAACGCTTCGGGCGAGTATACCTTCTTTGCCCCGCTCAGCAAGTTCAGCGTTGCGCTCGTCCTTACGGGGGAGGGGACCATGGAGGGCACGGAGGGCAAGACATACATTTCGCAGGGGGAAACGTGGCTCCTCACCTGCCACCGCTACACCATCAAGGGGAACTGCCGCATCCTCATCGTGAGTTATTGAGACCGCTGCCATGAAAATTGTGATCAACGGAAAATTTTACGGCCAGAAAAAGACAGGCGTTCAGCGGTATGCGGGCGAGATCGTCTCCCGCCTCGACGCTCTGTGTCGGGATAAGGAGGTGGAACTTCTCATCCCAGCCGATGCACGGGAGCACGTTCCCGCGTTCGAGAATATCAAGGTCGTCGTCCGCGGCAAAAAGACGGGCACTCTTTGGGAGCTCACCACCTTTTCCCGCTATGTCAAAAGACAAAAGGCGATCTCTCTCAATCTATGCAATTCTGCGCCTCTCTTTGCTCCGAAAATCGTATGTATCCACGATGTGAAGGTCTGCGTCCACCCCGAGTTTTTCAGCTTTAAATTTCGCCTTTGGTATCGCTTTTTGATGAAAAATATTGCAAAGAGAGCGAGAACCATCATCACTGTCTCGGAATTTTCCAAGAGGGAGATCGAAAAGTATTATCCCAAAGCGAAGGGAAAGATCGTGGTCGCTCCGAATTCGTGGCAACATTTTGACAAAGGGATCCCGAACGATGAAACGCTGCAAAAATATGGACTTGCGCGCGGAAATTTCTTTTTTGCCATGAGCAGCCTCGAGCCCAATAAGAATTTAAAATGGATCGTTGAGACGGCGAGGCGGAATCCCCAAGAGACATTTGCGGTCGCGGGCGGCATGAATTCCAAGGTCTTTTCGGAAATCAAGGAACAAATTCCCGAAAATGTAAAGCTCCTCGGCTATGTGTCCGATGAGGAAGCAAAATCTTTGATGGTGGATTGTAAAGCATTTCTGTTCGTCACGTTCTATGAGGGATTCGGACTTCCGCCTCTTGAGGCGCTCGCGTCGGGCGCTTCTTGTGTCATCGTCTCAGATACGGAAGTCATGCATGAAGTCTTTGGGGAGGACGCCGTGTATGTTTCGCCCCAAGAATATAATTATGAGTTGAATTCTCTTGTCAAAGAATGCGGAAAAACATGCCTTGAAAAATATTCGTGGGATTGCTCCGCCGAAAAACTCTATGAAGTATTGAAGGATCGTTTGGATCACGTAAATTGAATTATAAGTGTAAAATTCATATAGAATAACTTTGAATCGAAACGGTTGAGGAGATGTAAGTTGGGTACCACGGCACTATTATGCTATGTGTTTGCGATTTTGCTTTTCGTGATTTATTTTTGCGTAAAGCTATCTAAGCATAGATATATTTTTTCCATCTTTAATATTTCCTTATTTGTATACTGTTTTTCGGTGTTCATTTCTCCGATTTTTTATACGCAACCCGAATCGTGGGCGGCACTTGGGATCAAGGATCATACTGCATACTTCCCGTACCTTGATCAATGTGTGACCATGAATTGTATCGGGCTGATTTTGACATTTTCAACAATGCTCTTTGTGGAGTTTAACCGCAACAAGAGGGTATGTAAAGTCGTATATAATTGGGCAAATCAAATCAGTGACCGCGTATTGGAAAATTCGTTTATCTTTTTTATACTTGCATGGTATCTAATTGTCTTTGTATATAACGGAGGATTGCCGCTTTTCAATAACGGCCGTTCGTTTTATTACGATACGCCAATATCGCCGATTTATCTTGCATTGAATGAAATCATCATGATTTATGCAATTTATTTTGGCGTAAGAATGATATATCATAAGGAAAACATCTTTAAGTTTATAATTGCTGTTCTTACCATGTTATTTTCCGGAGGGAGAGGCTCGGTTTTGGTGAGTGTCTTGCCTCCGATTGTGCTATTATATATCTATGGAGTTGGAAAATTCGGCTCAAAATTAAAATCAGGCTTGGCAAAAATGGTACAATTGATTGCAATATTCTTTGCAATCGCTATGGTGGGAATCGTAATCGGATTTGTACGAGACGGGCGATGGATCGATATAGGCGGAATCATTACCGATCTTTTATATGGTAATAATTTTTCCGATATACGGGACGGAGCTTTCATCTTAAGGGGGTTTGAACGTAAATTTGAAAACTCCTATTGGTATGGAAAAACGTACTTTGCCGGGTTCATGTCTTTTATTCCGTCTCGCCTTTCTCCTTTCCGCTTGGAATGGTCGTATGGAAGAATCACTACATACGGTCTTTTCGGCTGGGAAAATCATTTTGGGCTCCGCGGCGGCGCCGTGATGGAGGCCTATTTGAACTTTGGTTGGTTCGGTGTTATTTTATTCGGTATAGCCCAGGGAGCGCTGTATGCCGTTCTGGAAAAAATCTTTTACTATATTTTCTACCTGAAACATGTCAAATGTGGGGGAAAGGAATTTTTGATTGCACAAATGATGAGTTCATTGAGCAATTTTTTAGTGTGCACATCTGGAATGTATAATATATATGTTGATATACTCTTCTTCCTATTTATTCTCATTTTATCAAAAATAGTAAGAAAAGAATCTGTGCATTCCCGTGTTATCAAAGGAACTGAATGACGGCTATACCTCAAAGGAGAAAGTAAATGAAAGGAATCATTCTTGCGGGCGGAAGCGGAACAAGGCTGTATCCGCTCACAACGGTGACAAGCAAGCAGCTCTTGCCCGTGTACGATAAACCCATGATCTATTACCCGCTCTCCACCCTCATGCTCGCGGGGATTCGGGATATCCTCATCATCTCCACCCCTTTGGACACCCCCCGCTTCGAGCAGCTCTTGGGCGACGGCAAAAAGTTCGGCCTCAAGCTCTCCTATGCCGTGCAGGAGCGGCCCGAGGGCCTCGCGCAGGCGTTCATCATCGGGGCAGATTTCATCGGGGACGACGACGTGTGCATGGTCCTCGGCGACAATATCTTCTATGGGAACGGACTCAAAAAGAATCTGCAGAGGGCCGTGAACAACGTCTCAAACGGCAGGGCGACCGTCTTTGGCTACTATGTGCCCGACCCCGAGCGCTTCGGCGTCGTGGAGTTCGATGAAGCGGGCAGGGCCGTCTCCATCGAGGAGAAGCCCAAGCGGCCCAAGTCCAACTATGCCGTCGTGGGGCTGTATTTCTACCCGAACGACATTGTAAAAATCGCAAAAAAAATTCAGCCCTCCGAGAGAGGGGAGCTTGAAATTACGACAGTCAACCAAATCTATCTTGCGGGGGACCGTCTCGACGTCGTCACCTTCGGCCGCGGCTTCACGTGGCTGGACACGGGGACCTTTGAATCGCTTGCGGAGGCCTCGGCGTTCGTCCGCATGATCGAGGAGAGGCAGGGGCTCATGATCTCCTGTCCCGAGGAGATCGCCTACACGAGCGGCTGGATCACGAAAGAGGAACTGAAAGTACAGGCGGAGCTCATGCAGAAGAACGCCTACGGCAGGCACCTCATGCAGGTGGCAGAGGGGAGGATCATGTATTGATATGGACGTCTCCGTCATCATGATCAACTACAACACGTTCGAACTCGCAAAGAATGCGCTCGAGAGCATCTTCCGTGAGACGGACGGCATTTCCTATGAGATCATCCTGATCGACAATGCGAGCCCTGACGGCTCGGGGGAACAGCTGCAAGCTCTCTTCGGAGACCGCATCCTCTATGTGCAGGCGGGCGGGAACCTCGGCACTTCCAAGGCGTTCAACCTCGGGCTGAAAATGGCGAGCGGAAGATATATCCTCTGGCTGAATACGGATATTCTCCTCAAGGAAAATTTCATCAAGGAGCTCTTCGATTTCATGGAACAGACTCCCGACTGCGGCATCTGCGGGGGGGATCTGCTTGATTTTGAGGGGAAACCCACACACTCCTATCGCCGTGCCCTTCCGTCTGCCAAGACGGACAGGCGGGACATGAGCATCTGCGTCAAAATTTTCCGCAAGCTGTTCCGAAAGAGGCTCTCCTCGGAGTATAACTACACGGGAAAGCCGCTCGATGTCGGCTATATCACGGGGGCGGACATGATGATCCGCCGCGACGTCATCGACAAGATCGGCGGATTCGACGAGGACATTTTTATGTATGCGGAAGAGTGTGAATTCACCTTCCGTATGAAAAAAAATACAACTTATCGCGCGATTTCCGTCCCGAACGCCCACATGTATCATCTCGAAGGAGCAAGTTTTTCGGGGAAGAACACATTCAGCGAGAGGAGATTCCGCGAGAGTTGCAGGGGCATGCGCGTGTACATGGAAAAGTGCTACGGAGAGAGGGAGGCCGTGCGGTTTTTAAGGCGGCATAAGCGTTCCTATCTGAAGTTCATGTGCTTTTGCCTCCCCCTGTTTCAGATCGGAAAGTGGAAGGAATACCGCAAAAAGCGAGCGATCGTGAAGGAACTTTTGGATCGTCCGCAGCGCCAAGAGGAGAACAGATGAACATTCTCAAGACAGAGCTCGAGGGAGCGTATATCATCGAACCGCAGGTGTTTGGCGACAGCCGCGGCTGGTTTACCGAAACATTCAGCGAAAAAAAACTGAAAGAGGCGGGGCTCAATGTGCCCGTCTTTGTGCAGGACAATCAGAGCTATAGCGCAGAGAGGGGCATCGTCCGCGGACTTCACTGCCAGCTCGACCCCTTCTGCCAGACCAAGCTCATCCGCTGTACCCGCGGGGAGATCGACGACGTCATCGTCGATGTGAGAGAGGGCTCTCCCACCTATATGAAGTGGATCAAGGTGCGGCTCACTGCCGAGAACTTCCGCCAGCTCTACATTCCGCAGGGCTTTTTGCACGGCTTTGTGACCCTCACGGACCATGTGGAAGTGCAGTATAAAGTGGACAATTACTACGACAAGCCGTCGGACAGGAGCGTGCGGTTCGACGATCCCGCATTCGGCGTCGATTGGGGCATAAGAGGCCCCATTCTCTCCGAAAAGGACAAGAACGCGCCGCTCTTCAGGGACAGCGACGTCAGATTCATTTACAGGGGATAAGCGATGAAGATCCTTGTGACGGGAGCGAAGGGGCAGCTCGGGAGCGACGTCTGTCTCGAATTGGAGCGGCGGGGGCATGAAGTCATCGGCGCCGACCGCGACACGTTTGACATTGCCGATGAGGCCGCCGTGCATGCGTATATGGAGAGGGTGAGGCCGCAGGCGGTCATTCACTGTGCCGCCTATACTGCCGTGGACGGCGCGGAGAGCGAAGAGGAACTCTGCCGTTCTGTCAATGTCCTCGGGACGAAATACCTCGCCGAGGCGGCGGCAAAGGTCGGCGCAAAGTTTTTGTACATCTCCACCGATTACGTCTTTGACGGCGAAAAGCGGGGAGCGTATTCCCCCGATGACGAAATTTCTCCCCGTTCCGTCTACGGCAGGACCAAGGCGGAGGGGGAAGCGCAGGTCATGGCCGCCCTCGACCGCTTCTTCATCGTCCGCATCTCATGGGCATTCGGAAGGAACGGAAAGAACTTTGTCAAGACGATGCTCCGCCTTGCGGAGATTAAAAAGGAACTCAATGTCGTGTGCGACCAGATCGGCTCCCCGACCTATACGCCCGACCTTGCCGTGCTCCTTGCGGATATGATCGTGACAGAGAAGTACGGCGTGTACCATGCCACAAATGAGGGCACATGCAGTTGGTACGAATTTGCATGTGAGATCTTCCGCCTCGCGGGGAAGGAGGTACAGGTGCACCCCGTTTCCACTGAGGAATATCTCAGCCTCGTGCCGCAGCAGGCAAGGCGGCCCAAGAATTCCGTCTTGGATAAGGAGAAACTGACGGAGAACGGCTTTCACCGTCTGCCCGATTGGCAGGACGCCCTGAAGCGGTATCTCGGCGAAGTTACGGGGGAAGGATGCAAATGAAAAAGTTTCTTGTGCTCTTATGTGCCTATAACGGCGAAAAATTTTTAAGGGAACAGCTCGACAGCATTCTCTCACAGGAGGGCGTTGAGGTGGCGATCAAAGTTGCGGACGACTGCTCGACGGACGGCACCCTTGAAATTCTTCGGGAATATGCGGAGAAATACGACTGCTTCACCTATGCCGTCAATGAAAAGAACAAATTTTTCTGTTACAATTTCCTCGATTTGATCTTTTCCGTCAAGGATACCGATTACGATTATTATGCACTCAGCGATCAGGACGACGTATGGCTTCCCCAAAAGCTCGCACGGGCGGCAGAGCTGATCGAGGCGCAGGGGGATACCCCCAAGGGCACGATGTACTGTTCCAATCTCATTGTCGCAGACGGGGAACTCAACCGTCTCGGCATGATGGAGGAACGGAAAAAATTGAAGATCGACCGCTATACCGCCGCCTTTCATAATGTCGCAACGGGCTGTACCATCGTCTTTGATCGAAAATTCCTCGCCCAATGCACAAAACATTACCCCACGGGGCTGGCTTTGCACGATTATTGGCTCTATCTCCTCGCGATGTATACGGCAAACTTTGTTTACGACCGCGAGGGATATATCCTTTACCGTCAGCATGGGGCGAACCTCATCGGCAGCAAAAAAGCGGGACACAAGAAGGGCGTGTATGCGTTGCTGCCGTGCGTAAGGGAAATCATTTCTCTGTACGGCAGTGAGATCGGCAAAGAGGACCTCAAGACCCTGATCTTGGCACGGGACGCCAAGAAAAAATTTTCCTATAAATTGAAGATCATTTTTTCAACAAAATATTACCGCTCCAATGGTCTCCGCTTCCGTGTGGGAGTCCTGTTGGGAAGAAGAAAATAGCGAGGAGATCCATGTCCAACTTTCTCATCACCGGCGGGGCCGGGTTTATCGGCGGCAACTTCTGCCACTACATGGTAAATACCTATCCGAACGACAGGTTCGTCTGCATCGACGCTTTGACCTATGCGGGCAATCTCGAGACGCTGGAACCCGTCCTCGACAAGCCAAACTTTCGCTTTGTGCATGCAAATATCTGCGATGCGGAGGCGGTGTTTGCCCTCTTTGAGGAGGAAAAGTTCGACTACGTCATCAACTTTGCCGCGGAGAGCCATGTGGACAGGAGCATCGAAAATCCGAGGATCTTCCTCGAGACGAACGTCCTCGGCACCCAGACGCTCATGGACGCCTGCCGCAAGTTCGGGATCAAGCGGTACCATCAGGTGTCCACGGATGAGGTGTACGGCGACCTCCCGCTCGAGCGGACAGATCTCTTTTTCACCGAGGAGACGCCCATTCACACTTCGAGTCCCTACAGCGCCTCCAAGGCCTCTGCCGACCTCCTCGTGCTCGCCTATCATCGGACGTTCGGCCTGCCCGTCACGGTCAGCCGCTGTTCCAACAACTACGGGCCCTACCATTTCCCCGAAAAGCTCATCCCGCTCGTCATCAAGAAAGCGCTCGCCGATGAGCCCATTCCCGTCTACGGCAAGGGTGCGAATGTGAGAGACTGGCTGCATGTCTATGACCACTGCACGGCCATCGACCTCATCGTGCGGAAGGGGAGAGATGGGGAGGTCTACAACATCGGCGGCCACAACGAGAGGACCAATCTCGAGGTCGTGAAGCGCATCCTGAAGGAGCTTGAGAAACCCGAGAGCCTCATCACATTCGTCAAGGACAGGGCTGGGCACGACCTTCGCTATGCGATGGACCCCACAAAGATCATGACGGAGCTCGGCTGGAGGCCAAAATATACTTTTGAGACGGGCATCGGCCCCACGGTCGCGTGGAATTTGGCCCACCAAGATTGGCTCTCCCATATCATCTCGGGCGAATACCTGAGATTTATGGAAAAAAATTATAAGAGGTAATGACAGGGGGACAGAGAATTATGAAAAAATATGACTATCTCATCGTTGGAAGCGGGCTATTCGGCGCGGTGTGTGCACACGAGCTCACCAAGCGGGGCAAAAAGTGCCTCGTCATCGAAAAACGCGCACATATCGGCGGAAATATTTACACCGAGAATGTTGAGGGGATCAATGTTCACCGCTACGGCGCACACATTTTCCACACCTCCGACAGGGCAATTTGGGAATATGTCAATCAGTTTGCCGAGTTCAACAACTATATCAACTGCCCCGTCGCAAGGTACCATGAGGAGTGCTACAATCTGCCCTTCAACATGAACACCTTCACAAAGCTTTGGCCCGACGTCTTTACGCCCGCCGAGGCGGAGGCCCGCATCGCGGAGGAGCGTGGTGCATCCTATGTGGAGGAGCCCAAAAATCTCGAGGAGCAGGCAATCAATCTCGTCGGAAAGACCATCTACGAAAAGCTCGTCAAGGGGTACACGGAAAAGCAGTGGGGGAAGAAGTGCACAGAGCTGCCCGCCTTCATCATCCGCCGCCTGCCCGTCCGCTTCACCTTCGACAACAACTACTTCAACGACCGCTATCAGGGCATTCCGATCGGCGGCTACACACAGATGATAGAGAAGATGCTTTCGGGCATCGAAGTGCGGCTTGAATGCGACTTTTTTGCACATAAGTGTGAATTTTTGGATGAAGCGGACAAAATAATTTACACGGGCGCGATCGACAGATACTTCGAATATTGCTACGGTCCCCTCGAATACCGCTCGGTGCGGTTCGAGACGGAAGTTTTGGATATGCCCAACTATCAGGGCAATGCGGTCGTCAACTACACGGCGGCGGAAGTGCCCTTCACCCGCATCATCGAGCACAAGCACTTTGAGTTCGGTACCCAGCCGAAGACGGTCATCTCGAGGGAATATTCCTCCGCTTGGAAGGTCGGGGACGAGCCCTATTATCCCGTCAACGATCAAAAAAACAGCGACTTATATGCGAAATATCGCGCTTTGGCGGAGAAGGAGACAAACGTTTTCTTCGGCGGCCGCCTCGGACAGTATAAATATTACGACATGGACGACGTGATCCTGAGCGCCTTTGAAGCGCTCAAGACCATGGACTGACGGAGCATGACAAACAAGAGTATCAAAAAAAACTTTATCTACAACTTCATCCATCAGGTGTTGTTGCTTGTGTCGCCCCTCGTGGTGACGCCCTATGTCTCCCGCGTGCTCGGCGTCGGTACGGTCGGGCTCTACAGCTACGCGGAGTCGATGGCGGCGTATTTTGTGATCACTGCCGCGCTCGGGACAGCCACTTATGGCCAGCGCTCCATCGGCTACGTGCAGGACGACAAGGAGGCCCGCAGCCGAGCCTTTTGGGAAATCTTTTTGTTGCGCTTTCTGACTTCTCTCGTGACTTTTGCGGCATACATGGGTTACGCGTTCATCTTTGCGAGGGACAATCTCGTCGTCACGCTTATCTTTTCCATGAACCTCCTCAACGTCGTCGTTGACATCGCTTGGTTCATGCAGGGGATGGAGGAATTCGGCAAGACGGCGCTCTGCAGTACCGTTGCTCGCTATATCTGTATCGCCGCTATCTTTTTCTTTGTGAAGGACAGCGACGATCTTCCGCTGTATACCCTCTTTATGACGGGATCCATCGTGCTCGGCAATCTCTCTCTTTGGCTGTTCCTTCCGAAATATCTTGTCAGGGTCAAGGGGATCAATCCCTTCCACGATTTCAAGACGATCTTGGTACTCTTTCTTCCCTGCATTGCCTCACAAGTGTATACGGTGCTCGACAAGTCCATGCTCGGCTGGTTCTCAAACGGCTACAACGAAAACGGCTACTATGAACAGTCCGAAAAGATCGTAAAAGTTGCCCTTGCGGCCGTGACGGCGCTCGGCATCGTCATGATCCCACGCATTGCAAGCACCTACAAAGCAGGGGATATGGAGAGGGTCAAATACTATCTCTATAATTCCTACCGCTATGTGTGGATGATGGCGATCCCCATCATGTTTGGATTCATCTCCATTGCAAGCGTCTTTACGCCCGTCTACTATGGCCCCGGGTATGAAAAATGCGCCGTCCTTTTGCCCATCTTCAGCCTCCTATTGCTCTGTATCGGCATGTCCCACGTCAACGGATTGCAGTATTTTGTCCCCGTCGGGAAGGAGAATGTCCTTACGCTTACGATCTGTTCGGGCGCAGTGGTGAATTTTACGCTGAATCTCATCCTCATTCCCTTCTTTTCCTCGGTGGGGGCGGCCGTTGCCTCCGTGCTTGCCGAATTCACGGTGACGCTCACGGGCTTCCTCTATATCCGGAAAACCAAGCAGTTCTCCCTCAAGCCCATCTTTACCTGTTCATGGCGGTATTGGATCGCGGGGATCGTGATGGGCGGAGCGCTCTTTGGGTTGAAATATCTGATGCCCGTTGCCCTGTGGAGCCTCATCGTCCTCATCGCGTCGGGGGTCGTGATCTATTTCATCATGCTCGTGGTCCTGCGCGACCCCTTCCTCTTCGACCTCATCAAGAAGGGGCTCTCGATGCTGAAGCCGAAAAAGGCCCCCGCCGAGGCTCCCGCACAGCCCGAGGAGACCGAAGAGAGGGCCAATCCTCCCGAAGAGGGGGAGCCGATAGAACAAAATTAAAGAGCCGCGGAGGCTCTTTTTTGTTACATAGCTTTGATTTTTTTCTTGGGCACAAACTTCAGGAAGAACGCGCGGAGGTCAAAGAGTTTGAAGATGCTCAAAACCGTGGCTTCCAGCCCGAGGATGAGAAAGATCGTCAGAACGAGGGCGGGAATGTAGCTCATCCAGCGCATCAGCAGCATCCGCGCGAGCACGCCGACCGCGCAGACGGGGACAAACGCGAGGGCAAGTTTTAAAACATATTTGCCCGAACGCAGCCTTCCCGTCTTTTTTCCGAGCAGCCGCAGCGAGCACACGGCGCAGAGGAGATAGTCGCAGCACATGCCCACGACGAGCGCCCCGCTCCCCAAATATTTGGGAAGAAACCACACGCAGAGCAGCATTGCAAAGCTCCCGAGGGCGAAGATGAGGAGGGTCTGTTTCTCACAGCCGAGGGAGTTCAAGAGGCTTGTCGAGATCATCGTGAGGCTCATTGGAATGAGCATAAGTGCACTTTTTTCGATGATCTGACCGCTCGCGGCGTTGGAATAGAGGAGCACGCCGACGCCTTCCCCGCAGGCGATAAAGAAGGGCACGAGCAGGCAGGCAATGAGCAGGGTCGCGTTGAGAGCCTTTTCAACGAGCGCGGAGACCTTCTCCTTCTCTCCCCTGTAAAAGCATTCCGAGAGCTCAGGCACGAGCACGAGGGCAATGGAGCCGATGAGGGAGGAGGGGATCATGAGAACGGGCATCACCATGCCGTAGATGACGCCGTATTCGCTCATTGCCCTTGCGGACGAGTATCCCGCCGCCATCAGCCGCATGGGGAAGAGGACGGAGATGAGCGAACTCATGAGGGAGGAGGAAGTCCGCATCGCCGTCACGGGGAGAGAGGCCCGAAGCAGGGACAGAAGTTCCCCCTTGGGCGAGGCCAATCTCCCGCCCCGCGCAAAGAAATAGACAGCTGCAATCGTAAAGGAACATAAATAACTGACCAGCACGGCGACCCCTGCCTTGTTGACATCCGCCACGCCTGAATCGAACACAATGAGGAGCAAAACGCCCACAAAGATCATCACGATCTCCTCGATGAGCTCGATGAGGGAGTAGGCGAAGAACCGCTTGTTTCCCCAAAAACTGCCTCTTATGATCGCATAAACGGAGGTGAAGGAGAGGCCGAAGAGGAAGATATAGAACACGTCGGCGCAGCGGGGATCCGAAAAGACGGCAGAAAAGGGCTTCCGCAGGAGAAAGAGCAAAATTGTTAATGGAACAGAAATGCTCAACGTGATGATGACGGCGGCCGTCGTGGCGGCGTGTTCCCCCCTTTTATACCGCCGCGCCCTGTGTTTGGAGATGACGCGGGAGAGGGTGATGGGCAGCCCCGAGGAGCAGATCGTCAAAAAGACGGCAAAGACGGTCAGCGCCACCTGATAGACGCCGAGCCCCTCGCTGCCGAGGGTACGGGAGAGGATGATGCGGTACAGAAATCCGAGGCCGTGTTCGAGGGCGGAAAAGATCGTCACGATCGCCGCCGTGCGGTACAAGTTCATGCCGTATTGTATGAATTTCGTCACATAAATATGAAAAAATTCATATCATATTGCATGGAATTGAAGTTCAGCGCCTCTCTTTTTTACCGTGTGAAGAGCGGGCAGACCCTTCTTAGCATCGCCCGTGCGTTTAGCGTGCCGCCCTGCCTCCTCGCGAGGGAGAACGGCCTCTCGGCGGAACCCCGCGTCGGGCAGATCTTAAAGATCCCGCAGGGCTGCGGCAATGAGTACAGGGTGAAAGGGGGAGAGAGCAGGACCCTCCTCTGCGGCTCGCCCGAGAATTTTCTCGCCCGCAACGGCACCCACGCACTCTACCCCACCCAGCATGTGTTTTTATGACGTCTGCTTTTGCGCCTACGCTCATCCTGCCCCGCGCGCATTCTATTTGTGTCTAAGCGCGGCACGAGCGCCGTCCTTGCGCGAAGTAGCGTAGCGAAGGATCCCATTGAACGCACGGAGGCAACTGCTTTCAACCCATTTCAATCAAATATCAAAAAAATCTTGCAAATTTTACTGCACTGTGGTATACTGAGGGTGCCACACAATTTTATATTTTTCTCACATATGGCTACACTGGCATTTAGTGTATCCTTCTTTCCATATGTGAGAGAAATTGTGTGGCAACAATGACGGGATACTCAATGCGGGCGTTCCATCATTGGAATGCCCTTATTTTTTGCCCTTATTTTGCCTGCCCCCTTCCCTGAAATGGACCCCAAAAGTTGGACAAAAAGAGGTGGGAGGAAAGAAATCATGGAAAAGCGAAAGGAGAAGCGGAAAA